>CAVQWA010000035.1:0-17655 GCA_963717315.1 uncultured Gemmatimonadales bacterium
TTCGTCGAGATCCTGAACGCGACGCCCGTGGTGCTGAAGGAAGCGGTCTACGGCCTGGGTGCCACCCGCTACGAAGTGATCCGCGATGTCGCGGTGCCCTATGGCCGGCGGGCGATGATCGGCGCCGTCATGCTGGGCCTCGGCCGCGCGCTCGGCGAGACGATGGCCGTCACCTTCGTCATCGGCAACGCCACCCGCCTGTCGCCCAATTTGTTCGCGCAAGGGGCGACGATCGCCTCCACCATCGCCAACGAGTTCGGCGAAGCGACCGCGGGATCGCTGAAGATGGCAGCGCTGCTCGGGCTCGGTCTGACGCTGTTCATCATTTCCTTCATCGTGCTGCTGCTGTCGCGCAAGGTCGCGGCGCCGCGGATCGGAGGCTGACATGCAGACCCGCGCTTCGCGCCGCAAGCTGACCGGCCGCTTCGTCGAGCTGCTCGCGTCGCTCGCCGCGCTGCTCGCGCTGTTTCTGCTGGCGTCGATCCTCTGGACCCTGGTCGCCCGCGGGCTGCCGGCGCTCAGCCTGCACACGCTGACCACCAGCATGGCGCCGACGGGCGAAAACGGCGGCCTGGCCAACGCCGTCGTCGGCAGCCTGATCCAGATCGGCCTCGGCATGCTGATCGCCGTCCGATTGGTACTTCGATGGCGGTTTATCCGGCTGCAGGACTTGTAGATTACGCAAAATCAGGTACTCCAATTTTTATAGTCGATCCAAGCAGACCGGAGGGTGTAGTAAAAAATGCAGTTTATATTGAGGAAAAAGCAGGCACCGGAGTCGAAATTCTTAAAACGAAACTTGAAAAATTTATTTAAATGAAAAAAAATATACTTATTGCCTTATTTCTTCTTTTAGTTGCAAACGTGGCATTTTCCCAGCGGTTTGATGGCGGGGCACTGCTTGGTTTTAATGCGTCGCAGGTGGAAGGCGATACCTACAAAGGATATCACAAACCCGGGCTGGTTGCCGGTTTCTATGTGGAAACCGATATAGATCATGGCGTCGGTGAACCTGGCGGCCCTGAAGATCTCCGGCGTCCTGCTCGGCTTCGACCGGGAGGCGACGCTCCTGGTGTGCGCCACGGTGACGGTGATCTATGCCGCGAGCTCCGGCCTGCGCGGGGTGGTGCTGACCGACGTGGTCCAGTTCGGCGTCGCGATGGTCGGCGCGGTGCTGGCGGCGTGGTACGCGCTCGCCCATCCCGCCGTCGGCGGGCTGGCCGGCCTCCTCTCGAACCCCGAGGTGGCCCGGCGGACCGCGATGCTCCCCGACTTCGGCGACTGGCGGAACGCCGTGATGGTGTTCGTGATCCCGGTGACGGTGCAGTGGTGGAGCACCTGGTATCCCGGCGCGGAGCCGGGCGGCGGCGGGTACGTCGCACAGCGGATGCTCGCGGCGCGGAACGAGAAGGAGTCCCTCCTCTCGGTGCTCCTCTTCAACGTGCTGCACTACGGCCTCCGGCCCTGGCCGTGGATCCTCGTCGCCCTTGCCTCGCTCGTGGTCTACCCCGACCTGGCCGCCATCCAGGCGCGCTTCCCCCATCTCGACCCGCGCACGCTGGGAAACGACCTCGGGTACCCGGCGATGCTCGTCTTCCTGCCCGCCGGCCTCCTGGGGCTGATGCTCGCCTCGCTCGCGGCGGCGTACATGAGCACCATCAGCACGCACCTCAACTGGGGCGCGTCGTACGTGGTGGAGGACTGGTACCGCCGCTTCGTCGCCCGCGACCGGAGCGAGCGCCACTACGTCGCGATCGCCCGCGTGGCGACGGTGGTGCTCGTGGCGCTGGCCGCGGTGGTGTCCCTGGCGCTCGAGTCCGCCTTCCGCACCTTCGCGATCCTGCTCCAGATCGGCGCGGGCACGGGGCTCATCTACCTGCTCCGGTGGTACTGGTGGCGGGTGAACGCGTGGAGCGAGATCGCGGGGATGGTGATCTCGTTCGCGGTCGCGGTGTACTTCGAGGTGCTCCGCCCGAGGATGGGCCTGCCGCCCATGGACGCGGCGGTGCAGCTCGTGATCGGGGTGGCGATCACCACGGTGGGCTGGCTCGCGGTCACCTTCCTCACGCCGCCGACCGACGCCGCGGTGCTGCGACGGTTCCACGACCGGATCCGGCCCGGCGGCCCGGGGTGGAGGCGCGTCGCGCCGGCCACGCCCGACGGCGGGGGAGACAACCTGCCGGCGGCGTTCCTCTGCTGGTTCCTCGGCGTCACGCTGGTGTACGCCGCGATGTTCGCGATCGGATCGCTGCTGTACGGGGAGGTGGTGGCGGGGCTGTTCTACTCCGCGGTGGCGGCGGCGTCGGGGACCTGGCTCTTCCGGACGCTTCCGCGGGTCGGGGTGCTCTAGGCCGGCCCGACGTCCGCGCCGGCGGACGGCGCCACCGTGAAGAGGTGTGGCGCCGTGTCGGCCACCCCGCGCGGGGCGTAGAACCGCTCGCGGAGCGCCGCGTGCACCTCCGCCTCCCTGCCGGCCTCGGCCACGGCGATGATGCAGCCCCCGAATCCGGCGCCGGTGAGACGGGCCCCGGCCGCGCCCGCCTTCCCGGCGAGCTCGACCAGCTCGTCGAGCTCCGGGCGGCTCACCTCGAGGTCGTCGCGGAGGCTCCGGTGGGAGGCCGAGAGAAGGGCGCCGAAGGCGGTGAGGTCGCCGGCGATCATCGCCTCCACCGCCGCGTCCACTCGCGCCGCCTCGGTGACGACGTGGCGGAACCGGCGCGCCAGGGTGGGCGGGAGGTATTCCCCTCCCAGCAGGGCGAGCCGCTCGGCGCCGTGCTCCTCGAGCAGGCGGCGGTAGTCGGCCCCCGCCGCGGCGGGGGCCAGGCGCGCGGCCACCACCGCGAGCGCTTCCTGGGCCTCACGGGGCCGCTGGTTGTAGGCCCGCCGCGCCGGGCCGGACTTCTTCGCGCCCACCAGGCTCGACGCGACGATCACCCGCCAGTCGCTCGGGACCCGCACGTACTCCAGCCGGAGCGGGTTGAAGCTCACGCGCGCCGCGGTGCCCGCCCGGGCGCCCAGGCCGATCGCCTGGTCCATCCCGCCGCCCTGGACCCCGACGTACCGCTCTCCGCGCGCGAGCAGGGTGGCGAGCGCTTCGGGCGGGAGGTCGAGGCGGTTGGCGTCGAGGAGCGCGAGCCCCACCGCGATCACGACCGCCGAGGACGAACTGAGCCCCGACGCCACGGGGATCCGTGAGCAGATGGCCGCATCGATCCCGGTGAGGGCCCCGAACCGGCCCACCAGGGCCTGCCCGGCCGCGCGGGGGTAGTTGCCCCAGTCGCCGGCCGGGCCCGGCGGGATCTCGCGCTCGAGGGAGAACTCACGCGGCCCGAACACCGGGGAGCAGTCGGCGAGGCGGACCACCGCATCCTCGCGCGGGCGGACGAGGAGCCAGGTGGACTCCGGTATGGCCATCGGGAGGACCGGGAGCCCGCAATAGTCGATGTGCTCCCCGATCAGGTTCACCCGCCCGGGGGCGCGGACGATCCGGGTGGCGCCGGTGCCGAACGCGGCGGTGAAGGCGGCGGCGAGGGCGGGCGGCGGCAACTGGACGGGATCGTTCACGGCGGCGAACGAAACGGAGGGATGGACGCGGTGTCAATCACGGGAAGCCGATGACGGTCCTGTTCGAGGCCTGCGTGGATTCCGTCGCGTCGGCGGTGGCCGCCGAAGCGGGCGGCGCCGACCGCCTCGAGCTGGCCGCGCGGATGGACCTGGACGGCCTGACGCCGCCGGCAGCCCTGGTGGCGCAGGTGCTCGCCTGCGTCCGCGTACCCGTCGTGGTCCTCGTCCGCCCGCGTGGGGGCGGGTTCACGTACGACCCCGGGGAGCGCGAGGCGATTCTCGACGCCGTGCAGGCCGCCCGGGCGCTCGGGGCGCACGGCGTCGCGCTCGGGGTCCTCCGCGACGACGGATCCCTGGACACCGATTTCCTGGGCAGCCTCGTGGCGGCGGCGCGGCCGCTCCGGGTCACCTGCCACCGCGCCTTCGACCGGACGCCGGATCTGCTCCGCGCGCTGGAGGAGCTGGTCGCCCTGGGGTTCGACCGGGTGCTCACGAGCGGCGGCGCCGCGGACGCCGCGGAGGGAATGGCTGCGCTCCGTGGGCTGGCGCGGGCGGCGGCGGGGAGGATCGCGATCGTCGCGGGGGGCGGCGTGAATGCCGGGGTGGCCAGGCGCCTCGCCGCGGCCGGCGTGCCCGAGGTCCACGCCTGCCGCGCGCTCCTCGGCCCGGCGGGGGTGGCCGAGGCGGGGCGGGTGCGCCAGCTGCTCGAGGCGCTCGGCCGCGGCCCTCAGTGGATCGGCAGCGGGCCGGCCACGCCGGGCACCACAGAGTAGTCCTCGCCCACCGCCGCGGCCGCCGTCGCGGCCACCTGCGAGAGCGTGGCGCCCGCCACGTCCGTTCGCACTCCCCGCGCCGCCACGCCGGGGCCCATCGCTCCCACCCAGACCCACTCCGCCACCGGCACCCTGGTCCCGTGGTCGGTCCACGCCGGTCCGTCGCCGCGGCCGTGATCCACCGTGACGATCAGCGTGACGTTTCCCCGGACCGCCGGATGCCCCGCGAACGCCTCGTAGAGCTCGCGGATCATCGCGTCGTCCCGGTGGGCGGCGTCGAGGTAGTGGGCATAGTCACCGGCGTGGGCCCACTCGTCGGTCTCGCCCAGTGCCACGTAGAGCACTCGCGGGGGCTCCGCGGCCCAGAGCCGGTCGAGCGCGCTCCGGTGGGTGAGCAGGTCGTACCGCGTCCCGTCCCAGAGCCGGGGCAGGAGCTCCGCCATGCGGGCGATGGTGCTGTCCTGCCCCACCTCGACCGGGATCCCGCTGCGATCAGAGTTGATGATCCACGGAAAGGCATCCCACGAGGCGACCGCCGCCACCCGGCCCGCGAAGCCCGGCCGCCGGTGCAGCCACTCGAGGACGGTGACGTTCGGGTTCGGCACCTTGTCGTTCGACGCGATCCGGTCGTCGGCGTGACCCGTGAGCAGCTCGTTGTAGCCCGGATAGGAGAAGTTCTTCCCGTTGGTGACGCGGACCCCGCCCCCGGACGCGCGATCGCCGAGCAGCTGGCCGCGCCGGGCCACCTCGCCCCAGAGGAACGGGAGGAGGGCCGCGCGCCGCGCCGCACGGGTCGGCCGCCACCAGGCGTGGGCCACCTTGGCGCTGTCGGCCCGGCTCCACACCACGAGGGAGTCGGCGCCGCCGAAGGCCTCCTGCCAGCGCAGCCCGTCGAGCGTGACGAGGAGCAGGTAGGGCGGGGCAGGCGCCGGCGCGGGTGCCGAGGCCGGCTTCGCGAGGGCGCAGGCCGTCGCCAGCAGGGAAGGGAGGAGCAGCGCGAGAGGGGCGCGGAGGCGGCGAAGTTCTGTCACAGAAGTCACCTTGGCTCGGGACACCTGGAATGCCGTACGCCCGCTCCCCGCTCCCCGCCTAGAACATCGTCCACCCCGTCCCGGGCCGGTCTCCCGGCGGGGCGGGGGGTGGTGCGGCGTCGGGGGCGGGCGTGTCGGCCGCCGGTGGGGCGAGGGTGCGGCTCAGTACGTCGAAGACGTCGTTCGAGCGGATCGTGCGGAGGCAGAGGTGGTGCTTCAGCGGGCACTCGTCCTCGCCGACGGCGGTGCAGGGACGGCAGGGGAGCTCGCGCTCGATGACCGCCGCACGGGCATGGTAGGGGAAGGTGCCGGCGGTCCGGACCGTCGGGCCGAAGAGCGCCACGGCGGGGGTGCCCACGCCCGAGGCCAGGTGGAGCAGGCCGGTGTCGCCCACGATGAGCGCCTCCGCGCGGGCGATGAGCGCCGCGGTCTCGAGGAGGTGGAGCTCACCGGCCGCGCTCCCCGCGCGCGGGCCGCCGCGGAGCGCCACCTCACTGGCGGTCGGACTCTCGTCACTGCTGCCCACCACCACCGCGTCCGCACCGGTGCGCACGATGCGGCGGATGAGCTCGCCCCAGTACTCCACCGGCCAGCGCCGGGTCCGGTGCACCGACCCCGGGGCGAAGGCCACGATCGGCTTCCCCTGGCCCAGCCCCGCGTGCTCCAGCCACCGCGCCGCGCGTTCCCGGGCGGTCCCGCTGATGACAACTTCGACGGGGCCGCCGTCGGGCTCCACGTCGAGGGTGCGGGCCGCGGCGAAGTAGCGATCCGCAAGCGAGGTGCCGTCGCCGTTGCCCCGGCGTGCCCGCCCGAGCAGCCACCGGGCGAGCCCCCTGTCCTCGACGGCGCTCCACGCGCCCGGTACCAGGGCCCGCAGCGCCCGGGTGCGCAGTGTGTCCTCGAGGTCCAGGAGGTGGCTGAAGCCGCGACTCCGGAGCGTCGGGGCGAGGTCGCGCAGTGAATCCTCCTGGCCGAGGGTGATGACCTCGTCCACCCGCGGGTTCTCCTGGACCAGCTGGGCCAGCCGGCGTGTGGTCAGGACCGAGATGTGGGCCTGGGGGTGGCGCGCGCGGAGGGCCCGGATGAGCGGGGTGGTGAGGAGAAGTTCGCTGACCCCGCGGAGTCGCAGGACCAGCACCTTGGGCGGGGCGAGGACGACGGGGGCCACAGGGGTAATGTAGGGGCAGACGGGGCGACGGAGCGACGGGGCGGTGGGTGGCTTGCCCGGGGGCGGGCGGGGCGCGACCTTGGAGGGGTAGGCCACGCTCACCCCCCCGAGGCGATGGTCGAATACGCCCTGCTCAATGCCGGTACCGCCCTCAAGACCTTCGGGGCGAACGCCTACCGGTTCATGACCGACCTCGACTGGCGCATCATCCTGGCGCTGGCCTGCGTGGTCGTGCTCCTCGCCTGGTACACCCGCCCGAAGACGAGGATGTGAGTCCCGCCGCGCGCGGGGGCCCCGGCGCGCGCTAGATTGCCGGCATGACCGATCCCCGCACTCCGGCGCCCGACGCCCCGCCCGGCTTCGGCGCCACCCTGCAGGACTGGCTCACCCGCCCCATAGACCAGGACATCGTCGAGTGGCTCGAGGGGCCGCGATCACGGCTCTCGGAGCTCCGCCGCGTCGGCCGCATTTCCCTCGAGTTCGTCCGCGGCTTCCGGGTGCTCCACTTCGTCGGGCCGTGCGTGACGGTGTTCGGCTCGGCGCGCTTCCCGGCGGGACACCAGTACTACGAGCTGGCCCGCACCCTGGGCGGCAAGATCGCCCGGACCGGGTTGACGGTGATGACCGGCGGGGGGCCCGGCGTCATGGAGGCGGCCAATCGGGGGGCAAAGGAGGCGGGCGGGCACTCGGTCGGCTGCAACATCCAGTTGCCGCACGAACAGCGGCACAACGACTACCTCGACACCTGGGTCACCTTCAGGTACTTCTTCGTCCGCAAGGTGATGCTGGTGAAGTACAGCGCCGCCTTCGTGGTGCTGCCCGGCGGGTTCGGCACCCTGGACGAGCTGTTCGAGGCGCTCACGCTGGTGCAGACGAAGAAGATCGAGTCGTTCCCGGTGATCCTGATGGGGGCGGAGTACTGGGCCCCGATGCTCGCCTTCCTGCGCGACACGCTGGTGCGGGCGGGCACCGTGGACGCCGCGGACCTGAACCTCCTCACCGTCACCGACTCCCCGGAGGAGGCGGTGGAGGTGATCCGCACCTGCTGCCCGCCGAGGGTGAAGGAGTGGATCCGCGCGCCGAAGCCGCGGAAGGCCCTGCGGGAGCCCCGGGCGGCGGTGGACGGGTAGCCGCTACCGCGCCACCCTCGCCCGCGCCGAGCGCACCCCGTCGGAGAAGGTCACGTCGAGGTCGCCGCGGGCACCGACCACCTCGGCCGCCCCCCCGTCTCGCACGATGGTGAGCACCTCGCCGGTAGCCGCGTCCCGCACCAGCGCGGCGCCGAAGCGGGAAGGGTCCCAGCGAAGCCGGGTGCGATCGCCGGCGCGCTCCACTGCGGGTGTCGGCGCGATCGCGCGCGCTCCGGGCGGCAGCGGGATGGCCCGGCGCTCGGCCGTACCGCCAGGGCCGGACACCCGGAGCGCGGCGGCCCGGCTGCGGCCCGCGCGGTCGAGCGGCAGCACGAACGCGAACGTGCGCGGCTCGCCCGGGAGGTCGGCCACGAGGGCAGCCGAGAACCGGCGCGTCGCGATCCGGCGGCCCGAGTCGTCGAGCACCTCGGCCGTCCACTCCCCGCGATCGGCGCTCGCCGGCGCCGTCACCTCGAAGCCCGGCTCGAGGACCACCTGGCCGTCCGCCACCCTCCCCCAGAGCAGGATTCCCTCGACTGGCGCCTCCTGCACCGCATATGAGACGTTCGTGCGGAACGTGAGGATCCGGCCGTAGTTGTAGTCGCTGATCCACTGCGTGTTGCAGTACCCCATGACGTCGGTGTATGTCGCCGGGTTCTTGAGTTCGTTCGTCACGTTGTCCCACCCCCAGCGCCCGATGCTCCCGACGGCATAGAGCGGGTCGGTGGGCCAGTCACCGGTCTGCGCCACGCCGCAGGGTGCGTGACCCCTGCCGAAGTTGTGGCCCCACTCGTGGGCCGCCACCTCACCCCCGCTCGGCTGGTGATCCCACCCGAGCGCCGCCCGGTTGTCCGCATCGCTCCCGACGAACGGCACGTACCCAATGCCCGCGATGCCGCTGCTGTAGGTCACGTGCACCACGCCGTAGTAGTAACGCGTGCTGTGGTCCGAGCTTACCTTGAGGGCCCTGACCTCGGAGAGCATGGTGGTCCAGCTCGCCTCCGTATTCTGCATGATGGTCTGGGTGAGGTACGGCTGGCGGACGATCGCATTGACCTCCGCAAGGGGATGGATGCGCCGGGTGAAGTCGAGCCACTGGTCCAGGTTGCCGAGCGAGACGTTACCGGTCGGACTGCCGGGCGCAGCCGCCTGGGTAATCGGGACCATGGTCACCTCGAACGAGGGCACCGTGAGGATGACGGGCGATCCCGTCTGCCCACCCGGGAGGACGTCGTTGTCGCTCTCTGCCGACTCGGGATACGCGTTGGACGGGTCCACCGCGACCTCCACCCTCATCCCGGGCGCGAGGAAGCCCGCCGGCAGTTCGAGGTCCCACGAATTCGAGAGACTCGACTCGGTGACGGCGAGCGGCACGCTTGACACCTGGGCCGCGACCAGGTTCTCGCTGATCTGCACGGCCCCCTGGAAGAACCGGATCCGCACCTGCGGCTGGGCAGTGTTGGCTTCGTTCGCCACGACGAACACCCGCACGAGCGCCGGCCGCCCGGCCACGAGTGCCACCGAATTGTCCGGCCGCTGCACCGACTGGGTGATGTAGAACCGACCGATGCTGAGGTTCAGCGTTTGCCCGTTGGCGCTGGCATACGTGACCGCCGCCTGCGACTGGCTGCCGGTGCTGACGTTGACCTGCTGCGTCGTGGGTGCCGGGTTGAAGACGTCGCCTCCGCTGGTGGCAGCGGCAGCGGCGACGGTGTAGGTGCCCGATTCGAGGGGCTCGAGGGTGGTGGTGGACGTCACAACCTGGCTGAAACCGCCGGGGCCGGTGACGGTGATGTTCGCGGGGATGGCCGGCGGCAGGCCGTTCACGGTGACGAGGAGGGACCCGGGCTGCGGCCCGTACGCGACCGGCGCCGGCACCGGGGTGTAGCTCGCCGTCACGCTCACGGTCCGGGTGCGCGGCGTGCCGGGATAGGTCACGCCGCCGCTCTCGACCGTGTCGGCCGTGACCGTGTAGCTGCCGGGCAGCAGCTTGGAGAGCGTGTCGCTGGCCGGAAGGGTCTGTGCGAATGCCGGCGCCCGCACCACGCGCACCGATCCGTCCACGCCGGCAGGCAGGCCCGTGATCGTCACCGCGATCCGGCCGGTGGACACCCCGTACGCCACCGCGGCGGGCTTGCTCTCCCCCTCCCCCAGCGTGACGCTCTGGCTCAGCGGGGCGGGAACGTAGCGGACGGTGTCGTTCTCGGTGTTGGCCGCGGCGATCGCGTAGGTGCCCGGCTGGAGCCCCGTGATGGCACCCGACGCCGACACGCTCCGGTTGAACCCGTTCGGCCCGGTGACCGTCACCACCCCGGCGGTGCCCGTGGGGAGCCCCGAGACGGTCATCTGGAGCTGGGCCGCGTCCCCGCCCGTGCCCCCGCCGCCGCCGCCCCCGCACGCCGCAACCAGGAGGGCGACAAGTGCGGTCAGGGAGATCCGCGGAAGGACGGCACGAAGCGGGGCGCGCCTGGGGCGGGATGAACGCGGAAGCTTCAGCGGCATATGGGCTTGCTCACAGATACGGACCGGGAGGACTGCCCGGCCCGAGGCGGTCCGCTGAACGGCACTGCCCCCAAGATAAAGGCCCCGACGGCCGGCCGGGACAAGGGAGGGGAACCTTGCCGCAACGGACCGACGCGACGGGGCATCCAACACTGGAGACGGCTTCATCCGAGCTCCGCGCACATCCACCCCCGGGAGGACAGGATGCCCTCGATTCGCCCGCTGCTGCTGCTCGTCGCGCTGACGCTTCCCGCCGGTGGGCTGGCGGCACAGAACACCGCCGACTCCGAGCGCGTCGCGCTCCGCGAAGCGCGAAGCCAGGCCCGGGAAGCGCTGGCCCTCGCCCGACGGGAGCTCGCGGAGTCCGGCCGGCACCGGGAGCTGGCCCGGCGCGCCCGGGAGGAGGCGGCCCGCGCGATGAAGGCCGCCCGGCCCGAGGTGGCGAGGATGCGGGCCGAGGCGAGACGCGCCGGCCGTGACGCGATGCGCGAGGCCCGCCGCCAGCATCAGTTGTTCGAGCGCCGCCGGGTGCATCGCGGCACCGTGGACATCTAGGCCCCACGGCTTCACCCCGCCTTCAGGTTTTGCCCGCCGGGCTTCCTCGGGTCCGGCGGGCGTCCTATGCTACGGGGATGACCGATCCCCGAGACGCCCTCCGCGCCTGGTTCCTCGGCCCCCGCGCCGAGAACGCCGACCTGCTCGAACGGCTCGTCACCGAGGCGCTGCGCGACCACGTCTTCTGGCGCCGCAACTACCACCCCGAGGACGGCTTCACGATCAGCGAGCGCGACCGGCGCGCGCCCGGCTACGACGAGGCCGTTGCCACGTTGACGCAGGAGCTGCTCGGCCTGCTGGCCGAATTGAAGCGGGACGTGCCCTTCTTCAGCGGTCGGTACAAGGGGCACATGGTCTTCGAGCAGACCATCGCCGCGCAGGTCGGCTACTTCGCCGCGATGCTCTACAACCCCAACAACGTGACGCTCGAGGCGGCGCCGGTGACCACCCGGCTCGAGCTGGAGGTGGCGCGCCAGCTCGCGGGGATGATCGGCTACGACCCGGGGAGCGGGTGGGGGCACCTCACCGGCGGCGGAACGATCGCCAACTTCGAGGCGCTCTGGATCGCGCGGAACGTGGCGTACCTGCCGCTCGCGGTCCGTTGGGCGGCCGAGGACCTCGGGGCGGAGGTCCCGGTGCGGCTCCCGGGCGGGAACGTCGCGCCGCTCGCCTCGCTCGATCTCCATACCCTGCTCAACCTGGATCCGTCCGACGCACTCGATGCCTGGCAGCGCCTCCGCACCGCCGGGCCCCCGGACGTGGTCGCCCGCACCCTCGCGCGGCACACCCTCGGCGCGGCCGGTTACCAGGGGTACAGCCGGCGGATCGCAGCCACCTTCCCCGATCCGCTCCCCGACAGCGTGGTGCTGGTCGCGGCGACCGCGCATTACTCCTGGGAGAAGGTCGTGCGCGCCCTCGGCATCGGGGGCGACCACCTGCGCCACGTGCCGGTGGACGCCCACTGCCGGATGGACCCCGACGCGCTGTGGGATGCACTCGTCGCGCTCGCCCGAACCCGCACGCCGGTGATGGCGCTGGTGAGCGTCTGTGGTTCCACCGAGGAGAGCGCGGTGGACCGTCTCGACCGCGTGCTCGAGGTGCGCGCCCGGGCCGCCGCCGAGCTGGGCCTCGCCTTCCACGTGCACGCCGACGCCTGCTACGGCGGCTATGCCGCGGCGGTCACGCGGGATGCGGCCGGCGCGCGCCGGGAGGGAGAGGCGATCCGCCGCGACCTCGGGGTGCCCTGGCCGTCCGACGAGTGGATGGCCGCCGTCACGGCCCTCGGCGGGACCGACTCCGTCACCATCGACCCGCACAAGCTCGGGTACGTCCCCTATCCGGCCGGCGCGTTCCTCTGCCGCGACCGCCGGGCCCGCGAGCTGGTGGCGGTGACCCCGCCCTACCTCGCGCCCGCGGGTGACGACCCGACCGGCGACGAGTTCCTCGGGCGGTTCATCCTCGAGGGCTCGAAACCCGGCGCCGCCGCCGCCGCGGTGTGGCTCAGCCACAAGGTCCTGCCGCTCGACGAGCGGGGCTACGGCTTCCTCATCGGGCAGACCGCCGTCGGCGCGCGCAAGCTCCACGCGGCGCTTGCCGCCGCCGACCTGGGCGGGTTCCGCACGATCATGCTGCCGGAGCCGGACATCAACATCGTCTGCTGGCTCCTCACCCATCCCGCCTGCACGACACTCGGGGAGGTGAACGCCCTCAACGAGGGGGTCTACGGGGTGATGAGCCTGCACCGCGCCGACGCCGCTCCGGAGTACATCATCACCCGGACGCGCTTCGAATCCCCGCAATACGACGGTGCCGTCCCACCGCTGCTCGACCAGCTCGGTGTCGGGTCCCTGGACGAATGGCGGGGCCCCGAGGGTGGCCTGGTCGTGCTGCGCGCCACGGTGATGGATCCCTTCCTGGCCGCGCCGCCACCGGTGCCGGACCACGTCACGGGGTTCGTCGGGGCGCTGCGGCGGGCCGCGGAGGAGGTGGTGCGAAGGGAGAAGTGAGAGGGGAGGCCGGGCCGCCTAGCTGTCCTGCTTCCCCGGCGCCAGCTCGATCGGGCTGGCGAACTCCGCCGTGTAGCCCTGCGCCCCCTCGAGGAACTCCCGGAACACGGCCATGTCCTTTTCGGCATCGCCGGTGAGCGGTACCGCCTCCCCGATTCGCAGCTCCTTCCGTCCGTAGTCGAGCGCCACCGGTACCACCGGCACCCCCGCCCTCAGGGCGATGTGCCAGAAGCCGGAGCGCCAGTACCGGGCCGGCTTGCGTGTCCCCTCGGGCGCGAGCGCCAGGAAGAACCGGTCCTTCCCGGCGAACTCGGCGGCGGCGCGCTCCACCGCGTGTTCCGGATGCCTGCGCACGACCGGGATGCCCCCCAGCCGGCGCATTGCCAGCCGCCAGGGCCAGCGGTCGAGCGAGTCCTTCATCAGGAAGCCGTGCGGGTAGTCGCGCAGGAGCCCGATGCCCCACCCCGCGAACAGGCAGACCGGGAAATCCCAGTTCGACGTGTGGGGCGCCACGATCAGGACGAAGCGCGGGAGGTGCGGATAGACCCCGGTCAATCGCCAACCCGCCAGCCGGAGGAGCCAGCGGGACAGCCGCTCCACCGGCTCCAGCCGGCGGTCGGTGCGCGCAAGCAGGTCGGTGCCCCCGTCGGGGGCCGACGGACGGGCGTCGGGGGAGGGCAAGGGCGTGGGGCTCACGACTGCACGGATTCCGGTTTTCTGCAAGGCCACGCGGGTTGACCCGTCGGGCCAAGTCGTTGTCCCGCAACATCCTGGATCAAGCACACGGCTTGCACCGCGCGCGGGGTGACGCCCCGGGACTCCGAGGCGAGAACCCCCGTGGAGGGCTCCCCGACCCGATGCCGGTTCCGAGCCAGATGTCCGTGCGGCGCTTCCCTGACGCGGTGCACGCCCGCCTGCGCGTGGCGTATGCCGTCGGCTGGGACGCGCTCGTCTCCACCCACGCCGAGCAGGCCACGCTCTTCCTCGAGGAGTTCGCCAGCCGCATCCCGGTGCTCGATGCGCTCGAGCACTACTTCGAAGTGGTCCCGGTCCCGCTCGACATGCAGGAGGCGGTCCGGGTCCGGACCCTCTCGCACCTCGACCTGGACTGGATCCCGGTGACGGCCGCGCTGCCGCAGCTCGGGCCGTGGGCGTTCTTCCGGCCGGACAAGGTCGTCGAGGTCATGCGCTACCGCCGCCACTTCCACGAGCGCACCCGACAGCTGGCCCGGATGGTGGGTGCGCGCGCCGCCGAAGCGGTCCTGGTGACCCACGTCGGCAACGCGCTCAGCCTTGCGGCGCTCCTCCGGGGCCAGGGGCCGCCCGACGACGCGGTCACGCACTACATCAAGGAGTTCGCCCTGCCTCTCGCCCAGGCGCACGCGGTGTTCCAGCGGGCGCAGGCGGCGATGGCGGGCGAGCAGCTCGCCGCCGCGTACCGTGACCCACCGCCCGAGGCACTCCCCGCCGGCGGGGACCTGGTGGTGGAAGCAGGGCCGGACACCCTCCCGGCCGGGGGCGAACACGCGGCGTAACCGGTCGAAGGTCGAAGGCCCAAGGTCCTACCGCAGCATCGCCCGCACGGAATCCACGCTTCCTTCATTCGGCGCCGGCCGGATGCCGAGCAGCTCGGCCACGACGGAATAGACGTGCACGTTCCGGAATGCCGGAACCGTCACGCCCGACCGGAACCCTGGTCCCGTCGCCACGAAGAGCCCCCGCATCGAGATCGCCGACTCATCGTAGCCGTGGCTGCCGCCCCTGAAGCCGGCCGAGTCGCGCCCGAGTCGCGCACGGGTCGTGATGACCCACCCCTCGTCCGCGAGCGCGAGGACGGGTGGGGTCCGAGGTGACTGGTTCAGGCCCCAGCGCGAAGGCAGCGTGGCACGGGTCCATGCCCGGAGGTGCGGGTCGGCGTCGAGCCGCGCCGCGAGGCTGTCGGCATCCACTCCGGGCCGCGGCCAGATCTGGGCGACGGGGTCCCAGTCCACGACGTCCACCGCCTCGAGGTCGAGCAGGTCGTCGAGCAGGACGACGCGATCGCGCGACGTCCCCGCCATCCCGTGGTCGCTCACGACGACGAGGTTGGCCGCTCGCGTCAGGCCCAGCGAGTCGAGCCCCCGGACCAGCCTCGCCAGCGCCGCATCCACCGTCGCGATCGCGGAGTCGGTCTCGGCTGCCTCCGGGCCGAATTCGTGCCCTGCCGCGTCCACCTGGTGGAAGTAGAGGGTCACGAGCCCGGGTCGGCTTGCCACCGGCCGGCCGAGCCACGCGAGCACGGTGTCTACCCGCGCGGAGACCGGCATGTCGTGCTGGTAGGCCTTCCAGTCGCTCGGATGGCGCCCACCGACCGGCGCCTCGCTCCCGGGCCAGAACATCGTCGCGGCGCGCACCCCCTGGAGCTCGGCGGTGAGCCAGATCGGCTCGCCACCCCACCAGCGTGCGTCGCGCACCGCCGCCGTGTCGCGGTAGCTGAAGATGCCCAGGACGGGGTCCCGGAACCGGTTGGAGATGATGCCCGACCGGCCCGGACCCAGGCCGGTGACGAGGGCGTAGTGGTTGGTGAACGTCTTGCTCGGGAAGGCGGGCACGAGGCCCTGGGCGCGGACGCCCCGCCGGGCGAGCGCCCGCAGGGTCACGGCCGGAGGGCGGTCCACGTAGTCCCAGCGGAAGCCGTCCAGCGAGATGAGCACGACGATCGCCCGCCGGGCGGCGGGCGGGGCGGCGGTGGTCGGCGCCCTTCCGCTCCCGGCGCAGCCGGCGAGCAGGGCAAGGGCGCACGCGAGCGGCGCGAGGCGGCGGGTCACGACGGATCCTGGAAACAAGTCGGCCCGAAGGGTGTCCCCTCCGGGCCGTCGTGTCCAGCGGTGCCCCGCGTCAGTTCACGACTTCGAGGGGCAGCGAGGTGCCGATCGCGCGGGTCACCGCGCGAAGCGTCAGGTGGGACTGGTCCAGGCCGGCGACTCCGCGTTCGACCGAGGCACGGAGCGCGGCATAGCGCTCCGCGGAGGCGCGGTTCTCGAACACCAGGGCATTCCCCTGGAGCCGGTAGCGGCCGATCTCGCGCTGGAGCAGCTCGAGGATCTCGTCGGCGCCGTCGAGCACCGGGTCCGCGAGCGCCGCCGTGCTCTCGGGCTCCCGGCGGGACGGTCGGGGCGCCCAGGCGGCGAGCTCGTCCGGGCCGAGCCCGAGCCGGCGACCGATCGCCCGGAGGCTGTCCTGGTAGGCCCGCTCGATCCCGGCCTGCCGGGTGCGGTACGAGCTCATCGCCGACCGGCCCGTGGAGAGCGCGCGGCGGCCTGACGCGAGGCCGTCGCTGGTGGTCAGGGTGGAAATGCCGAACAGCCGGCTGAAGCCCGCGCGCACGAGTTCGGCCTCCAGCGCCGCCTGCGCCTGGCCATACTGCTGGTCGTAGAACCGCATCAGGTCGGCGTGGGAACGCATGCCGGTTCCCCCGCCGAGGTTGACCGGGGCGAGGGTGACGAGACCCGGATCCACCTTCACGCGGCGACCCATCAGGGGGGCCGCAGGCATCACCAGGGGCTCGGGCGCGGTGTCCGCCGCGGGCTCGGGGAGGACGGTGGCGGTCGTGGGACTTCCGGACGGCACCGCCGGGGGCGTCACCAGCGTGGCGCTGTCCTCGGCCCGCCGCGCGGGAGCCGGGCTGGCGCTGGCGGCGTCGACCGCGACGGGCAGGCCTTCGCGCTCCACCGGATCTTCGCCGCTCTTCCGGAAGAGGATCACTGCCACGATGAGCAGCACCGCTCCCGCTGCGGCCGCCACCGGCATCCACCGCCGCCGGGTCCGGGCTCCGATCGCGAACGGCTCGGCCTCGACCGCGGCGGCCCAGTCGAGATCGGGTACCCCGGATTCCTCCGCCGCGGGGGACGTCGCCTCGACCAGTTCGTGGGAGGGAATGTCGGCGTCCGGCAGCGGCGGGGCCGTGGACGTGGCGCGCCCCTCGACCGACCCTGCCGCCACGCCCTTCCGCCCCTGGTCCCGCGGCGGCGCCCAACGGTGACGGAGAGACACCGGACGGCTGCGCGTCACCTGCGGGCAAGGTCGGCATCTGACACTGCGCCGTGTCGACGAATATCAGCCGCCGTGTTCTGCTCGGCGGGGTCCTGGCCGTCGCGGCCATCCCGCTGGTCGGCTTCGGCCGGGGCGAACGACCTCCGACCCGTTCACCCTCGGGGTCGCCTCCGGTGAACCGCTACCCGATGGCGTGGTGATCTGGACGCGCCTGGCACCGGTTCCACGGCGACTACGGACGCGGCGGAATGCCGCCGCGAAACGTCGATGTCGAGTGGGAGGTCGCCGCCGATGACCGCTTCCGCGGTGTCGAACAGCGCGGTATGGCGGTGGCCACACCGGGAATCGGCGCACGCCGTGGACGTGCTCCCCATGATGCGATGAACGACGTGTAGATGCGCTGCCTGTAGAGCAGCCCATAGGCAGCGCCAAGCCAAGTGAGAATATGAGCCGACATTTCGAGGAGTTGAGGGTGTTCGGCAGTAACACCGCCGCCGATCAGCACGCGAATTTCAAGGGAAGCAAGCGAGATCGCCAAGCCGAGGCTCAATCCCTCCAGGCTCATGGCAGACCGGCTGTGACCGGATGATTTCAGCCAGTGCGCGGCAAAGTAAAACAGGACAATGGGAATGCCGTAGCCATAGAGAATCCAGTGCTGGCCCAATGGCAGTGTCAGGTCCTCAGTCCAGAGTTCGCGCGAGATAAACAAGCGCAGGGTTGTGAGGGACCCCAACGCCGCCGCGATAGGTCCAAGCAGTTTCACGGCGAGAGTTCTGGTGGAAAACGCATAGGCTGCGGCAAGCACTGCCATGCCTATGTTGAGCCAGACGCCATCGAACATGCGGTCTTCGGCAAACAGGAGAAGGCCGGCGCCGCCGATGGCGAGAATTCCGG
>CAVQWA010000036.1:0-5667 GCA_963717315.1 uncultured Gemmatimonadales bacterium
TGCCCCCGCCCGCATCAGGTCGTGGAGGTGCACGCTCCCCACGACCCGGCCGCCGCCGTCCACCACCGGCATCGCCATGATCCCCCGGCGCTCCATCCGGCCGAGGGCCGCTGCCCCGAGCTCGTCGGCGTGCGCGGTGAGCGGTTCGCGCGTCATCACCTCCGCCACCGGCAGGTCCAGGAACGCGGGCCCGCGCTCCGCGAGGCGGGAGAGGTCGCCCGCGGTCAGCACGCCGGCCAGGCGGCCGTCCCGCACGATCGTGGCCAGGCCGCGCTGGTGCGCGAGGGTGATCACGGCATCGCGCATCGTCGCGTCCGCGGCGAGGAGCCCGGCCGGCGGAAGCATCACGTCCGCCACCTGCAGCAGGAGCTTCCGGCCCAGGCGCCCGGCGGGGTGCAGTGCGGCGAAGTCCTCCCGGCGGAAGCCCTTGAGCTCGAGGAGCGCGACGGCGAGGGCATCGCCGAGGGCCAGGGCCACCGTGGTGCTCGTCGTGGGGGCGAGGTCGTGGGGGCACGCCTCCTCCCGCACCGAGGCGTCGAGGGCGACCGTGGCATGGCGGGCGAGCGGGGAGTCGAGGCTCCCGGTGATGGCCACCACCGGCACCTGCATCCGCTGGAGCGCGGCGAGCAGCCCGGTGAGCTCCTCGGTCGCCCCGCTCTTGCTCAGCAGGATCGCCACGTCCTCGCGCCCGACGATGCCGAGGTCCCCGTGCAGGCTCTCCACCGGGTGCAGCCAGGTCGCGGGCGTGCCGGTGGAGGTGAGCGTGGCGGCGATCTTCCGCGCGATGATGCCCGACTTGCCGACCCCCGACACGATGACGCGGCCCCGCGCGCCGGCGAGGAGGAGCACCGCGTCCGCGAACGCGGGGCCGATCCTCCCGGCCAGCCGGGCGGTCTCCTCGGCCTCGAGCGCCACCACGCGGCGCCCGGTGGCGACCAGCGCGTCCCGGTCAGCCGCCATCCCGCTCCTCCACGTACCGGCGCACTCCCGCCTGCCACTCGCCGCGCGCATCCAGCAGCGCCTCGACCACCTCGCGGACGGCGCCGTGACCGCCCGGCCGGGAGGTCACCCACGCCGCGGCCTCCCGGACCTCCAGCACGGCGTTCGCGACGGCGATCGGCAGGCCCACCCGGCGGAACACCGGGAGGTCGGCGAGGTCGTCGCCGACGAATGCGACCTCGTCCCAGGCGATGCCCTTGCGCGCGAGCAGCTCGCCCAGCGCGGGCACCTTCCGCGCCGTCGACTCCTGGATCACGTCGGCGATGCGGAGTTCCTCGGCCCGCAGCTCGGTGGCCCGGCTCCAGCGCCCGCTCACCAGCGCCACCTCCACGCCGGCCTTCCGCAGGATGCCCAGCGCCAGGCCGTCCTGGATGTCGAACCGCTTGAACTCGAGCCGCTCGCCGGCGACCTCGCCGATGAAGACGGCGTTGTCGGTGAGCACCCCGTCCACGTCGAGGCCGAGGAGGCGGACGCGGCGCGCGACCGCGGCGTTGATCATCGATCCTCGCGCGCGCGGCGCCAGACGTCCAGCGTGCGCTCGAGGAGCGGCGCCAGCCGGTCGAGCGGCCACTGGCTGGCGGCGTCGCTCGGCGCCCGGGACGGATCAGGGTGGGTCTCGATGAAGAAGCCGTCGGCGCCGGCCGCGGCAGCGGCCAGCAGGAGCGGCGGGATGAACTCCCGCAGGCCCCCGCTCGCGCCACCTTCGGCCCGCCCCGGCTGCTGCACCGAGTGGGTCGCGTCATAGATCGCGGGTGCGCCCGTCGCGGCCCGCAGCCGGGTGAAGCTGCGGAAATCCACCACCAGGTCGCCGTACCCGAAGAAAGTGCCCCGTTCGGTGACCGCCACGTCGGCCGATCCCCCTTCCCGCACCTTCTCCACCGCACCACGCATCCCCTCCGGCGCCATCCACTGCCCCTTCTTCACGTTCACCGGCTTCCCGGTGCGTCCGGCCGCGAGGAGCAGGTCGGTCTGGCGGCAGAGGAAGGCGGGGATCTGGAGCGCGTCCACCACTTCCGCCGCCGGGGCGGCCTGCGCCGCCTCGTGGATGTCGGTGAGGATCGGCAGCCCGCTGGCGGCCCGCACCCGCTCCAGCGCGCGGAGGCCCTCTTCCAGGCCGGGGCCCCGCTCACCGGCCAGCCGCGAGCGGTTCGCCTTGTCGAAGCTGGCCTTGAAGCAGACCGGGAGGCCGAGCCGCCGGGCCACGCCGGCCAGGGCGTCCGCCACCCGCGGGAGGACGTCGCCGGCCTCCACCACGCAGGGGCCGGCGATCAGGAAGGGCGCGCGGGCGAAACCGAAGGAAGCCACGGTCAGCGGCTGGCCGCGACGGAGCGCGCGGACGGTTCCGCGGGTGCGCTGCGGGCCTCACCGTGCCGGAGCGCGGCGGAGATGAACGCGGTGAAGAGCGGGTGCGGGCGCGTCGGCCGCGACTTGAGCTCGGGGTGGAACTGGCAGCCGAGGAACCAGGGATGGTCGGGGAGCTCGATCACCTCCACCAGGCCGCCGTCCGGCGACTGGCCGGAGAGCCGGAGCCCGAACTCCGCCAGCACGTCGCGGTAGGCGTTGCTCACCTCCCAGCGGTGGCGGTGCCGCTCGCTGATCTCGGTGGTGCCGTAGGCCTGCGCCACCTTGGAGCCGGGCCGGAGGCGGGCGGGGTAGGCGCCCAGGCGCATCGTGCCGCCGAGGTCCTTCACGTCCCGCTGGGTCTGCATCAGCGCGATCACCGGCGTCTCGCACTCGGGCACGAACTCGGTGCTGTGCGCGTCCTCGAGCCGGCACACGCTCCGGGCGAACTCGATGATCGCGATCTGGAGCCCGAGGCAGATGCCGAAGAAGGGCAGCCCGTGCTCCCGGGCCCAGCGGACGGCGTGGATCATCCCCTCGACCCCGCGCTCCCCGAACCCGCCCGGCACCAGCAGCCCGTCGTAGCCCTCGAGGAGGCGGCCCGCGGCCTCCTGGTCGGTGAACTGGTCGCTGGCGAGCCAGGTGGCCTCCACCCGCGCGTCGTTGGCGATGCCGCCGTGGATCAGCGCCTCCTGGATGGACTTGTAGGCGTCCACCAGGTTCGTGTACTTGCCGACGATGGCGATCCGCACCCGGCGGCCGGGGTGCAGCGCGGTCTCGACCATCGCCCGCCAGGCGGTCAGGTCGGGTTCCTTCGTCTCCAGCCGGAGCCGCTCGCACACCGTGGTGTCGAGCCCCTGCTCCCGGAATCGCAGCGGGATCTCGTAGATGGTCGCCACGTCGGGGCTCTCGACCACGCAGCCGAAGTCCACGTTGCAGAAGAGGGCGATCTTCCGCTTGATGTCCGCGCTGATGGCGCGTTCGCTCCGGCAGATCAGGATGTCCGGCTGGATCCCGAGCTGCATCAGGTCGCGCACCGAGTGCTGGGTCGGCTTGGTCTTGAGCTCCCCGGCTGCGG
Organism: uncultured Gemmatimonadales bacterium; assembly: GCA_963717315.1. Taxonomy (GTDB): domain Bacteria; phylum Gemmatimonadota; class Gemmatimonadetes; order Gemmatimonadales; family GWC2-71-9; genus JAICEH01. Next base: position 3,419 of record CAVQWA010000036.1, read on the forward strand.
CGATGAACGGCACCAGGGTCAGGTGGATGAACAGCGCGTTCTCCCGCCCGACTTCCTGGCGGAACTGCCGGATGGCCTCGAGGAACGGCAGCGACTCGATGTCGCCCACGGTGCCGCCGATCTCGGTGATCACCACGTCGTGGCCCGGCGCCGAGCGGCGGATCGCGTGCTTGATCTCGTCGGTGATGTGCGGGATCACCTGCACGGTGGATCCGAGGTACTCGCCGCGGCGTTCCTTGTTGATGACCGTCTGGTAGATCCGCCCGGTCGTCACGTTGTTGAGCTGCGAGAGTGACCGGTCGATGAACCGCTCGTAGTGCCCCAGGTCGAGGTCGGTCTCGGCCCCGTCGTCGGTGACGAACACCTCGCCGTGCTGGAACGGCGACATCGTGCCCGGGTCGACGTTGATGTACGGGTCGAACTTCTGCATCGTCACGCTGAGCCCGCGCTCGACCAGGAGCCGGCCGAGCGAGGCGGCCGCAATCCCCTTGCCCAGCGAGGAGACGACGCCGCCGGTGACGAAGATGTACTTGGTGGCCTGGGTCCCCGTGGTCATCGGGCGCTCTCCCGTGTCGCGTGCCAGTGGGCTTCCGCCCGGTGGAGGTCGTCCGGCGTGTCCACGCCGGGAAGGACGGGCGCCGCAAGGCGTGCCACGCCGATCGTGAGCCCGTGATGCAGCGCGCGCAACTGCTCGAGCTTCTCGGCCCGCTCCGCCAGCGTGGGGGCGAGCGCCACCCAGCGGCTGAGCGCCTCGGGGTGGTAGACGTACAGCCCGACGTGCTGCCAGTAGAGGCCCTCCGCGGGCATGTCGGGATCGCGGCGGAAGGGGATCGGGGCGCGGGAGAAGTAGAGCGCCCGCCCCGCGGCGTCGGTGACGACCTTGACCCGGGCGGGATCGGCCGCGAGGGCCGCGTCGAGCGGGCCGGCGCAGGTACCCACGTCATCCCCGCCCGCCGCCCGCGCGATGGAACCCGCGATCGCCTCGGGATCGAGGAACGGCTCGTCGCCCTGCACGTTCGCGACGAGGTCCATGCCGGCGAACTCCGGCCGGGCGGCCACCTCCGCGACCCGCTCCGTCCCGGTCTCGTGGGCCGGCGATGTCAGCACCGCCCGCCCCCCGGCCCGTTCCACCGCCGCCGCCACCTCGGGCGCCTCGGTGGCCACGACGAGCTCGGCGAACTGTCCCGAGGCCCGCGCACGCTCGTACACGCGGACGACCAATGGCTGGCCGGCCAGGGGCTGGAGCGGCTTGTTGGGGAGTCGGGTGGACCCGAGGCGGGCCGGAATGACGCCGAGGACGCGCACGACCAAACCTAAAAGCGGCCCGGGCCCCTGTCAAAAGTCGTGCCGCGGGGCTTGACGGCTCGGTGCGGCCTGCTACGGTCCCTCGGCACAATGGGTTACGCCCGCGGGCCGGGCCCGGGTCCAAGACCCGGAACCTCTACGTCGGGGGGGTCGCGCCCCCGGGCCACCTGCAGGGACAGCTCGGAGGGCTCAGGGGCCCGGACGCGCGGCCGGTGGGAGCCGGCTCAAGGCGGCGGTGGCGACGCCCGCATCGCCGTTCGCCCGGGCCGCGGTCGACAGCCCCAGGAGCGAGCGCAGCCTGCCAGGGTGGATCTCGAGTGACCGGGCGAAGGCCGCCTGGGCCTCACCCGCCCTCCCGGCGAGGAGCAGCTGCTCGCCGAGCAGTTCGTACGGCGGCTTCACCACGCTGGGCGGCCCGAACTCCACCGGGAGCTCCTCGTCACGCCGGGCGGCGGACCGGAGCAGCTCGAGACCCTCGGTAAGCCCGCCGGCGTCGATCCGCAGCAACGCCTCGAGCTCATCGCCGATGACACCGACCTGGGCGCGGAGCAGGCTCGCGTCGGCCCCCGTCCGGGGCTCGCCGCCGACCGCACGGATCCGCGACAGCGCCTCCTCCGCCCCGGAGCGGTCGCCGCGCAGCCGCGCCGCGTTCCCCGCCGCGAAGAGCACCGACGCGCGGGCCGCGTCCCATCCCGACGGCTCCGCCACCTCCCACGCCAGCTCGGGGGCATCCCAGCGTTCGGCGTTGATCACGTAGTCCGCGAGCATGGCGAGGAGGTGCCCGCGGGCGGCGGTGGAGCCGCCCTCGCCCGGATGGTCGCGCAGGCCCGCCAGGTGGCGCCGCGCGTCGTCGAACCGCCCCTGCTGCAGGAGGCCATGGCCCAGCCAGGACGTGTAGTGGCCGGGGCGCCACCGGGCGGAGTCGGGGCCGGCGGCGATGATGT
>CAVQWA010000037.1:0-22038 GCA_963717315.1 uncultured Gemmatimonadales bacterium
CGCACCCGGGGGCCACGCGGGCCGTGCTGCACGGGCGGATCCGGAGCGCGCTCGCGGACGAGGCCACGGAGTGGGAGGCCGACGTTCTCGTGGTGGGATCCCACCGCCTGCCGCCGGTGGACCGGCTGCTGCTCGGCTCGGTGAGCGACGCCCTGCTCCGCGAGCTGCCGACCTCGATCCTGGTGGTGCCCTACCCGAAATAGCGGCCGGTCAGACGCCGAGGAGCAGCTGGCGGACCGGGGCGAAGCTCCGGCGGTGGTGGGCAGTGGGGCCGAGGCGGGCGAGGGCGTCGAGGTGTGCCGCGGTGCCGTAGCCGGCGTTGGTGTCCCAGCCGAAAGCGGGGTGCCGGTGGTGGAGGCGGGTCATCAGCTCGTCGCGCACCACCTTGGCCACGATGCCGGCGGCGGCGACGGAGAAGCAGAGGGCGTCGCCGTCCACGAGGGCGTCGTGGGGGAAGCCCAGTTCGGGAAGGGGGAGGCCGTCGAGGAGGAGGTCGAGGCGCGAGTCGCGAGTCGCGAGTCGCGGGTCACACGCGAGACGCCGGACCGCCCGCCGCATGGCGAGGGCGGTGGCGACGCGGATGTTGAGCCGGTCGATCTCGGCGCGGCTGGCGGCGGCGACGGCGACGGCGAGGGCGCGGGAGCGGATCTCGGCGGCGAGGAGGGTGCGGCGGCCCGGCGGCAGGACCTTGGAGTCGCGGACGCCCCGGATGCGACGACAGTCGGCGGGAAAGACGACGGCCGCGGCCACCACCGGTCCGGCGAGTGGCCCGCGGCCGACTTCATCCACCCCGACGAGCAGGCGGCCCGCCGCCCAGCACGCCGCCTCGCGGGCGAGCGTCGGCGGGCCCATCGGCTCAGCCCTCGCGCTTCTCCCGGATGCGCGCCGCGCGGCCCGAGAGCCGGCGGAGGTAGTAGAGCTTGGCGCGGCGGACGCGGCCGCGGCGCACCATCTCGATCGAGGCGATGGTGGGGCTGTGGAGCGGGAAGATCCGCTCGACCCCGACGCCCGCGGAGACCTTGCGGACCGTGAAGGTCTCGCTGATCCCGCCCCCCCGCTTGGCGATGCAGAGGCCCTCGAAGGCCTGCAGGCGCTCCTTGTCACCCTCGCGGACGCGGACCTGCACGCGCACCGTGTCGCCCGGCTCGAACCGGGGGATATCGCTGCGCAGCCCCTCGCGCGCCGCCGCCTCCAGACGCTCCATCGTCACACCCTCCGCGCCCCGCGGGCGCCCCTGGTTCAGTGCGGGCCGTCGGGCCCGTCGTGCAGTTCGCGATATGCGGCCCAGAGGTCGGGCCGCCGCTCGGCGGTCAGCCGTTCCGCCTCGGCCCGGCGCCAGGCGGCGATGGCCGCGTGGTCGCCGGAGCGGAGGACCGCCGGCACTTCCCAGCCCCGGAACTCCGGGGGCCTGGTCCAGCTCGGCGGGCTCAGGAGCCCGTCGTAGTGCGAGTCGCCACTGGCGGACTCGTGGTCGCCGAGCGCGCCGGGCAGCAGCCGCACCACCGCGTCGATGACGCAGATGGCCGCGGGCTCACCGCCGCTCAGGACGAAATCGCCGATGGAGATCTCGTCGGTGGCGAGGTGGTCGGCCACCCGCTGGTCCACGTCCTTGTAGTGCCCGCAGAGGAGGGTGACCTCGCTCGCGAGCGACAGCCGCACCGCGTCGTCGTGGCCGAACCGCCGGCCCCGCGCCGAGAGCAGCACCACCGGGCCTTCCGGGGGCCCGAGGCTCTCGACCGCCTCGAAGATCGGCTCCGGCCTGAGCACCATCCCCGCCCCGCCACCGTAGGCGTAGTCGTCCACCGTCTGGTGCCGGTCGTGGGTGAACTGGCGCAACTGCACCAGCCGGTACTCGACCAGTCCCGCCGCGGCCGCCCGGGCCGGGATGCTCGCGCCGAGGAAGGCCGCGATGCTCTCCGGGAAGAGCGTCACCACGTTGATGCGGAGGCGCTCAGCCATCGAGCAGGCCCTCGGGCGGCGTCACGACCACGACGCGGGCCTCCTTCCGCACCGCGCGCACGAACTCCGGCCGCCAGGGCAGGAGGAACTCGCGCTTCGGCCCCTGCACCTCGAGCATCAGGCCGGAGGGCAGGTCGTACACGTCGGTCACCACGCCGAGCGGCTCGTCCGCCTCGTTCCGGACGGCGAACCCGGCCAGCTCGTGGAGCCAGACCTCGTCCTCGGCCGGCGGGGCCAGGGCCTCGACCGGCGCGGCGAGGAGGCCGTCCCGGAAGCCGGGCATCGCCTCGAGAGCGCTCCGGCTGTCCACCCCGCGGAACTTGACCAGCCACTCGCGGTGGTAGGCGCGGGCCCGCTCGAGCTCGAGCGGCCCGGCGACCACCTCGCCGGCGAGGTCGAGCACCTGGAACGCGACGCCCGGCCGGAAGGTCTGCTCCGGGCGGTCCGTCAGGGGGAAGAGGGCGACGTCGCCCTTCAGCCCGTGCGGCTTCCGGAGCCGGCCCACCACCAGGTGGCGGGGGCCGCCTTCCACGTCAGCCAGCGGCGATGACGCCGGCCTTCTTGAGCAGCCCCTCGACGGTCTCCGTCGGGGTGGCGCCCTTCGCCAGCCAGGCCTTCGCCTTCTCCGCGTCCAGCGTCACCTTCGCCGGCTGCGCCTTCGGCTCGTAGGTGCCGATCACCTCGATGAACCGGCCGTCGCGCGGCGCGGTCTTCTCGGCCACCACGATGCGGTAGGCGGGCAGCTTCTTGCGGCCCACGCGGAAAAGTCGAATACGAGTCGCCATCGTGCTTCCTCGAGTGATGCGGGGTCAGCCGAAGGGTCCGCGCCCCATCGGGAGCTTGAAGCCCGGCTTGCCCGCGCCCTTCATCAGTTTCGCCATCTGCTTGAACTGCGCCATCAACTGGTTGACTTCCTGCACGCTGCGGCCGGCGCCCTTCGCGATCCGGAGCCGGCGCGACCCGTTCAGGAGGTCGGGGTCCTTCCGCTCGGCCGGCGTCATCGAGAGCACGATGGCCTCGACGTGCCTGAGCCGCTTGTCGTCCACGTTCGCGGCCTGGAGCATCGCCGGGTTCACCCCCGGGAGCATGCCGAGCACGTTCTTGAGCGGGCCCATCTTCTGCATCTGCTTCATCGCGTCCAGGAAGTCCTGGAGGTCCATGCCCTTCTTCGACTGGACCTTCTTCGCGAGCCGCTCGGCTTCCTTCTCGTCGACCGCCTCCTGCGCCTTCTCGACCAGCGAGAGGATGTCGCCCTGCTGGAGGATCCGGCCGGCCATCCGCTCGGGGACGAAGGGCTCGAGCGCGTCGAGCCGCTCCCCCACGCCGACGAACTTGATCGGCGCCTGGGTGACGCCGTAGATGGAGAGCGCGGCACCGCCGCGGGCATCGCCGTCCATCTTGGTGAGGATGACGCCGGTCACCCCCAGGGCCTCGTGGAAGCCGCGCGCGATCCGGACGGCATCCTGGCCGGTCATCCCGTCGGCCACGAGCAGGATCTCGTGCGGCCGGACGGCGTCCTTGAGCCGGCGGAGCTCGTCCATCAGCTCGGCGTCGATCTGGAGCCGGCCGGCCGTGTCCACCAGCACGGTACGGGCGCGCGCCTTCGCCGCCGCCTCGAGCCCCCGGCGGACGATGCCGACGACATCCTTCCCGCCCGGCTCCGCGTGGACGCCGACGCCCACCTGGCCGGCCAGCGTGACCAACTGCTCCTCCGCCGCGGGCCGGTAGACGTCGGCCGCGACGAGGAACGGCGCCTTCTGCTCCCGCTTGAGCCGCGCCGCGAGCTTGCCCGCGGTGGTCGTCTTGCCCGAGCCCTGCAGGCCGACGAGCAGGATCACGGTGGGCGGCACCGACGCGAAGGCCAGCGGCGCCTGCTTCTCGCCGAGGAGCCGGACCAGCTCGTCGTGGACGATGCGGACCAGCTGGTGCCCGGGGCGGACCCCCTTGAGCACGTCCTGGCCGATCGCCTGCGCCTCGACCCGCTCGAGGAAGGTGCGGGTGAGCTCGAAGCTCACGTCGGCTTCGAGGAGGACCCGGCGAATCTCCCGGAGCCCCTCACGCACCGCATCCTCGGTGAGCACCCCCCGACCGGTCAGGCGCTTGAGGGTCTCGCCCAGCCGGGAGGAGAGCTCGTCGAACATAGCCCTCAAGTTTAGTCGCGGGTTGGGGTTGGGACAAGGGAGCGGGCTGGGACGGCTGGGGAGCCGAGCCACCTTGGCCGCCTGGGCCACCTTACCCACCAGCCTCCTCGCCACCTTGACATTCTTGATTGAACGTTCAATCATTTTGCCATGACCAGCCAAACCACCCCGCCGACCGGCGCCGCCGAGCCCCAGACCACCCCAGGCGCCATCCTCGACGCGGCCGAGTGGCTCTTCGCCGAACAGGGTTTCGAGCGGACCACCGTCCAGGCCATCGGCCGATCCGTCGGGGCCTCCCCGGGGCTCATCTACTACTACTTCGGCTCCAAGGCCGGGCTCTATCGCGCCGTCCTCGACCGCACAATCGGCGGCATTGCCCGCCGCGGCCTGGCCGAGACCGACCCGGGGGGTGACCCGGCCGACGCCATCCGCACGATCGTCCGGATCCAGGCCGAGGGGCTGCTCGACCGTCCGCACCTCGGCCGGCTCATCATCCGCGAGATGGTGGATCACCAGGCCAGCCACGCCGAGCCGGTCATCCGCGACGTGCTTGCCGACCTCTTCGCGCGGCTGACAGGGGTCATCCAGTCGGGACAGGCGCGTGGCGTCTTCCGGCCCGGGTTCGACCCCCGGTTCGCGGCCCTCTCCATCGTGTCCCAGGTGGCCTGGATGGTCACCGCAGGACCCGCCATCGGCGTCCTGCTGGGGCACGGGCCCGCGGGCCCGCCGGCTGCGGTGCGCACCGCCTTCGCCCGGCACGCCGCCGAGTTCGCGCTCGCGGCGCTTCAACTCGAGGAGCCTTCCGCGTGACCCGCCGATCCCCGATCCTGCCGGCACTGCCGGCGCTGCTCGCGTTCCTGGCCGCCTGCGACGGGGCGCCTTCGCCCCTCCGCGGCAGCGTGGAGCTTCCCGAGGTCTCCGTCGCCCCGCTCACGACCGCACGCGTGGTACGCGTGCTCCGCGAGGAGGGCGACCGGGTGCGTGCCGGCGACACCCTCGCCATCCTCACGCAGGCCGACGCCGACGAGACGCTCGCCGACCTGCGCGCGCGGGTGGCGGCCGCCAACGCCGCGCTCCGCGACCTGCAGGCGGGCGCCAGGCCCCAGGAGATAGCCCAGGGCGAAGCCGAGCTCTCGGCGGCAACCGCGGAGGCGGTGCGTGCCCTGACCGAACTCCGCCGCGCGCGAACCCTCCTCGCCAGCGGCGCCACGAGCCAGCAGTCGCTGGACGACGCCGAGACCGCCTCACGGGTGGCCGACGAACGCCGGTCCTCCGCGGCGGAGGCGCTCCGGCTGCTCCGGGCCGGCGCCAGGCCGCAGCAGGTGAGCGCAGCGCAGGCGGAGGTCGGCCGCGCCCGGGCCTCCCTCGCCGCGGCGGAGGCGCGGCTCGCCGACCTGGTGCTCCGCGCGCCGGTGGACGGCGTCGTCCTCTCCCGCACCGGGGAGCCGGGCGAGGTGCTGGCGGCCGGCGTACCGGCGATCATCCTCGGCGACGTCGCCCGCACCTACGTGCGCGCCTTCGTGCCCCAGGGCCTGCTCGACCGGGTGAAGCCGGGGACGGCGGTGCGCGTCACGCCGGATGGCTGGACCGGCGAGCCCGCCGGCGGTCGGGTGACATCGGTGAGCCCTGAGGCGGAGTTCACGCCGCGGGTGGCGCTCACCGAGGCGGAGCGGAGCGACCAGCTCTTCGGGGTCCGGATCGCGCTGGACGTCCCCGACGCAACCCCGGCGGGAGTGTGGGTGAGCGTCGAGGTGGGAGGGGAGAAGTGACCGGGGAACGAGGAGCGGGGAGCGGGGAACGGGGGCTGGCGGTGAAGACCTCGGCGCTGCGCAAGGTGTTCCGCCAGCTCGTGGCGGTGGAGGGGCTCGACCTCGAGATCCGCCGCGGGGAGGTGTTCGGCCTGCTCGGCCCGAACGGCTCGGGGAAGACGACCACGATCCGGATGCTCTGCGGGCTGATGGAGCCGACCTCGGGCGGCGCGGAGGTGGCCGGGGTGGACGTCGTGCGCGACCCCGACCAGGTGCGCCGCCGCATCGGCTACCTGTCCCAGAAGTTCGGGCTGTACGAGGACCTGACGGTGGCGGAGAACCTGCGCTTCTACGCCGGGCTCCACGGCGTGACGGGCGCGGCGGGGCGGGCGCGGCGGGCGGAGGTGCTGCGGGACGCCGGGCTGGAGACGCGCGCGGACCAGCTCGCCGGCACGCTCTCCGGCGGATGGAAGCAGCGACTCGCCCTCGCCTGTGCCACGGCGCACCTCCCCGACCTGGTCTTCCTCGACGAGCCGACGGCGGGCGTGGACCCGGCGGCGCGGCGGAAGTTCTGGGAGATCATCGGCGAGCGCGCGGCGGCGGGGCTCACCGTGCTGGTGACCACGCACTACATGGACGAGGCCGAGCGGTGCGACCGGCTCGCCCTCCTGAGCCGCGGCCACCTCATCGGGCTCGGCACGCCGGCCGAGATCCGGGCCCACTTCGACCAGCCCTCGATCGAGGACGTGTTCATCGAGCTGCAGCGCCGGGACGAGGGGGTGCTCGCGTGAGCCTGCTCGAGCGCCTGCGCCGCTGGACCGTCTGGCCGATGCTCTGGAAGGAGTTCGTGCAGGTCCGGCGCGACCGGTTCACGATGGGGATGATGATCGGGATCCCCGCGCTCCAGCTCGTGCTCTTCGGCTACGCGATCCAGACCGAGGTGCGGCACCAGCCGCTGCTGGTGGTGGACCAGTCGCGCTCTGCCGAGAGCCGGGCGCTGGTGGCGGCGATGATCAACACCAGCAACTTCGACCTGGTGGGCGAGGTGGGGGACGCGCGCGCGCTCGAGCGGGCCATCGCGGCGGGCCGGGCGCGCGCCGGGCTGGTGATCCCGCCCGACTATGCACGGAAGGCGGCGCGGGGCCAGGCGGCGCAGGCGCAGCTGCTGGTGGACGCCGCCGACCCGATCGCGGCCAACGGGGCCATGGCCGCGGCCCAGCAGGCGGGCCTGGTGCGGAGCCGGGAGCTCGCCGCGGCGGGCCGTCCGGGGCTCGCGCCCGCGGTGGAGGTGCGGGTGCGTCCGCTCTACAACCCCGCGGTCCGGAGTGCGGTGTTCATCGTGCCGGGCATCGTCGGCGTGCTGCTCTCCATCACGATGGTGCTCATCGCCTCGATGGCGGTGGTGCGCGAGCGGGAGCGGGGCACGCTGGAGCAGCTGGTGGTCACCCCGATCGGCAAGACCAGCCTGATGCTCGGCAAGATGGCGCCGTTCCTCATCATCGGGTACGTGCAGGTGGGCGTGATCCTGCTCCTCGGGCGGCTCCTCTTCCGGGTGCCGTTCCAGGGGAGCGTGCCGCTCCTCCTCGCCTTCACCCTCCCGTTCATCCTCGCGAGCCTCGGCCTCGGGCTCCTCTTCTCCACCCTGGTGAAGACCCAGGCCCAGGCGATGCAGCTCGGCTTCTTCTACCTGATGCCGAACATCCTCCTCTCCGGGTTCATGTTCCCCCGGGAGGCGATGCCGCCGGCGGCGCAGTGGATCGCCGCCACCCTGCCCCTGACCTACTTCCTCGAGGTGCTCCGGGGCATCCTGCTCAAGGGCGTGGGGTTCGGGGCGCTCTGGCGGGAGGGGCTGATCCTGGCCGGCTTCTCGATCGGGCTGACCGGGCTGGCGGTGGTGCGGTTCCGGAAGGGGCTGGAGTAGGTCGAAGGTCGAAGGTCAAAGGACGCATCACTGCCGAGGCCAGTTGCGGCTCGGCGGGGCGTACGTGGGCGAGAAGTCCTCGAAGCCGTCGGGAGGAAGGACGACCGTGATCTCGCCACTCTCGAGGTCCTGCACCACGATGTCGCCTGCCTCGTAGGTAGGGAGCGCCCGGGCGTAGATCACCGCTCTGCTGTCAGGGGTCCATCGAACAAAGGAACCACCCGCGTACGCCGGAGGTCGCCGCCTGACTCCCGTCACGGGATCCAGAAGCTCGAGGGTGACGGGTCCTTCCGGGAGATCCGCATCGGTCGCGTAGGCGATCCACTGGCCGTCGGGGGACCACCGCGGCACTTGCTCGTTCACGTCGGGCGATTCGGTCACGTTCTCGACCGTCATCGTGGAGAGGTCGGCGACATACACCTCCCAGTTGCCGTCCAGGTTGGCGCCGAACGCGATCCGGGTTCCATCCGGCGACCACGAGGGGAAGACCGCCGGGCCGACACCCAGGGGCGCAAGCTCCGTTCCGTCCGGCTTGACGGTCCAGAGATCCGACGTGGCACCCTCGGTGCAGTCGAACACGAGTAGCCCGCCATCTGGGCGCCAAGCGGGGAAGGCGCACTCGGCCGCTCCCTGGGTGAGTTCTCGTGCGTCGGAGCCGTCAATACGCTGGATCCAGACGCCACCGAATGGACCGTAGTAGGCAATCCACTCGCCGTCCGGAGAGACCTCCGGCTCCAGGGGCCAGTGCACCCAGGGAATCGGGGTGACATCGGACCCGTCGAGCCCCATATGGTAGAGCGCCCGGGCCCCCTCACGGGTGGAGACGAAGACGATCCGGTCATGCAGCGCGGGGGGACCGGAGGGGCCGGTGTCGCTCTCGCAGGCCATCACGACCAGCAGCGGCGCCAGGAGGAAGGGAGGCCGTCGCATCAGCAGCCCTCCTCCGCGTCCGGCCCGGGATCGGACTGGAAGAACTCCCCACCACCGCCGGTACACACCGGCCAGTCGCGGATCGCATACAGTCCAGACTCCGTCCCCACCCGCGGGGTGGCCTTCACCCTGATGTTGTAGGCGCCGGCGTAGGCCTCGATCGTCCGGGTGAGCCCGCCGAAGGGACCGAAGTCGAGGGTATCCCCGTTGCTGTACATCACCACCCACCGGACGTTCACCGTCCCGGGAGGCGGGTTCACGACCACGGCCTGGAACTGGTAGGTGCCTGCGACAGTGATCGGCGTCGCAGGGCCCGCAATGTTGCTCACCTGGAAGGAGCCCGGTGGCGCGGTCACGGTCACCACGGTCGGCTCGCCGAGGCTCAGCAGGCGAGCCGAGAGGAGAGCGTTGAGAGGAAGCGACCCCTCAAGCCGGGCGCGAACCGTGGTGGATCCCGGCGTAACGCCGGTCATCGCCGTCGCGGCCCCTGAGGGGGGATTGACGGTTGCGATGCTTCCATTATCGGGACTCCACGTCACCGTCGCCGAGCCGATCGGTTGGGGCTCCAGACCGTTCTGGCGCTCGAAACGGATGCCGGTTGCGGTGAGTGTGGTCGATCCACCGACCTGAACGGTGGCGCTTGACGGAATCCCCTGGAGTCCGGTCGCGATCGGCCGACTCCAGAAGTCGCCGGGCGGCGCCGGCCGATAATTGTACCCCGCGAGAAGCCACTCGACTTCGTCCTGGCAAACGGTTGGATTGATGGCCGGCGCGATGGACTCCAGGTGCATCGCGCAGTGGCTCAGGGATGGTGGTTTGTGCAGGTCGTTGTCGAACCCGAGCGAGTGGCCGAGCTCGTGGGTGAGGACGGCCACGAGGTCGTTCGATTTGTTCGTGAAGCTCTCGCAGGCCGCGCCCCGGCGGATCTTCATCGAGTCGACGGATGGGGATGTTGCGTTCGTCTCACCGCAGTAGGGTGATCCACTGCCGTCTCCCCATTCGATGACCAAGTGGCCGGTCGGGCCTGACCCCGGCACGAGGCGCGGCGCGCCCGGGGCGAATGGACTGGCCGCCGATCCGTTGCCGGCGTGCCCCAGCGCCAGGTTCCACTCGGCTGCCGCTTGGCCCACCTCGACCTGCATGTCGGATGGGGCGCCGATCGTGATCGCCGTGTTGCACGGCCATCGGTGGGAATCCGGCCAGAAGTGGCCGGGGTTCTGCATCACGCAGCCGGGCACCTCCGCTCCGCTGAGACTCGGCCTGAGCGCACTCTCCACTGGACCACCGGCGTCACAGCCGACAGCGAGAGGTATCAGCGCGACGAGCGCGAGGGCCGAACGCGCCGGGGGGGGGGGGGGGGGGAGGAGTGGAGCGCTCATGTCATTGTCGCACGACGAGGGGTACCGGACAAACTGGGACGAGCGAGGGAGGGCGTCAAGCTCAGGACCCAATCGAGCCTTTGACCTTCCACCCACGACCCTCGACTATTCAACATGCCCGCCCCCGACCTGCTCCAGACCCTCGCCACCGTCGCCGTCGGCGCGCTCTCCGGTGGCGTGACCAACGCGATCGCCATCTGGATGCTCTTCCACCCGCACGAGCCGGTGCGGCTGCTCTTCTTCCGGCTCCACGGCGCGGTGCCGAAGAACAAGGCGCGGCTGGCGAAGAGCATCGGGAAGACGGTGGGTGAGCGGCTCCTCACCGCCGAGGACCTGGCCCGCCGGCTCGGCACGCCCGAGGTGCGCGCGGCGTTCGACGCGGCGGTGAATCGGCTGGTGGACGACCTGGTGGACCGGGAGCGCGGGCCGCTCCGGGAGGCACTGCCCGAGGCGCACCGCGCGGCGCTGGGGGAGGGGGTCGAGGCCGTTGCGCGCGGAGCGGCGACCGGGCTTGCGCGCTGGACCTCGGGCCCCGACTTCGCCGCCACCGCGGAACGCTGGCTCGACGCGCTCCGCGCCGAGGTGGGGGAACGGCCGATCGGCCAGTCGCTCACCCCGCCCCGGCGGGAGAAGATCCACGCCGTGGTGAGCGGGTGGCTCGACCACCTCGCCGAGGGCGACGAACTCGAGGCGGTGCTCCGGCGGTTGGTGCACGAGCGGCTGGAGGCCTTCGCCCGCGACGAGGAGCCGCTCATCGACCGGCTCCCGCCCGGGCTCATCGGGGCGGTCGAGCAGGGGATCGCCGACTACCTGCCCATCGCCATCGAGCGACTCGGCACTGCGCTCGCCGACCCGGCGGCGAAGGACCAGGTCCATCGCTCGCTCCGCGACGCATACGACCGCGCCGTCCGCGACCTCCTGCTCCACGAGCGGCTGGTGGCGAAGCTGGTCGTGACCGACGCGACCTTCCGCCGCCTCCTCGACGGGTTCGAGCGTGACGGCTTCGAGCGCTTTGCCGCCACGCTCAGCTCCCCGGAGATGCGCGAGCGGCTGGCGCGCGCGATCAACGACGCGGTGGTGACGTTCCTCCGGGTGCCGCTGGCCGAGCGGCTCCGCCGGCTCTCGCCGGAGAAGCGGGAGGCACTGGAACGGACCCTCGGCGACTGGCTGGTGCGCGTGGTGCGCGAGCCCGGCACCCGCTCGGCGCTGGGCAAGCTGGTGGACCGGGCGACCGGCCTGGTCGAGGACCGGACCTGGGGCGAGGTCCTGGCGCTCCTCCCGCCGGAGCGCGCGGCGGCGCTGGCGGCGCGCGGGCTCGGGAGCGACCGGGGCCGCCAGCTGATCGAGGACGGGGTGCGCGCGCTGGCGAACGGCCTCCTCGGCCGGCCCCTCGGCCGCCCGGCCGACTGGCTCGGCGAGGTTGCCGTCGAACGGCTGCGGACCGGGATGCAGGAGGTGGCGTGGGAATGGGTGCAAACCCAGGTGCCGGTGGTCGTCGGGCAGATCCGCGTGCCGGAGATGGTCGAGGAGAAGGTGATCGGCTTCTCGACCCAGCGGATGGAGGAAATCGTCCGTGGCGTGACCCAGCGCGAGCTCGACCTGATCGTGCGGCTGGGCTACGTGCTCGGCGCGCTGGTGGGCCTGGTGGCGGTGGGGGTGAACTGGGTGCTGGGGTGAGGGGAGAGGGGAGAGGGGAGAGGGGAGAGGGGAGAGGGGAGAGGGGGCGCCAGCATGGGCCCCCGTTCGCATGGCGTCAAGGGACGATCGCGACCTCCGGGATGGCGTTCCAGCCGCTCCAGCCCTCCGGCGCGATGACGACCCGGCTGCCGGCGCGGTTGCCGATGGTGACCGCATCCACGGTGGTGCGGTACCCTGCCCTGCCCCGCTGCCGGAGCTGGCTGCCGGTAGCCGACATCCAGCGGTCGGCGTAGCGCGGCGCGTCCCACGCGAGATACCAGACCAGCGCGGGCCCGGCCGGCGTGTCGAGGGTGCGGAACCGGTCGCCGGCCCAGCCGTACGGCACGGCCGATTCGCTCCGCGTGTTCCGGCCGGCGAGCTGGCCGTCCAGGATCCGGAGCTCGAGCTCACCCATGGTGTCCTCGTACAGCACCCCGGCGCTGTCCGCGCCGAACCGGAGGGCGAGCGGTCGGTCGCCGGCCTGGTAGCGCGCCGGGTGCAGGATCTGCTCGCTCGACTCCGGGAGGCGCGCACCGTACGGCGCGCTGTCGGCCAGGGCGGAGTTCTCCCACCAGACAATCCACTCCGCCCCGTCGAGATAGGGGAAGAGCAGGCCCTCCCGGAGGACCAGCGGCGCGGAACGGAAGACCGGCGTGCTCCCCTGCATCTCGCGCACGGTGCCACGGGCCATCTCCCAGAATCCCGGCTGTGTCACGGCGGCCGGGTCGGGCGCGAAGACCTGCATCGAGACGATCATCGCCTGCCCCTCCATGATCGCCTGAGCGGCGACCTGGCGGTCGCTCTCGTTCTTCATCCCGAGGATCGAGTCGAGCCGGACGTACTGGTCCTGGAGCGCGTGGGTCAGCTCGTGCGCGACGAGCAGCCGGAGCTGCGCGGGATCGGCTCCCTGCACCCCGAAGAGCATCGCCGAGTCCGGGTCGTAGAAGCCCACCACCTGCTCGGCGTAGAGGTCCACCAGCAGCTTCCGGAGGTCGAGGGTGTCGGGCAGGAGGCCGAGGAGCCGGTACGACGCGGTCATCCCCTCGAGCCGCTGGGGCGGGAGCTCGGCGGCCACCTTCTCCAGCAGGTAGCGCCGGACCTCTTCCTTCGACCGGAGTGCGGCACGCGGCGGCTGGCGCCACTCGAGGCCGGTCACCCTTGCCACGTCGGGCGCGACGCTGTCCACCAGGCGCTCGAACTCCGCCGCGGCGGAGAGCTGGTCCGTCTGCTGGGGCCGCTCACCGCGGCAGGCGGTGGCGATCGCGAGGCCGAGGAGGCCGGTGAGGATCGGTCTCATCCGAACAGGAAGGTGTCGCGGTACCAGGTGACCAGCGACGGGCCCGCCAGGTAAGCGGCGGCGGCGCCGAGCGCGAGGAAGACGCCGAACGGCACGTGCTTCTTCCGCCCCGCGAGCGCGAGCGGGACGAAGATCAGCGAGCCGAGGAGCGCGCCGAGGAAGATGGTGAGGAGGACGCCGCTCCAGCCGACGAACGCGCCGACCATCGCCATCATCTTGATGTCGCCGCCGCCCATCGCCTCCTCCTTGAAGGCGAGGGTGCCGAGCACTCCCACCAGCCAGAGCAGCCCGAAGCCGACCGCGGCGCCGAGCACGGCCTCCCCCAGCGTGGGGAGCCCGCCGGCGAGGCTGAAGAGCAGGCCGATCGCCAGCCCGCCCAGCGAGAACTCGTCGGGGATGATGTAGAACCGCGCGTCGGCGATCGCGATGCCGAAGAGGATCGTGCCGAAGGTGGCGCCGCGGAGCGCCTCGAGCGAGGCGCCGTGCCGCCAGGCCATCCAGGCCCACAGGAGGCCGGTGGCGAGCTCGACCAGCGGATACTGGATCGAGATCCGCTCGCCGCACTTGCGGCACTTGCCGCGGAGCAGCAGCCAGGACACGACCGGGATGTTGTCGTACCAGGCGATGCCGCTCCCGCACCCGGGGCAGCGCGACGGCGGCCGGATCACCGACTCGTCCTTCGGCCAGCGCAGGATGCAGACGTTGAGGAAGCTCCCCAGCACCAGGCCGAGGAGCCCCGCGATCACCGGGAGGACGGGCCCGAGCAGCGCCAGGTCATCCGCCACGCGTCACCTCGTGCAGAAGGATGGCCGCGGCGGCGGCCACGTTGAGCGACTCGGCGCCGGGCGCGAGCGGGATGCCGACCCTCCGGTCCGCCAGCGCCGCGACTTCCGGGTGGACGCCGGCGCCCTCGTTGCCGACGACGATGGCCACCGGCCGCGCCGGCCGCACGCGGTCGAGCGGCTCGCCCCCGGCCTCGGCCACCCAGCACTCCGCCCCGGCGGCCCGGAGCCAGCCCGGCAGCGCGGACGCCTCGAGGTGGACGGCCGGGAGGCGGAAGAGCGCCCCCATCGCGGCGCGGACCACCTTGGGATTCGCCAGGTCCGCCGTCCCGGGCAGGGCGATGATCCCGGCCGAGCCGAGGGCGAGAGCGGTCCGGGCGACGGTGCCGACGTTGCCGGGGTCCTGCACGCCATCGAGCACCAGCACCGGGTGCCCGGCCGTGGGCCGGAGCGCCCCGGCCTCCCACGCGGGAAGCGCCACCACCGCGAGCACCCCCTGCGGGTGCTCGGTTTCGGCGAGGGCGGCGAACTCCCTGTCGGAGACGGCCTCCACGTGCACGCCGCGTGCCGCGAGGGCGTCGTGGAGCGCGCGGCCGCGCGGGGTCGCGTCCAGCGCCGGCGAGACCACCGCCCCGTCCACCACCACGCCGGCCGCCAGCGCCTCCTCGACCAGCCGGACGCCCTCGGCGAGCGTGCGACCGCGCCGCTCGCGGCCGCGGCGGCGGTGGAGGTCGCGGATGGTGCCCGGCAGGTCGTGCTTCATCGCGGCGCGCCGGCGGACCGGGATAGATTGGTCACGTGCAGATCGCCCTCACCATTGCGGGATCCGACTCCGGCGGCGGCGCCGGCATCCAGGCCGACCTGAAGGCGTTTCACCAGTTCGGGGTGCACGGCACGTCGGTGGTCACCGCCGTCACCGCGCAGAATACGCTCGGGGTGCGCGCCGTGCACGCGGTGCCGCCGGACGTCGTCGAGGCGCAGGCGGCGGCGATCGCCGAGGACCTGCCGCCCGCCGCGGTCAAGACGGGCATGCTCGCCACGGCGGCGCTCGTCCGGCTGGTCGGCGCCCTGCTCGACCGGCATGCGTGGCGGCCATGCGTGATCGACCCGGTGATGGTCGCGACCTCGGGCGACCGGCTGCTCGATGCCGACGCCGAGGCGACGATTCGCGAGGTCCTCGTGCCCGGGGCGGCGCTGGTCACCCCCAACCTGGACGAGGCGGCGACACTCGCCGGGTTCCCGGTGCGCGACGCGGACTCGATGGCGCGGGCCGGGGAGCGGATCCTCGGGCTCGGCGCCGCCGCCGCGCTGGTGAAGGGCGGCCACCTCGGCGGGCCCGAGCTGGTGGATCTCCTGGTGACCCCCGCGGGCGTGCGCGAGTTCCGTCATCCGCGCATCGCCACGACGTCCACCCATGGCACCGGCTGCACCCTCTCGGCGGCGATCACCGCCGGGCTCGCCCTCCGCCGCCCGCTCGAGGTGGCCGTGGCCGACGCGCTCGACTACGTGCACCGCGCGATCGCCGCGGCCCCGGGGCTGGGACGGGGGCACGGGCCGCTGGCGCACGGCGTGACCGCCGTGCGCGGGGAACGGGGACCGGGGAGCGGGGAACGGGGTTGAACGCGCTACGATCCCGTTCCCCGTTCCCCGGTCCCCGTTCCCCGCCCCACCACCCACTCCACCAGCCGCGCCAGCTCCCCGCCCACCCGGGCCGCCGTCTCCATCACTTCCGAATGTGATAGCTGGTTCGGGCCCAGGCCGGCGCCGGGGTTCGAGATCACCGAGAAGCCGAGGCAGCGGAGCCCGCGCGCCCGCGCGGCGATCACCTCGGTGACGGTGGACATCCCCACGGCGTCGGCCCCGACCGCCTGCAGCCAGCGCACCTCGGCCGGAGTTTCGTAGTTCGGGCCCAGGAGCCCGGCGTACACCCCCTCCTCGAGCCGGAGCCCGAGCGCCGCGGCGCCGTCGCGCGCCAGGGCGGCCAGCCCGGGGTCGTAGGGCGCGGTCATGTCGGGGAAGCGGGTCTCTCCCGGCAGCACCTCGCCCACCAGCGGATTCCGCCCGGTCAGGTTCAGGTGGTCGGTGATCAGCATCAGGGTGCCGGCGGCGAAGCTCCGCCGCACGCCGCCGGCCGCGTTGGTCAGGATCAGCGTGCGGGCGCCGAGCTCCGCGAACACCCGCACCGGGAGGGCCGCGACCGCCGCGTCGTGGCCCTCGTAGGGGTGGAAGCGCCCGCTCTGTGCCAGCACCGGCGTGCCGGCGAGGGTGCCGGCCACGAGCTCCCCCGCGTGCCCCTCGGCGGTGGGCGCGGGGAAGCCGGGGATGTCGGCGTAGGGGATCCGCACCGCGTCCCCGATCCGGTCGGCGAGCCCGCCGAGGCCGGAGCCGAGCACGATCGCCACCGCGGGCCGGTGCGGGCCCAGCCGCGCCCGCACCGCTTCCGCGGCCGCGGCCACCTCCTTCGACCTTCGGCCTCCGACCTTCGACCCGCTCACAGCAGCATCCCCGCGATGCTGGCGCTGGTGAACGCCGCCAGGTTGCCGGCGACCATCGCCTTGAGCCCGAGCCTGGCGATCTCGCCCTTCCGCTCGGGGGCCAGCCCGCCGATGCCGCCGATCTGGATCGCGATGGACGAGAAGTTGGCGAAGCCGAGCAGCGCGTAGGTGGCGATGACCACCGACCGCGGCTGGAGCGTCAGCCCGCCGCCCGCCAGGTCCGCGCCGAGCTGGCTGTAGGCGACGAACTCGTTGAGCGAGGCCTTGATGCCGATGAGCCCGCCGACGTAGGTCGTGTCCTGCCAGGGCACGCCCATCAGCCAGGCGAGCGGCCGGAGGACCTGGCCCAGGATCCACTGGAGCGAGAGGCCGTCCTGGCCCCAGAAGGAGCCGACCCAGCCCAGGCCGGCGTTGAGGAGCGCGACGAGCGCGATGAACGCCATCAGCATCGCGCCGACGTTGAGCGCGAGCTGGAGCCCCTGTGCGGCCCCGCTCGCCGCCGCGCCGATCACGTTGGCATCGGTCCGCTCCACCTCCATCCGGAGGGAGCCGCGGGTGACCGGCTCGGCGGTCTCCGGGAGGATGATCTTGCTCAGCACCAGGCCCGCGGGCGCGTTCATCACGCTGGCGGCGAGCAGGTGGCCGGCGATGTCGGGGAAGTACCCCGAGAGGATGCCGACGTACGCCGCCAGTACGCCGCCGGCTACGGTGGCGAACCCCCCGACCATCACGGTGTTGAGTTCCGACTCGGTCATCGCCGCGACGAACGGCTTGATGAGGAGCGGCGCCTCGGTCTGCCCGAGGAAGATGTTGCCCGAGGCCGAGAGGGTCTCCGCGCCGGAGGTGCGGAGCGTCTTCTGCATCACCCAGGCGATCCCCTTCACCACCGACTGCATCACGCCGAGGTGATAGAGGACGGTCATCAGGGCGCAGAAGAAGATGATCGTGGGGAGCACGTTGAAGGCGAAGAACGCCCCGGTCTGGGCCACGAAGCCGGCGGAGGTGTCCACCGCGCCGCCGGCGCCGGGGGTGCCCACCGGGACGGTGAAGCCGACGAGGTTCCCGAAGACGAAGCGCGCGCCTTCCTCCTGGAACCGGAGCAGGCCGGTCACCGCCCGGCCGACCGCGTCGAAGAACGCCTGGCCGACGGCGGTCTTGAGCACGATGACGCCGAAGGCGGCCTGCAGCGCGATCCCCATCCCCACGAGGCGCCAGTCGATGCGGCGCCGGTTCGAGGAGAGGAGGACCGCGATGCCGAGCATGGCCGCCACGCCGAGAACGCCCACCAGCCGGGCGGCGACCGGGGTGTCGAGGCCCTCCCGCGCGGCCGCCACCTGCTCCGCGGCGGTCTGGAGCAGCAGCGCGGCGGTCAGCGGAGGTCCGCCAGCTCGGCCCGGACTTCGGCGAGCAGGCGCTCCTTCTCGGGCCAGGGGAGGAACGCCGCGGCGAAGCCGTTGAGAAGCATCCGGTCGATCTCCTCGCGGGTGAGGCCGAGCTCGCGCCGGGCCAGGTCGTACTCGTCGGTGAGGGACACGCCGCACATCAGCCAGCTGTCGGTGCAGAGGGTCACGACCAGCCCGCGGTCGAGGTAGCCTCGCACCGGGTGCTCCGCCGCGCGCCGCACGACGCGGGTCTGCAGGTTGCTCGTGAGGTTGATCTCCACCGGGATCCGGCGGTCGCGCACGTAGTCCTCGAGCGCCGGGTCCTCGTGGATCCGGGTGCCATGCCCCACCCGCTCGGCATGGCAGAGCACCAGGGCCTCCCGGACCGACTCGGGGCCGGCGGCCTCGCCGGCATGCACGGTGATGTGGAGCCCCCCGAGCGCCGCCGCGTCGAAGGCGGCGCGGTGTCCCCGGGGGGGCCGCCCTGCTTCGCCCCCCGCGAGGTCGAAGGCCACCACCCCCCGGTCCCGCCAGCGGACCGACGTCTCGGCGATCGCCAGCGACACCTCCGGCGGGTCGTGGCGGAGGGCGCAATTGATGATGCCGGTCCGGACGCCGAAGTCCCGTTCCCCCCGCTCGAGCCCGCGCCGCTCGGCCGCGAGCACCTCGTCCATCGTGAGGCCGGCGCGGGTGCTGAGCCGCGGGCAGTAGCGCACCTCGAGCAGCCGGAGGCCGTCCCGCGCGGCGTCCTCGACCATCTCGTAGGCCACGCGCTCGATCGCCTCGGGCGCCTGGAGGAGCTGGATCGTGAGGTCGAAGCGCTGGAGGAATTCCTCGAGGTCCCGGGCGTGGTCCACCACCATCCAGCGGCGCAGCGCATCGGCGTCCCGGACCGGGAGCTCCACCCGGGCCGACCGTGCGAGCTCGAGCATGGTGGACGGCCGGAGCGAGCCATCGAGGTGGACGTGGAGTTCCGCCTTGGGGAGGCGGGCGAGAAGCTCACGCGTCGGCATCGGGCTCCGCGGCGCGGCGGGAGACGCCACGCAGGATCGCGCCGGCGGCGACCGGGGCCGCCGGGTCCACCGGCAGCCCGCGGGCGTCGGTCAGCGAGGCGGTCCCGGCGGCGAGGCGCTCCGCCAGCGCGGGATCGTGGGCGCGCGCGGCGTCGAGGGCGCTGGAGCCGGCCGGGAGTGACACCGGCCGTTCGTTCACGAAGACGCGGATGGCTTCGGGCACGGACGCAATATCCGCCCGCCCCCCGGCACCGGGCAATCGCCGCCCTTGCGCCGCCCCCGGCTGCGGGGATATTCGTTTGCCCGCATATGGCCGACCGCCTGACGACCACCGACCTGCTGCTGACCCTCGCCGAGGGCACGCGGCTCCGCATCCTCAACTGCCTGGCGGCGGCTCCGCTCTTCGTGTCGGACCTCCAGGCCATCCTGGGCCTGCCCCAGCCGACCGTCTCCCGCCACCTGCGGGTATTGCGGGAGATCGGGGTCGTGCGGGACACCCCGATCGCCCAGTTCGTGGTCTACCGCCTCGACCGGGCCGGCGGCCCGCGGGCCCGGCTCCTGGCGCTGGTGCTGGACGCCGTGGCGATGGACGAGCAGATGCGGGCCGAGCGCCACCTGGCGGTCCGCCGCAGCCGGGAACATTACCGCGAGCGCACCGAGTCGCTGGCCGGGGCGCTACCCTGACCTCCCATCCCCAGACGATGATGACCCACCGCATCCTGGTCGTGGACGACGAGCCGGACATCACGGCGCTGGTCGCCTACCACCTCGCCAAGGCGGGCTACCGGGTCTCCACCGCGGCCAACGGACAGGACGCGCTCAAGGCGGCGCGCGAGGAACGCCCCGACGTGGTGGTCCTGGACCTGATGCTGCCCGGCGTGTCCGGCTACGACGTGCTGGCCGAGCTGCGCCGGCAGGAGGAGACGCGGGAAGTGGGGGTCATCCTGCTGACGGCCCGGCGGGAGGAGATCGACCGGATCCGGGGGCTTTCCCTCGGGGCGGACGATTACCTGACGAAGCCCTTCTCGCCCCAGGAACTCGCCCTCCGGGTGGGTGCGCTCCTGCGGCGGCTCGGCGCCCCGGCGGTGGCGGGCGGCTCGACGCTCGTGGCCGGCCCGATCACGATCGACCGTTCGGCGCTCCAGGTGTCGCTCGACGGGAAGGACCTCAACCTCACCGCCACGGAGTACCGGCTGCTGCTCACGCTCCTGGAGCGGCGGGGCCGGGTGCAGACGCGGCCCCAACTGCTCGAGTCGGTGTGGGAGGCACAGCCCGACATCCAGACGCGGACCGTGGACATGCACATCCAGCGGCTCCGCACCAAGCTGGGACGGGCGGGCGCGATGATCGAGACGGTGCGCGGCTTCGGGTACCGGTTCAGGTCGGCCGAGA
Source organism: uncultured Gemmatimonadales bacterium (assembly GCA_963717315.1). Taxonomy (GTDB): domain Bacteria; phylum Gemmatimonadota; class Gemmatimonadetes; order Gemmatimonadales; family GWC2-71-9; genus JAICEH01. The sequence goes on from CAVQWA010000037.1 coordinate 20,117, forward strand.
AACCGACCCGGGCCAGGTGAGGTTCGCGGGTCGGCTCGTCCTCGGGACGATCCTCGTCCTGCTCCTTGCCATCATCACGCTGGTGTGGGTCTCCCAGCGCGGGCTCCGCACCGACCTCGAGCGGGAGATCACGCGGTCCCTGCGGAACGAGGTCCGCCTGGTGGCGCAGGTGCTGCCCGCTGACAGCGCCGCCTGGCAGGCCGCGGTCGGCCGATACGCGGCGGCCTCCGGGCACCGGATCACGGTGATCGACCGGGACGGCTGGGTCGTGGCCGAGACCGGCCTGCCCCCGGGCTCACGGGAGCACCTCGAGAATCACGCCGGCCGGCCTGAGGTGGCGGCCGCGCTCGCGGGCGGCGTGGGCACCGACCTCCGGATGAGCGCGAGCGTGGGCCGCCCGCTCCTCTACATCGCGGTGCCGGGGGGCCCGGGGGTGGTGCGGGTGGCCACCTCGCTCGCGCAGGTGGACGAGGCGGTGCAGCGGGCGCAGCGCGTGGTCCTCTCCGCCGCCCTCCTCGCCCTGCTCGTGGGCAGCGCGCTGGCCTTCGTGGCGGCGCGCTCGGTGGCCGGCCCCCTGACCGGCATCTCCGCCGCGGCGCGCGCCATCGCCGGCGGCGAGCCCCCGCGGTTCCCCCGCTCGGGCATCCCCGACATCGACGCCCTGGTGCAGGCGCTCCGCGAGATGCACCGGCAACTTGGCGACCGGTTCAACGCCCTCAAGCGGGAACAGGCCGAGTCCGCGGCGCTGGTGGAGTCGATGACGGAGGGGGTGCTGGCGGCGGACGCTCGGGGGCGGATCCTCACGGCGAACGCCGCCGCCCGCGACGCCCTGGGTTACGCGCCCGACGCCCCGATGCCCGACCTCCCCTCGCTCTTCCGGTCGAAGCCGGCGCGGGAGATCGTGGACGCGATCCTGGCCGGCGCAGCGCTGCGGGACCGGGAGGCGGAGCTCGACGGCCGGACCTTCCTGCTGAGCGGCCGACCGCTGGCCCAGGGCGGGGCGGTGATCGTGCTGCACGACCTCACCGAGCTCCGGCGACTCGAGGCGGTCCGGAAGGACTTCGTCGCGAACGTCTCGCACGAGCTCAAGACGCCGCTCACCTCCATCAGCGGGTATGCCGAGACGCTCCTGGCGGAGATGCCGGACGAACCGACCCGGACGCAGTTCCTCGAGACCATCGCCTCCAACGCGCGGCGGATGCAGCGGCTGGTGGACGACCTGCTCGATCTCTCCCGGATCGAGAGCGGCCGCTGGCAGCCGCGGCCGGGGGCCGTGGGCGTCCGTGCCGCGGCGGAGGAGGCGTGGGCCGGCCTGGCCCCGCGCCGCGCCGGGCGGAACGTCCGGTTCGAGGTGAGCACGGCCACCGGCGGGGAGACGGTCGCGGCGGATCCGGAGGCCCTCCGGCAGGTGCTGACGAACCTGCTCGACAACGCCATCCGCTACACGCCCGACGGCGGGCGGATCGTGGTGACGGCGGAGCCGGTGCAGGGCGGCGTGGTGCTCGCGGTGCGCGACAGCGGCCAGGGCATCGCTCCCGACCACCTGCCCCGGATCTTCGAGCGCTTCTACCGGGTGGATGCTTCCCGGTCCCGGGAGGAGGGCGGCACCGGGCTCGGGCTCGCGATCGTGAAGCACATCGTGGAGGCCCACGGCGGCCGGGTGGACGCGGAGAGTGAACTTGGCGCGGGAACGACGGTTACGGCGTGGTTCCCGATGGCGTCGGCAACCCGTGACCCGGGCGTGACGGAATCGTGACCAGGTGAAGCGAGCATTCCCGGCGATCCGACACCCGAGGAGAGGACCCGTGGAGACTCGACTCGCCCGCCCCGTCCCGGCGCTCGCCGCACTTGCTGCCCTCGTCCTCGCCGCCTGCGGCGGAAGCGAGAAGCCCGCGGCCGACGGCCAGCCCGCCCGGCCCACC
>CAVQWA010000038.1:0-15469 GCA_963717315.1 uncultured Gemmatimonadales bacterium
GCTATCGCTTCTCGATGATCTGGTCGGCGAAGGTCGAGGTGGACACTTCGGTGGCGCCGGGCAACTGCCGTGCGATGTCGTAGGTGACGAGCTTCGCGTGGAGCGCGCCCTCCACCCCGCGAATGATCCGCCGGCTGACATCCTCCCAGCCCAGCTCCTCGAACATCATGGCGCCCGAGAGAATCACGGCGCAGGGGTTGATCTTGTCGAGCCCGGCGTACTTCGGAGCCGTGCCGTGGGTCGCCTCGAAGACGGCGAAGCCGTCGCCCACGTTGCCGCCCGGGGCCATGCCGAGCCCGCCCACCTGCGCGGCCGCGGCGTCGGACATGTAGTCGCCATTCAGGTTCGGCAGCGCAAGCACCGAGTACTCGTCGGGCCGGAGCAGGAGCTGCTGGAACATCGCGTCCGCGATGCGGTCCTGCATCCGGATGACCTGGCCCGGCTTCGGCTCCTCGCCCTCCCGGTAGGTCAGGTCCGCGAACTCGCTGGCGGCCACCGCGTAGCCCCAGTCGCGGAAGGCGCCCTCGGTGAACTTCATGATGTTTCCCTTGTGCACCAGCGTCACCGAGGGGAGAGAGTGGCTGGCGGCGTAGCGGATGGCCTTCCGCAGGAGGCGCTCGGTGCCGAAGCGCGACATCGGCTTGATGCCGATGGCGGACTCCTCGCGCACGTCCTGCCCGAACTCGTCGTGCAGCACCTCCCGGAGCCGCGTCGCCTCCCTCGACCCGGCGGCGAACTCGATGCCGGCGTAGACGTCCTCGGTGTTCTCCCGGAAGATCACGATGTTGAGCTTCTCCGGCGCCTTCACCGGCGAGGGCACGCCGGGATAGTACCGGCAGGGACGGATGCAGGCGTAGAGGTCGAGCAGCTTGCGCAGCGTGACGTTGAGCGAGCGGATCCCGGTGCCCACCGGGGTGGTCAGGGGACCCTTGATGGCCACCCGGTACGTGCGGATGGCCTCCACCGTCTCGTCGGGAAGCCACTGCCCCGTCTGCTTGAAGGCCTTCTCGCCCGCGAGGACCTCGCGCCACGCCACCCGGCGCTTCCCGCCCGAGGCGTGATGCACGGCGGCGTCGAACACCCGCTGCGAGGCCCGCCAGATGTCCGGGCCGGTGCCGTCCCCCTCGATGAAGGGGATGATGGGAACGTCGGGGACCTGCCAGCCCGCCGGGCCGTACGAGAGCGGAGTGCCGGACATCATCGACCAGGAGTGAGGGAGGGCGCGCCGGCGAACCCGGCGGCAAGCCAGCGGAAGGTAACGGCGGGAGGGAAGACGGCGGAAGAGGCCGCTTGCTCGTGGCGGATGGCGTCGATCGGGGAGAGTCGGGCGGCGCGGCGCGCCGGGTAGGTAGCGGCGAGGAGGCCGGTGAGGATGGTGACGCCCGCGGCGAAGAAGCAGCGTCACCGAGGCCGGGAGCACGTTGGCGATCCCGATGCCGCCGACGAGGAGCCAGATCCCGGTGATCGCGCCGAGGAAGAGCTGGAACTCCCGGATGCCCCGGCGCAGCTGTCCGAGGTTGCCCCGTCGGGTACGGCCGCGCGAAGGGACGCGACGCCGATCACGACGCCGCTGGTGACCAGGAGGATGCGGATCCGGTTGCTGCGAAGGGAGTCGAGGCCGATTCGAAACGTGGCGCCGAGGGGCATGGCCATATCGGGATCCACCGGGGCGAAGGTCGGGCAGCCTTGCGCGGGAGCCCCTCCTGGTTTCAGGTCGGAACGGCACTGCGGAAATGGTCGAGCGCCTCGGGGTTGGCCAGCGCCTCCGTGTTCCTCACCGGCCGGCCGTGGAGCACCTCCCGGACGGCGATCTCGGAGATCTTGCCGCTGACCGTCCGGGGGATGTCCGGCACCTCGACGATCGCCTTCGGCACGTGGTGCGGACTGAGTGCCTCCCGGAGCCCCCGGCGGATGCGGTCGCGCAGGTCGTCGTCGAGGTGGAGGCCGGGCCGCATCCGGACGAACAGCACGATCCGCACGTCGGGTTCCCCGTCGGCGACGACCTCCTGGCCCACGGCCACGCTCTCCAGGACCTCGGGGAGGCGTTCGACCTCGCGGTAGATCTCGGCGGTCCCGATCCGCACGCCGCCGGGGTTGAGGGTCGCGTCGCTCCGGCCGTGGATCACCATCCCGCCCGCGGCGGTGAGCTCGGCCCAGTCGCCGTGGGTCCAGACGCCGGGAAAGCGCTCGAAGTAGGCCGCACGATACTTCGCTCCGTCCGGGTCGTCGCCGAAGGCCACGGGCATCGAGGGGAACGGACGGGTGCACACCAGGTCACCGGGACGCCCGCGCACGCTCCGGCCGGCCTCGTCGAAGATCTCCACCGCCATCCCCAGCCCGCGGACCTGGAGCTCGCCGGCGCGCACCGGCCCGAGCGGGTTGCCCAGGGCGAAGCAGGAGATGATGTCGGTGCCGCCGCTGATGGAGGCGAGCTGGACATCCGCCTTCACGTCCCGGTGGACGTACTCGTACCCGGCCGGCGCGAGCGGGCTCCCGGTGGAGAGGATGGTGCGGAGCGCCGGGAGGCGGTGGGTGCGTGCCGGGCGCACCTCCTGCTTCTCGGCGAGCGCAAGGTACTTGGCACTGGTGCCGAAGACCGTCAGGCGCTCGGCCTGGGCCATGTCCCAGAGCGCGTCCGGCGTCGGGGCGAACGGTGCGCCGTCGTAGAGCACCACCGTGGCGCCCGCCGCGAGGCTCGACACCAGCCAGTTCCACATCATCCACCCGCAGGTGGTGTAGTAGAAGATCCGGTCGCCGGGGCCGAGGTCGGTGTGCAGCACCAGCTCCTTCAGGTGCTGCAGCAGGGTGCCCCCGGCGCCGTGGATGAGGCACTTCGGCAGGCCCGTGGTGCCGCTCGAGTACATCACGTAGAGCGGGTGATCGAACGGCAGCCGGGCGAACTCGAGGCGCGGATCGTCGTCGGGGCCGAGGAAGTCGGGCCACCACCGGGCCACACGCCCGTCCCCGCCGAGCCCGACGATGGCGGACGCGAGCGGCGAGGCGACGAGCAGCGGGACCACCACCACCAGCCGCACGGTGGGCAGCGCGGCGACGATCTCCTCGGCCCGGTCGAGGCAATCGAGCGCCTTCCCGGCGTACCGGTACCCGTCGGCGCAGAGGAGGACGCTCGGCTCGAACTGCCCGAACCGGTCGAGCACCCCCTGCACCCCGAAGTCCGGAGAGCAGGAGGACCAGACGGCGCCGAGGCTCGCCGCGGCGAGCATCGCGACGACGGTCTCGGGCACATTGGGCAGCCAGCCTGCCACCCGGTCGCCCGGGCGGACGCCGGCGGCGCGGAGCCCGCGCGCCGCCCGGGCGACGAGGCGGGCCAGCTCGGCGTGGGACACCGCCCCGCGCCGTCCCGTTTCGGTCCAGCTCACCAGTGCAGGTGCGTCGTCCCGGCGCCGGAGGAGGTTCTCGGCGAAGTTGAGGCGGGCCCCGCGGAACCAGCGGGGCCCGAGCACCGGGTCGGGCGGCCCCATCCGCTCGCCGCCCTCGAGCACGGCGTCCCACGGGTCGGCGTCGCCCCGCGCCTCGGCAATGACGCCGGTGAACCGCCAGACGGCGGCCCAGAACTCCGCCGGCCGGCGCACCGACCAGCGCCAGAGGCGGTCGCAGGTGTCCGCGCCCGGGAGCTCGGGCGGGGCGAATCCGGCGAGGGCCTCGAACCTGCGCAGGTTCGAGGCCTCCACGCGGGCCGGCGACGGCCTCCAGACGGGCTCGCCCACCGGGTCAGGTCGTCGGGGGATTGAACTGGGCGTGCTGCTGGTCGAGCCAGCTCCGGTGGTAGTCGAGGTCCTCGATGTCCACCGCCGCCCTCGCCACCTTGAGCGGCCGGAACGAGTCCATCATCACCGCGAGTTCGTTGGTCTCCTTGGCGCCGATGCTGGCTTCGGCCCGGCCCGGGTGCGGACCGTGGGGGAGCCCGTCGGGGTGGTGCGTGATCGAGCCGTACTCGATGCCCTTCCGGCTCATGAACTCGCTCGAGGCGTAGAACAGGACCTCGTCGGAGTCCACGTTGCTGTGGTTGTACGGCACCGGCAGGGCGTTCGGGTCGAAGTCGTAGGGCCGGGGGCAGAAGGAGCAGATGACGAAACCGTCCCCCTGGAACGTCTGGTGCACCGGGGGCGGTTGGTGGATTCGCCCGACGATCGGCTCGAAGTCGTGGATGTTGAAGGCCCACGGGTAGAAGTACCCGTCCCAGCCCACGACATCGAAGGGGTGGTGGTCGAGGATGAGCTCGTTGATGGCGTCGTACTGCTTGACGAGCACCCGGAAGTCGCCCATCTCGTCGTGCGGGCGGAGCTCCGGCGGGCGGCGGATGTCCCGCTCGCAGAAGGGCGCGCCCTCGAGCAGCTGCCCGAACTCGTTCCGGTAGCGCCGGGGGAAGCGGAGGTGGCCGCGGCTCTCGAAGACCACGAGCTTGGTCGGCCCCTTTGCCGGGTCGAGCCGCCAGCGGTGGGTGATGTTCCGGTGGACCACGACGTAGTCGCCGGAGCGGTACGGCAGGTCGCCGAAGACGCTCTCCAGGACCCCCTCCCCCTCGGCGACGTACACCACCTCGTCCGCCTGGGAGTTCCGGTAGAAGTGCGCGTCGAGCTCGTCGGGCTCGACGTACAGCAACGCGATGTCGGCGTTGAAGAGGAGCGGGGTCCGGTCGAGGGTGGGGCTCCCGCCCTTCCGCGCCAGGCGCGTCCTGAAGTGCCGGTGCCGGAGGCTGGTGGACTCGTCCGCCTCCCACACGATGTCGCGGAGCCGCTGCGCCGACCGCACCGTCGTCGGCGGGTGCATATGATAGAGCAGCGACGAGGTGCCGACGAAGCCCTCGTGGCCCATCAGCTCCTCGGCGTAGAGCCCGCCGTCGGGGCGCCGGAAGACGGTATGCCGCTTCCGGGGGACCTGGCCCAGCAGGTGGTAGATCGGCATGGTCAGAGGTTCCCGCGGGCCGCCTGCTCCCGCTCGATCGCCTCGAAGAGCGCCTTGAAGTTTCCCTTGCCGAAGCTCTTGGCGCCCTTCCGCTGGATGATCTCGTAGAACAGCGTGGGCCGGTCCTGCACCGGCTTGCTGAAGATCTGCAGCAGGTAGCCCTCGTCGTCGCGGTCGATGAGGATGCCGAGTTCCCGGAGCGGGGCCAGGTCCTCGTCGATCTTCCCCACCCGGTCGAGCACGGTGGCGTAGTAGCTCCCCGGCACCTTGAGGAACTCGACGCCGCGGTCGCGCAGGGCAGTGACGGTCTCGATGATGTTGTTGGTGGCGAGCGCCACGTGCTGCACCCCCGGGCCGCGGTAGAACTCGAGGTACTCGTCGATCTGGCTCTTCTTCTTCCCCGCGGCGGGCTCGTTGATGGGGAACTTGATCCGCCCGTTGCCGTTCGACATCACCTTGGACATGAGCGCCGAGTACTCGGTGGAGATGTCCGTGTCGTCGAAGGAGAGCAGGTTGTAGAAGCCCAGCACCTTCTCGTAGAACCCGACCCACTCGTTCATCCTGCCGAGCTCGACGTTGCCGACGCAGTGGTCCACGTACTGGAGGCCGGTGTCGGGAGGGGCGTAGGGGCTCTGGACCGGGACGAAGCCGGGCATGAAGAGCCCGCGGTAGTTCCGGCGCTCGACGATCGAATGGACGGTGTCGCCGTAGGTGCGAATGCCGGCCACGATCACCTCGCCCTGGTCGTCCCGGAGGACGGTGGGCTCCTGCGCGCTCCGCGCCCCCCGCTCGATGGCCTTCGCGTAGGCGTCGCGGGCGTCGTCCACCCAGAACGCGAGGTCGCGGACGCCGTCGCCGTGGAGCCGGACGTGGTCGCTGATCGGGCCGTCGGGCCCGAGCGACGAGGTGAGGACGAACCGGAGCTTGTTCTGCTCCAGCAGGTAGCTGGCGCGGTCCCGGACCCCGGTTTCGGGGCCGCGGTAGCCGGCGAGGCGGAAGCCGAAGGCGGCGCGGTAGTAGAGCGAGGCCTGCTTCGCGTTCCCGACCCAGAACTCGACGTAGTCGGTCCCGTTGATCGGGAAGGTGTCGTGGGCGGCCTGCTGCGCCGCGAGGGTGGCGGTCTGCATCCTGGACCTCCGGTGGATCGCTCGGTGCCTGGGCGCCACGCCGGGCGCGGGCGCCCCCAGGCTTGAGGATAACACCGGCGTCCCTTCCCTGCCACAAAGCGTTGCGGCGGCGAGGGATGCGGTCGGCGGTCTTGGCGGACCTCTGCCCATCGCCCTATTGTTCTGGCACCGGCCCGGCGGGCCGTGATCCCGTCCCCCGGCCCCATCCTCCTCCCCGGAGTCACGATGAGCACGGTCTCCCAGGTCGGCCTCACGACGACCAAGGCCCCCTTCATCGAGCAGGCCCGCGCCGGCGGCGAGATCTACATCGAGCAGCCCTACGACCTGTACTCGGAGGAGAACCACGAGGCCTGGCGGCGGCTGTACGCCCGGATGGAGGATCGCTGGCGCCGGTACGCCAACGAGCACTTCCTCAAGGGGATCGACAACCTCTGCCTCGACCCCGAGCGGGTGCCGCGGCTGGACGACGTGAACCGGTTCCTGATCCCGCTCACCGGGTTCAAGGCCCGGGCGGTGAGCGGGTACGTGCCGGCCTACCTCTTCTTCGACCGGCTCCGGAACCGCGAGTTCCCCACCACCATCACCATCCGGGACCCCGAGCGGCTCGACTACCTCCCGGAGCCGGACATCTTCCACGACATCGCGGGCCACGTGCCGATGCACACCGACCCGGCCTTCGCCGACACCCTGGTCCGGTTCGGCGACTGCGCGGCCACGGCGGCGGAGCTGGTCCGCGGCGTGCCCGACGAGCAGGAGCGGGTCCGGCGGCTGGACTCGATCATCCGCGCGATGGCGCGGTTCTTCTGGTTCACCATCGAGTTCGGGCTGATGCGGGACCGCGCCGGCGGCGGCCTCAAGGTGTACGGCAGCGGACTGCTCTCGAGCTTCGGCGAGATCGCGCACGCCATCGAGGCGCCGGAGGTGCAGCGCTGGCCGGTGCAGCTCGAGTGGGTCATCAACCAGGCGTTCGAGATCCATCACTACCAGCCGCTGCTCTACGTGGTGGATTCCTTCGACCACCTCTTCGGCCTGGTGGACGAGCTGGAGCGCTGGATGCGCGAGGGGAAGCTCGACAACGTCGCCCCCGGGGAGCCCGGCGTGTCCGAGGACGACCTCCGGAGCTTCCTCGAGGCGCGGCCGGCCTGAGGGCCCGGCGGCTCAGCCCCGCCGCCGGCCCCTGCTCACCGCCGTCCCATCTGGTTCAGCACCGCCTCGTAGCGCGCCTTCGCGATGCCCGAGAGCTCCAGGTAGCGGGCATCGTGGGACGCGATCTGCTGCTGCAGCTGGCCCGCCTCATCCTGCGCCCGCGCGGCGTCGGCCCGCGCCGTCCGCACCGCCGCCGCGAGTTCGTCCCTCGGCGTGTCCATCGTCGGGGCGGACAGGGCGAGGAGTCTTTCCACCAGGTCCTGATAGATCGAATCCCGCCGGACCAGGGCCTGCTTGAGCTCGGCGTACACCGCGCTCATCCCCTCGAGGGCCTGGCCGGCCTCCTGCATCGTGACGATCGTGGTCGGCGGCTTCGCCGCCGGCTCCTGCGCCATCGCCGGCCCGGCCAGCACGAGCGCCAGCGCGCCAGCCGCCATCCCTTGCAGCCTCGTCATCGTTCCCTCCATCATGAGGATTGCGGACTACCTGACATTCCCGATCGCGTTCTTCGCGGTGTCGTGCCGCGTCTTCATCACGTTGCTGACCGCCGGGAACCGCCGGGACTCCTCCTGGACCCGCTCCTGCAGTCCCCCGAACTGCGCGTCCCCCCGCGCCGCGTCGCGCTCGATCGCCCGGACGGCGTCGGCGAGCGCGGGCTCGGCTCCCGCGGTCGGGGCCGGGAGCGCCGCCACGCGGGCCGCCAGGTCACGGTGGATGATACCCGGCTGGTGCAGGTGCCGCACCTCGCGCGCGCGGCTCGCCTGCAGGGCGGAGACCGGGGGGCGGGGCGGAGGTCACGCCCCGACGATGGCCAGCGGCGGCTGGGTCTTCCAGCGACCGCGGGTGAAGTCCGGGATGTCCACCGGCCGGCTCCGGGAGGCCACCGACTTCTCGGTGGCCTCACAGAGGCTGGAGAGCGCCGCGGCGTCGTAGACATTCATGTCGAGCGGGGTGCCGGCGCGGAGGCACTCCACCAGCCGGAAGTCCTCCAGGAAGTCCATCCCGCCGTGCCCGCCCGAGGCCAGGCGGACGCGCTCCGACCGCCACAACGGGTGGTCGAACTCGGCGTAGTAGGCCTCCGCATCCTCCCAGCGGTGTGCCGGGCTCCGGCCCTCGAGGTGGATCCGGTTGGGGTAGCCCTGGAAGAGCCCGCGGGTGCCTTGCAACATGTTGATCCGGCTGTAGGGCCGCGGGTTGTCGCAGTTGTGCGCCAGGTAGATGGTCCGGCCGCGGGCGGTCCGGATCAGGGCGGTGTTCACGTCGCCCAGGCGGAAGCGTTCCGCACGGCGCGCATCGCCCTCCGGGAAGTGCTCCGCGGCGTAGAGCTCGAGCCCGCGCGCCGGGCTGCTCATCGAGACGACGTAGTCGAAGCGGTCGCCCCGGTTGATGTCCAAGCACTGCGCGATCGGCCCCAGGCCGTGCGTGGGGTAGAGATTGCCGTTCCGCCGCTGCGCGTGGGCCCGGCGCCAGAGGCCTTCCCCCTCGCCCGCGAACTTGATCTCCCGGAGGTCGTGCAGGTAGCCCGCCTCCCCGTGCAGGAGCTCGCCCAGCAGCCCCTGCCGGACGATGTTGAGGAGCATCATCTCCGGGCGGTCGTAGTTGCAGTTCTCCATCATCACGCACTGCCGCCGGGTGCGCTCCGCCGTCTCCACCAGCTCCCAGCAGCCGTCCAGGGTGTAGGCGGCGGGCACTTCGGTGGCGGCGTGCTTTCCCGCCCGCATCGCCGCCACGCAGATCGGCACGTGCCACTCCCACGGCGTGGCGTTGTAGACCAGGTCGAGGTCGGGCCGGTCGCACATCCGTTCATAGTCGCGCGGGCCGCGGTCGTACCCGTCGGGCCGGCGGAATCCGGCCTGCTCCACCTTGTCCTGGGCCGCACGGACCTTCTCCGGCACGATGTCGCCCACCGCGCGGATCTCGACTCCCTCGAGCTGGAGCAGGTTGTCGAGGTGCACGTTGCCCATCCCGCCGCAGCCGACGAAGCCGATGCGGACGACCTCCACGGGCTCCGATGAGAAGGGGTAGTCGTCCGACGGGGAGAGGGGAGAGGGGAGAGGGGAGCGGGCCGTCGCGCCCTGCCCCGGCAGCGCGGCGGCGCCGAGGGCGGCGGCGGTGGTCCGCAGGAACTCGCGGCGATCCGGCATGGTCGATTCCCCCGGGTCAGCCCTCGAACGGCTGGTGCAGGTGGACCGGTTCCGCCCGGGCGCGGAGCCGGAGGTTGAGCATCTCCACGAAGACGGAGAAGCCCATCGCGAAGTAGGTGTAGCCCTTCGGGACGTGCACCCCGGCGCCTTCCGCCACGAGGTTGGTGCCGATCAGGATCAGGAAGGCGAGCGCGAGCATCTTCACCGTGGGGTGCCGGGACACGAACCCGCTGATCGGCTCGGCCGCGAGCAGCATGATGCCGAGGGCGACGAGGTTGGCCGCCACCATCAGGCTGACCTGCTGCACCATCCCGACTGCGGTGATGACGGAATCGAGCGAGAAGATCAGGTCGAGCACCATGATCTGCAGGATCACCACCCCGAACGAGGTCGCCGCGCGCCCGGCCCGGCGCTCGTGCTCCTCGCCCTCGAGCTTGCCGTGGATCTCGAAGGTGGCCTTCCCGATGAGGAAGAGGCCGCCGCCGAGGAGGATGAGGTCACGGCCGCTGACGGGATGCCCGAGCACCTCGAAGAGCGGCGCAGTGAGCCGGACGATCCACGCCATCCCGAGGAGCAGCAGGAGCCGGGTGCCGAACGCGCCCATCAGCCCGACCCGCCGGGCGCGGGGCTGGACCTGCCGGGGCAGGCGGCCGGACAGGATCGAGATGAAGATGATGTTGTCGATCCCGAGCACGACCTCCATCACCGTCAGGGTCAGGAGCCCCACCCAGGCCTGCGGGTCGGAAAGCCATTCCATCGTCACTCCGGGATGCAGGGTCGGTCGGTGGACCGGCGCGGTCAGCCGGGCAATTCCAGGGCGGCAAACTCGGCGAGCCGCGCCGAGGGCACCCAGGCGTGGGGCGCGAGCGGCCGGAGCCCGACCCCGGCGAAGGCGCGGCGGTAGAACCGGGCCGGCCGTGCGTGCCACCCCGCGAGGTCGCCGGCCACGGGGTCGCCGCGGACGTATGTTTCGAGCCAGGCCGCGCCACCGGTGAGCGCCGCCAGCGCGGGGAGGCCGGCGCGGAGCTCCGCCGCGCCGATGTAGTGCAGGACGTCCGAGCAGATCACCAGGTCGAAGGGACCGCCGAGGTCGAGCGTCCCGAGCTCGCCGAACCGCCCGGCGACGAGCGCCCGCCGGCGGCCGGGGCGACGCACCGCCCACGCGCTCGCCTCGACGCCGGTGTAGCGGATCGCGGGGCGGAGCCGGCGGAGCGCCGCCCGCCAGCGGCCGGTGCCGGCCCCGACGTCGAGCGCGGTGCGGATGCGCCGGCCCAGCACGAACTCGGCAAGGGCGAGCGCGAGTCCGGCGCGGCGTGCCAGCCATCCGGGGTCGGAGACCCCGGGATCGGCGTACCAGTGCCGGAAGTAGGCGGCGTCGTAGCGCTTCGGTGGCACGGTTCGTTGGCCGGCGGTTCGTTGGCCCAGGGTCAAGCGGGAGACACCCCGGTGACTCCGGTCACCGACCGGAGGTCTGTGGAGGACGGAGGATGAGGTCGAAGATGCCCGAGGCGAGAGTCGAACTCGCACGGGAGTTGCCTCCCGACGGATTTTGAGTCCGCTGCGTCTGCCATTCCGCCACTCGGGCCTGCGGAGCGAAACTTGCCCACCCGGGTGGGACGGCACAAGCGCGTGCCCGGCCGGGTGGCCGCCGCGCCCGAACACCATTAAGCCCGAGGAGCCGACGATGACGCCCTTCCGCCGTGCCTCCCTGCTCGCGCTCGCCACCCTGCTCGCCGTGCCCGCCGCGGCCTCCGCGCAGGGCAAGCCCGGCCAGCCGGGCAAGCCCGCGGAGACCCCCGCGCCCGCGCAGCGCGACGACGGTCAGTCCCCGTCTCCGTGGGACGTCATCCGCCGGAACCGGGACCGGGACGAGTCCGTGATCCGGGACTGGCTGCGCACTGCGGACCGGGAGGGGTTGCCTCCGGGCCTGGCGAGGCACGAGTCGCTCCCCCCTGGCCTGGAGCGCCAGCTGCGCGAGCGGGGCAAGCTTCCCCCCGGCCTGGACCGGAAGCTGCGGCCCCTGCCGGCCGACCTTGCCCGCCGCCTCTCCCCGTTGCCGTCCGGCAGCGAACGCGGCTGGTTCGGTGACCGGGTCATCGAGTACGACACCCGGAGCGGCATCGTCGAACGGATGATCCGCATCCTCAACGACTGATGTCCCGCTCCCGCGCCTCGACGGCGGCCTCCCATTCGGCGAAGGCCGCCTCGAGATCGCGGCGCGCCGCTTCGAGCGCCGTCCCCAGCGCCGCCGCCTCCCTTCCGCCTTCCGCGGTGGCGTAAAGGGCGGGGTCCTCCAGCCGGCGGCGCAACTCATCCACCTTCCGCTCCGCGCCGGCGACCGCCAGCTCCGCCTCCTCCACGCGCGCCCTGGCCTCCCGCCTCGCGCCGGACGCCGTCCGGCCGCGCTCCGCCTCGCGCCGTACCCGCTGCCGCTCGCGGACCCGACGGCTCGCCTCCTCCTCCGCGGCCGCGACCGCCGCGGCATGCTCGCGCTCCCGGCTCCGGTCCTCCCACTCGGCAAACGACCCGGGCCAGTCGGTGACCCGTCCCGCGTGCAGCACCCAGACCCGCTCCACCAGCGCCTCGAGCAGCGCGCGGTCATGGCTCACCAGCAGCACGGTGCCCTCGAAGGCAGAGATCGCGTCCTCGAGCGCCTCGATGGACTCCACGTCGAGGTGGTTGGTGGGCTCGTCGAGGATGAGGAGGTTGGCGCGCTCCAGCACCATCATCGCGAGCGCCACCCGCGCCTGCTCGCCACCGGAGAGCAGCCGGCAGCGGCGGAAGACCGTGTCCCCGCTGAACCCGTAGGCACCCAGGTGGTTCTGGATCGCGCCCCGGTTCCAGGCAGGCCGCAGCGTCGCGATCGCGTCGTAGATCGTGGCCTCCGCCGGAACCTGTGCCAGGTCCTGACGGTACCACGCGGTGCGCACCCCCTCGCCGAGCCGGACTGTGCCCTCGGCCGCGGGCCGCTCGCCGAGGAGCGCGCGGATGAGCGTGGTCTTCCCCGCCCCGTTCGGCCCGACGAGGCCGATCACCTCCCCGCGGTGCACGGTGGCGGTGAAGTCCCGCAGCAGGGTGCGACCGCCGGCCTCGACCCCGACGCGGGCGAGGTCCAGCACCAGGTCGCCGCCCCGCTCCGGCTCGGCAAAGACCACGTGCATCGCCCCGGCCTCCCCCGGCGGCGGGCTGAGCCGCGGCAGCGCCTCGAGGCGGCGGCGGCGACCCTTCGCCTGCGCGCTGCTTCCCCCGGCGAGGTTCCGCCGGATGAAGTCCTCGGCGGCGGCAATCTCCCGCCGCTGCTGGGCGTACGCGCGCTGGCCCGCGAGGCGCCGCTCGGTGCGCTGGCGGACGAATGCCGAGTAGCCCCCGGCATAGGCAGTGACGGTGCCGTCCTCGAGGTGGAGCACGTGATCCACGAGCGCGTCGAGGAAGGCCCGGTCGTGGCTGATGAGGAGCACCGCGCAGTCGAGACCGCGGAGGTGCCCCTCCAGCCAGCGCGTCGTCTCGAGGTCGAGGTGGTTGGTCGGCTCGTCGAGGAGGAGGAGGTCGGCGGGAGCCGCGAGCTGCCGGGCGAGGCCAAGCCGCCCCCGCTCGCCGCCCGAGAGTGTGGCCACCGCGGTCTGCCTCGCCGCTTCGGGTTCGAAGCCGAGCCCGTGGAGCACCGCGTCCACCTTCGCGGCCACCGCGTACCCGCCCTCGCGCTCGAAACGCTCGAGGTCGTGCCCGTAACGCTCGAGCGCGGCCGGGTCGCCGTCGCCCAGCCGGTGCGCCTGCTCCGCGAGCGACTGCTCGAGGGCGAGGAGCTCGGCGAACGGCCCGGCGGCCGCCTCCCAGACCGTGACCGCGTCGCCGAAGTCGCGGTGCTGGTCGAGCACCGTGATGTCCAGGCCGGGCGAGACGTACACCGATCCGGCCGACGGCTCCTCGACGCCGAGGATGAGCCGGAAGAGCGTCGTCTTCCCGGAGCCGTTCCGGCCTACCACCCCCCAGCGCTCGCCCCGCCCGACCGCGAAGCCGGCCTCCGCGAAGAGCGTGTCGGCCCCGAATCGGACGGTGACGCCCGAGAGGGAGACGATCGTCACGCGGCCCCCGGGGGGGCCATCCATCCGCGCCACTCGACTTCCGCCGGACCGATCGTCAGCCGGTGCTGCCAGCGGACCAGGGGAGTGCGCAGCAGTCCCGGGTCATCCGCCAGGTGCTCCAGCCACGCATCGTCCCCGTAGCGCGCCGCCCGGAGCCCGCGTTCCGCGAAGCGCTTCCCCTCCCGATCGAGGAGCGCTTCGACCCCGAACTTCCGGACGAACCGGTGCAACTCGCCCGGACTGGCTGCCCTGACGTCGAGATCCACGAAATGCGCCTTCACCCGCCGTTCGGCGAAGAACCGGAGGGCCTTCCGGGTGTCGGCGCACTTCTTCCGGCCAAAGACCTGGACTTCCATTCGCGATTCAGCCTGTCCAACAACGTGATGACTGTTCCGAACATCAATGCGGGCGGGAATATAGCGCAATGGACCTCAAGTCACACTTGAAGGCGATCCGGGGTGCCCTGCCCCCGACCGCCGGACTAGATTGCACTCAGGAACTTCCTTCGACCTTCGACCCCCCACCCCGTGCCCTTCCCCCAGCGCCACGCGATGCTCCGACTCCTCGCCGCCCTCGTCCTCTCGGGGTGCGCGACCGAGCCGGGAGGTGCCCAGCCCGCGTCCGATGACCCGGCGCTCGACTCGGCACGCGCGGCGCTCGACGCGGGCCTTCCCTGGCGGGCGACGCGAACGCTGGCCCCGGTCCTTGCCGACTCCACCACGCGCCGGCCTGCGGCCCTGCTGCTGGCCGCACAGGCCGCTGCCGCCTGGCACGGCTGGGGTGAGGTCGAGCGGCTCATCGCCGACGCCGCGTGGCTCGACTCGCTGGGGTCCGGCCGCGGCCACGCCCTGCTGGCGGAGGCCGCGCTGGCCCGGCGCGCCGACAGTGTGGCGCAGGTCCGGGCGGAACGCGCGGTCGCGCTGGCCGACCCCGCGGACCTGCCTGAGCGTGCCCGCCGGCTGGTCCTGCTGGCACGGGCGGAGGACCGGCTCTCGCGGTTCCCCGAGGCCGCCGCCGCCTATTCCGCGGCGGCGGACCTGCTCCCGGACATCGGGGACTGGCTCCGCCTCCGGGCCATGGCCGTCTCGCCCGACAGCACGGCGCGGGCACACCTCGGCTCGGAACTCACGCTGCCGCTCGCGCGCGCGCGCGCCGCGACGGCGGACGCCCGGGCGCTCGAGCGCGCGCGGGACTGGGCCGGCGCCGCCGAGGCCTGGAGTCGCGCGGGCGAGCGCCAGCGGTCCCTGGCGGCATCGCTGGCCGCCGCGCCGGACCGGGCCGAGAGCACCGCCGTTCGCGGGCGGCTGGTGGATCTGGTGCGGGAGCGCGCCGGCCGGCCCGACGCGGAGCGGGCCGTGGGGGCGCTCGATCTCGCGTTCGGGCGGCTCTCCGCGGAGGAGGAGCTGGCCGTCTTCCGGAGCGCGGTGCGCACCGGCCCGCGCCCGCGGGCGCAAGAGGCCTTCGAGCACGCGGCGGAGGCGGGAGTCGTGGTGCCCCACGACCGGTTCCTCTACGCGGGGCTGCTCGAGCGGGTCGGCCGGTACACCGAGGCGGCGGAGATGTACGCCCGGGTGAAGGCGCCCTCCGCCCTTGTCCCACAGGCAGCGTACCTGCGCGCCCGTTCGCTCCTCCGCGCCGGGCGCCCCGAGCCGGCGCGGACGGCGCTGCGCCAGGTGCTGCGTGCCACGCCGAAGGACACCGCAGCCGCGATTTCGCTCGTGCTCCTCGCCGACCTCGCCATCGACGATGGCCGGGACGCCGATGCCCGGGAAGCCTACCTCCGGGCGGGTCGGGAGTTCCCCGGGACCCGCTTTGGCGCGCTCGGCCGGTACCAGGCAGCGGTGATCGCCTTCGCGCTCGGCCGGTCAGACACCGCCGCCGCGGAGTTCGACACCGTCGCCCAGAAGCACCCATCGAGCCCGGAGGCGATCGGCGCACTCTACTGGGCCGGCCGAAGCTGGGCCGCCGTGGGCGACTCCGCCCGCGCACGCGAGCGGTGGGAGCAGGTGCGGCGCGCGGATCCCTCGTCCTACTACGGCGCGCT
>CAVQWA010000039.1:0-123745 GCA_963717315.1 uncultured Gemmatimonadales bacterium
CTACGCATTCGCCTGGTTACTGGACATCCGGGGTGGCCGCCCCTCCAAGGGCTCGAGCGCGCCGTGAGCGGGGCCGGATCGAGCCCGTTCCGAAGCCCCCTCCGCCCCCGGAGCGCATCGCTGGCGATCGTCCTGGCGGCCATGACGCTGACGGCGGCGCTGATGGTGCGATATCACGACGTGCATTGGTTCGCCCGGGATGAGGGCAATTACGCTCACGTCGCGGAGCGAATCCTGGCCGGCGAGGAGCTCCACCGGGACGTCCAGGACATTCATCCCGGCTACATCGACTTCGTGAACGCGGCGGCCTTCCGCATCTTCGGCGTTCGACTCGTCAGCATGCGGTATCCGCTCGCCGCCGCAACCGTGGTGCAGGCGGGAGTGGTGGCTTGGGTGCTTTCGGGACAGGGCGTCGTGACGGCACTGGCAGGTGCGCTGCTGTCTGTCGTCCTGGGTGTCCTGCTCTTCCTCAATCCATCCGCCAACTGGTACGGGCTTGCCCTGGCTATCTGCCTGATCGCGCTGCTTCACCGGAGCCCTTGGGCATTGAGCAGGCGCGCCTTCGTCGCCGGCCTGATCGTCGGCATCGCGCTCATGTTCAGGCAACTCACCGGGGCGATCCTGGGGGTGGCGGCGCTGAACTGGGTCCTTACGGCCGCCCCGGAATCCGGCCAGGGGAGTCCTTCGCCTCCAATCCTGGCGAGGTTAGTGCTTTTCCTCGCCCTGGGCTCGACTCTCCTCTACCTCGGCTGGGCCACCGACGGCGTCGGCTGGCTCCTCTTCGGTGTCGGGCCATTCCTGCTGGGGGTGACTGGCATCCTCGGGACGCGAGTCCCGAACGCAGCATCGATCACGCGACTTTCGATGCTCTTGCTCGGCGTCGTCACCGGCGCTCTCCCGATGCTGGGTTACGTTCTATTCTCCGGTTCATGGAACGGATTTGTGGAGAACACCGCCGTCGCTGCCATCGGCCTTCCCGGCATGGGGCATTTCGAGGGACGCAGTTACGGCACGTACCTGGCGCTCTCGGCCCTGGGCATCGCGACCCTGAAGCCCCCCCGGGTGCTTGGGGGGCATTCTGGCTGAGTCTCATCGTCCTTCCACTGCTCCTGTCCGTGGTGGTTGCCCGCAGAACTCGATCGAGGGATATCGGTGCCATGGACGGGGGAGTGCAGGTTGCGGTGTTCACGGGGCTCCTGATGGCGCATTACCCGTCGGCGTTCTATGTCGGCATTGCCGCACCGGCCGTTCTCCTCGGACTGCTCCTTCATCTCAGGCCTCCGCCCATCGCGGTCGCAGCCGCCGCATGCCTCGCCTTCATCCACGTGATCGGGTGGGGGGTGGGCTCCCCAAAGGGCACCCAGTGGGTCTTCGGCGCCAAGCGGGAGTTCGAGCCTCAGTATGTCGGGGGGCGGGTCGGACTCGTGGTGCCTGAGCACGAGTGGAGTGTGTACGAGCGCGTGATCGAGGAGATAAGGTGCCGGTCAGCGCCGCACGACGCCATTTTCGTGGCGCCGAGCCACGCCGAGCTCTACTTCCTGGCGGAGCGCCGGAACCCGACCTCGTTCTTCAGTTTCGGACACGGGGTGCGATCGGCGAAGGCGCTCCAGCGGCTCATTCACGATTTCCAGGCATCGCCCCCCCGACTGGTGATCGTGGACACGTCAGATCCAGAGTTCACACCGCTCGCGAGCGAATTCCTTCGGTGGACCGAGGAGCATGCAATCCGGGAAACACGGCTCGGCGCGATCCGGATCTTCGAGTCCAAGGACGCTCCTGGTGGACGGGTGGGCGAGGAGTGTGGACAGTCGAGGCGTGAACCGGCAGGCTGAGCCTCACCTGAGGCACCTGCGGCGAGTTCTCAACGCGAAGGGAGTGCTGTGAGGCGACCACCGAGCCACCAGATCGGGCCCAGCATTGTCAAGCTGACATATCCGTCGATGGCATAGTGCCAACCGAGATGAATGGACCCAAGGAGGATCAGCACTGCATAAATGGTCAGTGCGACCCCTGCCCAGGGCCTGGTTCGCCACCCCAGGATCGCGTACAGCCCAGCCACGGCCACATGCACGCTGGGCATGGCCGAGATGCGGGTGAAGGGGTTGGGATCGTCGAGCTGGTACGCCCACCAGAGGAGTCGTTAGAAGCAGGGCCCAACCGACGATGCAACGATCGCCCCGACCGTACCGAGGACGATCCAGGAAAGCGTGAATGCGATCAGGAAGTGCCGCCTGAGGTTCCAGTTCGAGCTCCAGGCCTGCCAGGAGAGGATCACCGGAATCGAGATTAGCCAGAGCTGGTACGCGCCATCGAGAAGGGAAGTAACTCCTGGATTGCCGAGGGCCGGCTGGAGAAGTTCCCAGGGATGCACACCTCCGTGCAGGGCGAGGTCGATGTTCCTGAGTGTTGCATCCCACCTGAAAGGCTGAAACTCCGGGATCGCCGCTTTCCAGCTCCCGAAGGCCGTAAGAAAGATGGGGAATACCACGGTCACTGTTAGCACGGCGAGGATCCGCCGTGGGTTAAGCATCTCTGATCGACAGCGTCGCCACGCGAGGCTCCAGTCGGACCATTGAAGTGGCCCTCCGGTACGCTCCGCCTCGCGCAGGATTGCACCGAACCGGACGGCGAGCGCGATGGGGGCTGCCAGGAGCGCGAAGAACGGTGTGATCAGGTAGCCGACGATGAACTTCATCCGACTCATCATGCCGGGGACCATCCCGGTCCAGTCAACGAGGCAGCCCGCCCCGAGATAGCCCGCGATGATCGTGATTAGGACTCCGTGCTCGCGCCAGAACCTCGGCCGGACTCCGTCGTCCACCTGCCAACGCGTGTCCCTGCCAGTCATGTCTCGCGCCGGATCGGGCGCGTGCCGCGCATCAGCGTCCCGACCGCCCACCAGAGCAGCGCCACCGCGGCGACGCTCAGGTATCCGTCCACCGCATAGTGCCAGCCCAGGTGCACCGATCCGAGCAGGATCAGCAGCGCGTAGATCGCGAACGCGGTCCCCACCCATCGCGCCGTCGCCCGTCCGGTCAGGGCATACAGCAGCGGCATCGCCACGTGGATGCTCGGCATCGCGCTGATGCCGGTGTAGGGGGATCCCGGGACCAGCCCCTGGTATCGCTGCCAGAGGCCCTCCTGCACGATGGCTGTGCCGAACGGATACGCCGCCTTCACCTGCTCGTGGTAGGCAAAGAGCCCGGCATACGGATTGGTACCCAGCCCGAGCTCATCCCAGAAACAGGGCCCCGCCGACGAGAACAGCGTGGCGAGGACGTCGCCCAGCCCGACCCACACCAGCGCGAACACCAGGAAGAACCGGAGCCGCGCCTCCCGCCGCGGACTCCACGCCTGCCAGGCACAAACCAGGCCCACCATCGGGAGCCAGGTGTAATACACGAAGTCGAGGCTGGTCGTGATGGCCGGATGGCCCACCACCGGCTGCAGCCACTCCCACGGCTGCCGGCCGAAGTGCAGCACCCGGTCGAGCTCCGCGAAGCGCGCGTCCCAGGCGAAGGGCTGGAGCCTCGGGATCCGGAGCTTCCAGGTGCCGAAGAGGTTGATGGTGAGTGCCACGAGCAGGCCGGAGAGCATCGCTCCCGCCACCCGGTCGCCCCGCAGGTACTCGGCCCGGAACCGCCCCCACGCCGCCCGCCACCCCGGGAGGCCGGTGAGCCACCTGCCGTCGGGCCCGTACGTCCGGAGCCGGATGAAGAGGAACGCGAAGACCGGCGGCACCGGGATCAGCACCAGGAAGTAGCGGAACGACGGCCAGTACCAGAGCGTGCGGGACATCCCCCGGAGCCCGGTGGCCCACTCCGCCGCGAAGCCGAGCGCCACCAGCACGGCCACCAGGGCCACGAGTGGCAGGTGCTCCCGGAACGCCGCGCGCAGCGCGGCGGTCAGCGGAGGCATCCCGGCTCGGCGGTGCGGCAGTAGAGCGCGCCGATCCCCGCAGCCCCCCAGCGCGACCACCCCGGTTCGTGCGCCAGCGCCCCCGCGAGGGGCGACCGCGCGTCCAGCAGCGCCCAGCCGATCCGCCACTTCTCCAGCCGCTCCCGCCAGTCGGGTTGGAGGGTCCAGACGCTCAGGTAGTCGTACAGCAGGTCCTCGCCGTAGAAGTCGGTCCCGCCGTCAATGAACACCTTCTGCTCCGGCCAGGCGTGGAGCAGCCACCCGCCCCAGAGGAACTGGTTGAAGAGCCGCCCCTCCACCCCCGCCGCGCGCGCCTCCGCCACCAGCTCCCGCGGGAAGATCCGGGCGTCGAACTCCCGGGGCATGAGTCCGGGCCGTCCGGTCCGGTCCTCCAGGACGGCGACGGCCGAGAGCAGGAGCACGAGCGCCGCCGCGAGGCCCCAGCGCCAGGGCCGCGCGGCGGCGCGGGCGAAGCTGGCCCGGAAGTTCGGCGGCTCCGGGAGCCGGCGGACCAGCCCGTCGGCGTGGATGGCCGCGAGCGGGAGCGCGATGAGCGCCCAGAGCGCGATGTTCCGCCGGGCCATCAGGGCGAATCCCGTCAGGGCCAGGACCGTGAGGAGCCGGTCCCACCTCGGCCGCGCCGCCGCCAGCGCGTACGCGGCCGTGACGGCGAGCGCCGAGAGGAGGAAGAGGCGGGTGCCGAGGTCCCGGTATTCCGGCGCCTGGAACTCGGTGGTCTGGCTCTGGATGAGCCCCGCGCCGAAGAACCCGAGCACGTGGAGCGGGAGCGCCGGCCCGTAGGGATTGATGACCGTGACCACGGCGCCCACGGCCAGGGCGGCCGCGAGCCCCCGGGCCCGGGCCCGCCGCGAATCCAGCGCCGCCCCCACGGCGTAGGTTCCGGTGAGGATGAGCCCGAAGAGCCAGCCGCCGTGCAGGTTCGCCCAGAGTGCGAAGAGCACCGCGAACCACCAGAGCGGAGGGCGCTCGTCCCGGTCCAGCCAGTCGAGCAGGACCAGCGCCAGGACCTGGGTGACGAGGTGGGGCCGGGCGGCGAAGTGCATCGCCGACAGCACCGCCGCGAAGAACACCAGCAGGTAGGCGAACCCCGGCTCGACCCCGCGCCGGAGCAGGAACCGGCAGGTGAGCGCCAGGGCCGTGGTCCAGAGGAGCGCGGCGAGGAGTGCGACCCCGGGGAGCCCGGCGGCGCGGTGCGCCAGGGCGAGCGCCACCTGGCTGCCGTACTCGAACCCGGTGAACGGCTCGCCCGCGCGGGTGAAGGAGAAGGGGTCGGCCCGGATCACCCCGCCCGTGTCGAGGATCCGCGTCCCGTGGACGATGTGCCGGGCGATGTCCCCGTCCGCGTTGACCGCGCGGCCGCCGAACCCGAGCGCCCCGGCCACGAGCCAGACGAGGAACACGAGCCCGATCAGGTCGAGCCCACGCGATGGGCGGTGCATCATCGGGCCGCGGCCGGGTTGAAGGGTTGGGGCGCCGGGAAGCCGGCGGTTGCGAGACTTGTGCCCCGGTTCACGCAATGCTGACGCTTGCAGGGCAACTTTCCGAGGCGTAGGTTATCGGCGCAGCATCCAGATGACGAGGCTTTCCCCCGATGTCCTCGTTCCCGCAGCTTCCGCCGAGGGATCACCTGTGGCCTGGCCGCAACAGGTGGGGTTCCTTGGCGCGTCGGCGCCGCACTTCCCCGGCACCCTGCGCACGCGTTCATCGGGTCGGCACCCGGGCGCTCGGGGGGCTCCCCGCAATCCCTTGCCTCCCAACCGGTTGCCGGTGATCGGGTTGGCCGTGGCGGTTCCTGCCGCGGATTGCAGGGGGCACGCCTCTTGCCCTCCCGATCATCCCCGCCCCCCGGCGGGTCACTGCCTCCAACGCAATGCAGCGCCCACCCTCGGGCGCCGCAAGGGACCGGTTCGGGCCGGCTGACCGCCCGCGTCCCAGTCACCGCAGCCAGGCCATCTCCGGCCGGAGGAAGGAAGCATGCTGAACACCTGGAACCGGTTCTGGAATGACGAGTCCGGCCAGGGCCTGACGGAGTACGCGCTGATCATCGCGCTCGTCGCCGTCGCCCTGATCGTGGTGCTCGTGATCTTCCGGAACCAGATCGGCGGCGTGTTCAACCGCGCCAACCAGGCGCTGAACGACGCGCCCGGCAGTCCGGCTTCCCGGCGACGGACCCGAGCTGACGCCCGGCCGTGAGAGGGACGGGGGCCGCGAGGCCCCCGCACCCTCCCACCCGGCGGACTGACAGATGCTGGAAGTACTCTCCTCCGTGGCACTCTGCGCGACCGCCCTCGCGGCGGCGCTGCACGACGTGCGCACCCGCCGCATCCCCAACGGGATCGCGTTCGCGGGTGTCCTGGCGGCGCTCGCGCTCCGCCTGGCCGTCGGCCCCGACGCCGCCCTCGAGGGACTCCTCGGCGCGCTCGTCGGCCTGGCGATCGGGTTCGCGCTCTTCGCACTGGGAGTGTTCGGCGGGGGCGACGGCAAGTTCCTGATGGCGGTGGGCGCCTTTCTCGGCCACCGCCAGCTCCTCGGCGCGATGCTGGTGATCGCGCTCGTGGGCGGCGTGCTGGCCCTCTTCGAGGCGGCCCGCCGCGGGGTGCTCGGCCCGGCGCTCCGGCGCACCGGCTGGACCCTGCTCCACCTCGGCACCCTGGGCCGGATGGGCTGGCGGCCGTCCGCCGCGCCGGCCACGGCCGCCGCCGAGGCCTTCTCCGTCCCCTACGGCGTGGCGATTGCCGCCGGGGCCCTGATCACGTGGTTCTTCGGGGTGACGCTGTGATGTCCCGGATCTTCTCCATCGCGCGGCGGTTCCGCCGCAACGAGCGCGGCCAGGCGCTGGTCGAGTTCGCGCTGGTCGTGCCGCTCCTGCTCATCATGGTGATGGCCATCATCGATTTCGGCCGCGCCTGGAACCTGCACCAGACCATCACCGACGCCGCCCGCGAGGGCGCGCGCCAGTCGGTGATCGGCAACGCCGTCACCCAGGACTCCGCCGTGGCCATCGTGGCCGGCGTGATCCGGGCTTCCGGCTTCGACCCCGCGCTCGCCACGGTCGGGTTCCCTGACGGGTTCAAGACCGGACGGGGGTTCCCGACCACTGTCACGATCGAGATGCCGTACCGGTTCGGCTTCCTCGCCCCGTTCATCCGGCTGGTGACGCTGGACAACAGCGACGCCATCCGGCTCCGGACCTACGCGCGCATGCGCAACGAATAGACAGGACATCCCCCGATGGCTGCCCGCTCGCGCACCTGGCTCCTTCTCACCCTCGCCCTGGCCTCCGGCGGCCTCGCGGCGTACCTGGCCCTCCGGTACCTCCGGGAGCAGGCCCGGCCGCTGCTCAACCAGCAGCCGGTGGCCGGCCAGGCGGTGCTCGCCTCGCGCGACATCCCGCTCGGCGCGGTGGTGACCGACCGGGACGTGCGCACGGTGCCCTGGCCGGGCGACGCCCTGCCCCCCGGGTTCATCGGGAAGCCGGAGGACGTGATCGGCCGCGGCGTGATCACGCCGGTGCGGGTGAACGAGCCCTTCCTCGAGAGCAAGCTCGCGCCCAAGGGCGCCGGCGGGGGCCTCTCCACCATCATCCAGGACGGGATGCGCGCCCTCTCGGTGCGGGTGGACGAGGTGATCGCGGTGGCCGGCTTCGTGATCCCCGGCTCGCGGGTGGACGTGCTGCTCTCGATGGACGAGGAGGGCCCGCCCCGCGAGCCGACCACGCGCGCCATCCTGCAGAACATCGAGGCGCTGGCCTCGGGCCAGATCATCCAGCGCGACCCGGAGGGGAAGCCGATCCCCGTGTCGGTGGTGACGGTGCTGGTGACCCCCGCGCAGGCCGAGACGCTGGCGCTCGCGAGCCAGCAGGGCCGGATCCAGATGACGCTCCGGAGCGCGCTCGACACCACGGAAATCACCACGTCCGGCGCCCGGAAGAGCACGCTCCTCACCGGGGAGCGCCGTCCCGTGGGCCCGACCCGCCGCGCCATCGTCCGCGCCCGGCAGGCCCCGCGGCAGACCATCGTCGAGGGGTTCGAGGGCGGCCAGAAGTCCATCCGGACCTTCGCCAACCCGAGCACCCCGTGACCCCTCAGCGGAGAACCTCCGTGACCCGTGCCCGTCGTTGGCCCGTGGCGCTCTGCGCCGCGCTCGTGTTCCTTGCCGCGGGGCCGCTCGCCGCGCAGCAGATCCTGAGCACGCCGCAGCAGACGCTCACCCTCACCCGGGGCGGATCGCTCCTGCTGGTGAACCCGGTCAACTTCGAGCGCTACGCCGTGGCCGACCCGAACGTGGCGGATGCCGTCGTCGTGAGCGCCACCGAGATGATCATCAACGGGCGCGTGGTCGGGTCCACCAACCTGATCCTCTGGGACCGGCAGGGCGCGCCGCGGATCTACCAGATCCAGGTGACGCCGGACGTGGCCGGCCTCGAGCGCTACCTGCAGAACCTGCTCCCGGGCGAGCCGATCACGGTGAACGCCAATGGCAACGTGGTGGCCCTCTCCGGCACGGTGAACGACCCCGGGTCCGTGAGCCGGGCGGTCGAGGCCGCGAAGGCCACCGGCGCCGTCGTGATCGACAACCTGATCTCCCCGCCGGCGGTGCAGGTGCTCCTGCAGGTGCGCTTCGCGGAGATCAACCGGAGCGGGTCCACCGACTGGTCCACCATCCTCTCCACCCTGAACCCCCAGGACCTCGACGGGGACAACGCCGACTACTTCGGCCAGACGGTGTCGGACGGGATCATCCAGTTCTTCATGTCGAACCCGAATGCCAACGTGCAGGCCGCCATCCAGGCCTCCATCGCGCGGGGCGACTTCCGGAGCCTGGCGGAGCCGAACCTGATGACCCTGCCGGGCGAGGAGGCCTCCTTCCTGGCGGGCGGCGAGTTCCCCTATCCGTCGGTGCAGAGCGGCGGGTCGAACAACAACGCGGTCGGGATCACCTTCAAGGACTTCGGGGTGAAGCTCAGGTTCACCCCGACCCTCACCCGGAGCGGCACCATCCGGCTCAAGGTGGCCCCCGAGGTCTCGTCCCTCGACTTCGCCAACGGCCTCACCACCGGCGGCTTCGTGGTCCCGCTCATCCTCACCCGGCGCACCGAGACGCAGGTCGAGCTGGCCGAGGGCCAGTACCTGGTCCTGGCCGGGCTGATCGACAACGAGACCATCCAGGGCGTCACCAAGATCCCGGTGCTGGGCGACATCCCGCTCCTCGGCGCGTTCTTCCGGTCGAAGTCGGCGCAGAGCCGGCAGACCGAGCTGATGGTGCTCATCACGCCGAAGATCGTGCGCGCGTCCGACCGGCACCCGAACCTGCCGCCGGGCGAGCCGGAGACCTGGAAGTGGCCCGGCTGGATGCGGGAGGAAATGCAGAACAGCACCACGCGGAAGGAACTGGGCATCCCGCAGGCGCCGCCGCCGGCCGGCGCGCCGGGGCGCCCGTGAGCAACCAATTTCAAGGTGTGGCCGCGCGGGGCGTGGACACCGCGCCGCGCGGCCCCGGAGGCCCGGTCCCCCCCCCGGGCAAGGAAGGCAGAGTACCGGCAATGATCCGCACCCTGCTCCATCCGCTGCGCAACCAGCGCGGTGCCTCGCTCGCCTTTGTCGCCGTCACCATCCTCGGGATGCTCTCCGTGATGGCGCTGGCCATCGACCTCGGGATGCTCTACAAGACCCGGGGCGAGGCCCAGCGCGCCGCCGACGCCGCCGCACTGGCCGGGGCGAGCTCCTTCCTCGACCACGACCGCACGGACCCGGTGGCGGACGACACCGCCAATGCCCGCGCGATGGATTACGCCCAGAAGAACTACATGACGGGCGGCGTCATCGTCCCCTCCGAGGTGACGGTCCAGGTCATCACCGACAGCGCCAAGGTGCGGGTGTGGGTGCGCCGCGCCGCGGTGCAGACCTGGTTCGCGCGGCTCTTCGGGGTGGCCACGGTGCCGATCGGCGCCCACGCCGCCGCGGAGGCGCACGAGGCCGGCACCGCCAAGTGCGTCAAGCCGTTCGCGATCCCGGATTACTGGGAGGACCCGGGCGACGACATCGTCATCGCGAACCGCTGGATGGACAACGACGGCCAGCAGGGTGGCGGCAAGGACCCGGACGACGAGGAGTGGGAGTTCGAGCCCGACGAAGGGGACCGCTACGAACGCTTCGAGGACGACGCCCCGAACACCACGCAGACCGGGCTGGGGAGCGACTGGCGCAACAACCTCATCTACGACGGCAAGCAGTACTATCGCGACCAGGGCCGGGTGATGATCATCAAGCACTCCGACCCCCAGGCCGCGCCGGCGCCGGGCAACTTCTATCCCTGGACCCTGCCGGGGACGAACCCCGGGGCGCAGGGATACCGGGAAGCGATCTGGGGGTGCAATACCGCCCCCATCAGCCTGAACGAGATCTACAACCCCGAAGTCTGTGACGGCGGCGGCGGCGATCCCGCCCCCGGCTGCGACATCAACAAGCCGGGCAACATGATCGGACCGACGAAGCAGGGGCTTGATTCCCTCTTCGCACTCGACCCCGACGCCGTCTGGGTGGAGACCGACAACACCAAGTGCATCGGCGGCACCTGCTACGACGAGGGCCGGGTGGCGAACTCCGCCTGGGGTGACAACTGGCTGGCGAGCCCGCGGGTGGCCATCGTGCCGATGATGGACCCGAACTACGTCGGCAACGGCCGCACCCAGATGCAGTTCAACAACCTGGCGCTGATCTTCATCGAGGAGTTCGACAATCGGCACAAGGCGGTGGTGGCCCGCTACATCGGCCGCGCGCCGGGCACCGACGAGGGCCCGGTGGAAGGGTCGCTGACCAAGATCCTGAAGCTTGTGGAATAGCTCTTGCCACTGTAGCGACAGGTCGGGAGGTTACCGGGAATGTCCGGAGCCGCCGGACGCCAGTAAACCCTGCAGCCGTCGCGAGTTAGGATGACCCAGTCCCTCCTCCGCGGCGTCCTGGCATCACGGGACGCCGCGTTGCGTGAAGCGATCCACGGGGTGGCCCGCGAGTCCCAGGGGGCTCTGGCCATCATCCAGGACGTGACCACCGGGTTCGCCGAGTTGACGGCCGACCAGGTGCACGCGATCCAGGCGTGCGCCCCGGCGGTCGTGTTCATCGACATCCAGGAGGACTCCGACACCGGCCTCGCGCTGGCCCGGCACCTCGCCGGCGGCACCCAGCCGCTGGCGGTGGTGCTCCTCGGCCCCCTGCTCTCCGCCGAGGCGCTGCTGGCCGCGATGCGGGCGGGCGTGGCGGAGTTCTTCCCGCTGCCGCTGGAGCACAAGGCGGTGCTCGATGCCCTTCCGCGGCTCCGCGAGAAGCTGCCGGGCAGCGACACGCCGAGCGGGCAGGGCAAGGTCTACACCTTCTTCAGCGCGAAGGGCGGCTCCGGGGCCACCACGGTGGCCACCAACCTGGCCATCGAGGTGCACAAGCGCACCGGGAAGAAGACCCTGCTGGTGGACCTCGACCCCGAGCTGGGCGAGATCTCGCTGCTCCTCGGCGTGCAGCCGCAGTTCAACTTCGTGGACCTGGTGCAGAACTTCCACCGGATGGACACGGGGCTGCTGGCGTCCTACATCGAGCAGCACTCGAGCGGGGTGCACCTCCTCTCGGCGCCCTACCACCCCGACAAGGCAGCCGCGGTGTCGGAGGAGCAGGTGCGGAACATCCTCGCCTACCTCCGGACCCAGTACGACTACGTCTTCGTGGACGCGAAGTCGTTCGGCCCCTCCACCCTCGCGGCGTTCGAGCAGTCGGACGACGTCTTCCTCGTGGCCACGGTGGACCTGCCGAGCCTCCGGAACATCCAGCGCGGGCTCCCGCTCATCCGCCGGGTGATGCCGCGGGCCGACGAGCAGGTGCGGCTGGTGATCAACCGCTACAACCCGAACGACGAGATCTCGCTCAAGGACGTCCAGAAGACGCTCGGGCTCCCGGTCTACGCCACGCTGGCCAACGACTACGAGGCGGTGATCGCCTCGATCAACAGCGGCAAGCCGCTGGTGCTCCAGCTGGGCAAGTCCCCGGTCACCCGGGACCTCAGGGCGCTTGCGGGCCGGCTGGTCGGCGCAGGCGCGGGGGCCGGCGCCGGCAAGCCGCACGTGAACGGCCGGCCCCAGGGCGGCCTGCTGGGCCGGCTCGCCGGCTCCTTCCGCACGGCAGATCCCGGCAAGGCCGGGAAGCAAGGGACCTGACGAATGACCATCCCCTCCGGCCGTGCGCCCCTCCCCTGGGAGGCGCCGGCCACGCCGCCCGAGGCCCCGAAGCCGAAGCGCGCCGCACCGGGGGCCCCGCGGGTCGAGGATCCCCTCGCCAACGCCGCGCACGAGCGGGCGCTCCTCAAGGGACGGATCCACCGCAAGCTGCTCGAGCGGCTCAACCTCGCGAACCTCGACAAGATGGAGCGCGAGCAGGTGGTGGACGCCATCCGCAAGGTGGTCCACGACCTGATCGGGCAGGAGAAGGCGCCGCTCAACTTCGACGAGCGGGAGGAGCTGGTCGTCCAGGTCCTGGACGAGATCTTCGGCCTCGGGCCGCTCGAGCCGCTGATGAACGACCCCCAGGTGTCGGACATCCTGGTGAACACCTGGAAGCAGGTCTACATCGAGCGGTACGGGAAGCTCGAGGTCACCGACATCCGCTTCCAGGATGACCGCCACCTCCTGCAGGTGATCGACCGGATCGTCTCGGCGGTGGGCCGGCGCATTGACGACAGCTCCCCGATGGTGGACGCCCGGCTCCCCGACGGCTCCCGCGTGAACGCCATCATCAAGCCGCTGGCGCTCGACGGCCCCCACCTCTCGATCCGGAAGTTCAAGCGCGACGCGCTGACGGGTGAGGACCTGCTCCGCACCGAGTCGCTCACCGAGGCGATGCTCGAGCTGCTCCGGGGCATCGTGCAGGCCCGGCTCAACGTGCTCATCTCGGGCGGCACCGGCTCGGGCAAGACGACGCTGCTCAACATCCTCTCCGGCTTCATCCCGGTGACCGAGCGGATCGTCACCATCGAGGACTCGGCCGAGCTCCAGCTCCGCCAGCCCCACGTGGTGCGGCTCGAGACCCGGCCGCCCAACATCGAGGGTGCCGGGGCCATTCCCCAGCGCCTGCTCCTCGTCAACGCCCTCCGGATGCGGCCCGACCGGATCGTGGTGGGCGAGGTGCGCGGCGCCGAGGCGGTGGACATGCTGCAGGCGATGAACACCGGCCACGACGGCTCGCTCACCACCATCCACTCGAACAGCCCGCGGGACGCGCTCTCGCGCCTCGAGACGATGATCGCGATGGCCTCGCTCCACCTCCCGGAGCGGGCGATGCGGCAGCAGATCGCGAGCGCCATCAACGTGGTCATCCAGGTGGCCCGCCTCGGCGACGGCAGCCGCAAGGTGATCCAGGTCTCCGAGATCGTGGGGATGGAGGGCGAGGTCATCACGATGCAGGACATCTTCATCTACGACCGCCAGGGGGTGGACGAGGACGGGCGGGTGGTGGGCCGGTTCAAGGCCACCGGCATCCGGCCCAAGTTCGCCGACCGGCTCCAGGCGTATGGCATCAAGCTCAGCTCGCTCCTCTTCGAGAACCTCGGCGTCGAGCAGGGAAGGCGATAGGCGATGGACCCGACCTTCGTGACCGCCCTGGTCGTCTTCGCGGCCGTGGCCCTGGGCACGGTCTCGGTCGTGTTCCTCGGGGAGTTCATCCGCGACCGGATGCGGGCCCGGAACGTGGTGAAGCAGCTCCAGCGCTTCGCCGAGGACACCCTGGACGACGACGGTCGCGAGCTCTTCCGCCGGGCGCAGCTGAAGCCGGGCGCGCTCGACCCGGTGCTGCACCGGGTGCCCTCGATGCAGGATGTGGCCATCCTGCTCGACCGGGGCCGGACGCCGTGGAGCCTCTCCACGTTCTTCCTGCTCACCCTGGGCCTCGGCGTCGGCTTCGGGCTGATGGTCTTCCTCCTCAGCCGCTACCTCCCCCTCGCGATCCTGGCGACGGCCCTCGGCGCGCTGCTCCCGTACATCCACGCCCGGCGCCGCGCGTCGAGGCGGCTGCGGATGTTCGAGGAGCAGCTCCCCGACGCGATCGACCTGATCGGGCGGGCCATCCGGGCCGGTCACCCGCTGTCGGCGGGGTTCAAGATGGTGGCGGAGGAGGCGCGGGATCCCGTGGCCGAGGAGTTCCGCCGGGTGTTCGAGGAACAGCGCTTCGGGCTCAACTTCGACGAGACGATGTTCGGCCTGGCGGACCGGGTGCCGCTGGTGGACACCCGGATCCTGGTGACCGCCGTGCTGGTGCAGCGGGAGGTGGGCGGCAACCTGGCCGAGATCCTCGACAACCTCTCCTACGTGATCCGGGAGCGGTTCAAGATCCGCCGCCAGTTGCGGGTGATCACCGCCCAGGGCCGGCTCTCGGGGTACATCCTGGCCTGCCTCCCCATCGCGGTGGGCGGCGCGGTCTTCCTGCTCAACCGCTCCTACATCATGGAGCTGTTCACCAACGACGCCGGCAAGGCCATGCTGGTGGCCGCCCTCTTCTTCCAGGTCTGCGGATTCCTCTGGATCCGCAAGATCGTCAACATCGAGATCTGAGGCGGCCGTGCTCCTCGTCATCGTGGCACTCGCCGGCCTCGCCATCTTCTCCCTGGCGGCCTTCCTGATCCAGCTCGCGCCGGCGCCGCCGGAGGCGATCCGGCGGCTGGAGGAGATGGGCGCGGTGGAGGACCCGCTCCGGGACGCGTACAAGCGCCGACAGCGGCAGGACCGGTCGGAGCGCCTCCAGGAGATCCTCGAGGAGATCGGCGGCCGGATGCAGACCCGGAAGGCCGACCTCGTCGGGATCCGGCGCCGGATGGTCCAGGCGGGATACACCAGCCCCAGCGCGGTGGCGATCTTCCTCGGCACCCGCTTCGTGCTCTCCGTCGGCCTCACGATCCTGGTGCTCCTCGCGATCCCGATCCTCGGCCTGCCGGTGTGGGGAGCGGTCCTGGGGGCGCTCTGGGGCTTCGCGATCGGCTGGCTCTTCCCGGGGATGGTCGTCAACAGCCGAACGCGGAAGCGCCAGAAGGAGATGGTGAAGGCGCTCCCGGATGCGCTCGACCTGCTGGTCGTCTGCGTGGAGGCGGGCCTCGGGCTCAACCAGGCGATGGTCCGCGTGGCGGCGGAGATCGGCCACGTGAGCCCGGTGCTGGGCGAGCAGCTCGAGCTCACCAACCTGGAGATCCGGGCCGGGACCCCGCGCGACGAGGCGCTCCGGAACCTGGGCGAGCGCACCGGCGTCGAGGACATCCAGTCCTTCGTCGGGATGCTGATCCAGACCGACCGGTTCGGCACCTCCATCGCCGACGCGCTGCGGGTGCACGCCGACGTGCTCCGGACCAAGCGGCGCCAGCGGGCGGAGGAAGCGGCGGCGAAGACCGCGATCAAGATGCTCTTCCCGCTGGTGTTCTTCATCTTCCCCGCGATGTTCGTGGTCATCCTGGGTCCGGCCGTGATCCAGGTGATCCGGGGCCTGTCCGCAGTCTGATGCGTCGGGTGGCGGTGCGCCGCGGCGACGGCGCGCCGGTGGCGGCACGCGTGGGCCTGGCGGACAGCGCCCTCCGGCGCCTCCGCGGCATGCTCGGCCGACCGGCGCCGGGCCCGGAGGAGGGGCTCCTCCTCCTCCCCTGCCGGGCGGTGCACATGATGGGGATGCGGTACCCGCTCGACGTCGCCTTCCTCGACCGCGAGGGACGCGTCGTGGCGGCCTACCCGGACCTCGCGCCGGGCGGGCGGACGAAGTACCACCGCGAGGCCTGGGCGGCGCTCGAGCTCGCCCCCGGCACCCTCGCCCGCACCGGTACGCGGGTGGGTCACCGGCTCGAATGGCAGGAGGTCGGATGAGTCAGGGCTTCGTACCGGGCGCGGCCGTCGCCGAGAGCCCCGAGGAGGGGCAGGACGCGATCCCGCAGCCGCCGCAGACCGTGGCGGACACCGGGCTGTCGGAGGAGTTCATCGTGGACCTCCTCCTCAAGACGCTCTACGTGTCGGGCGCGCGCACCGGCCTCGAGCTGCTCGAGTCCATCAAGCTTCCCTTCCCCTTCCTCGACGAGCAGCTGCTCACCCTGCAGCACCGCCGGATGGTGGAGGTGCGCGGCACCCACGGGCCGAGCCGGACGGGGTACGTCTTCGACCTGACCCAGGCGGGCCGCGACCGCGGGCGCGAGGCGCTCGAGACCAGCATGTACGTCGGCCCCGCGCCGGTGCCGCTGGAGCAGTACCGCCGGATGCTCCGCGCCCAGTCCATCAGTCACGCCCACGTCACCCGGGCCGAGCTGGAGCAGGCCTTCAGCTGGCTGGTGCTGAACGACGAGACCCTCGACCAGATCGGCCCCGCCATCAACTCCGCCCGCTCGATGTTCCTCTACGGCGAGTCGGGCAACGGCAAGACCGCGGCGGCGGAGACCATCGCCGGGCTGCTCGGCGGGGACATCTACGTTCCCTACGCGATCGAGGTGGACGGGCAGATCATCGTGCTCTTCGACCCGGTGTACCACCGCCGGGTGCCGGAGCCGGAGCCCGCCGAGGGGCTGATGGGGGAGCTGATGCAGGCGGCGGCGCCGTACGACCGGCGCTGGGTGCACGTGCGGCGGCCGGTGGTGCTCACCGGCGGCGAGCTCACGCTGGAGCAGCTCGACCTGCAGTACGACACCTACACCAAGATGTACCAGGCCCCGTTCCAGGTGAAGGCGAACGGCGGCGTGCTCATCGTGGACGACTTCGGCCGCCAGCGGGTGCCGCCGCGCGACCTCCTCAACCGCTGGATCGTGCCGCTCGAGAAGCGGGTGGACTTCCTCACCCTGCACACCGGGTCGAAGTTCCCGGTCCCGTTCGACTCCCTGGTCATCTTCTCGACCAACATTGATCCGAAGGGACTGGTGGAGGAGGCCTTCCTCCGCCGGATCCACTACAAGATCAGGATCGAGAGCCCCACCCCGGACCAGTACGCGCTCATCTTCCGCCGCTACTGCGAGGAGAAGGGGCTCGAGTACGACGTGCGGGCGGTGCGGCAGGTGTACGGCGAGTTCTACGAGAACTACCTGATCGCGCCGCGGGGCTGCCACCCGCGCGACATCGTGGACCACCTGATCGACTTCGCGAAGTACCTCGAGGTGGAGCCGACGCTCTCCGAGGACCTGATCCGGCGGTCGGGCCGGTCGTACTTCCTGGACTTCCCGACGTCGGTCTGACGGACGGTCGGACAGTCGGACGGACCGACTGCCCGACTGTCAGTCTGTCCGACCACCCTTGCCCCGCAACCCCATGCCCAACACCGACCCCAGCCCCCCCGCGCACGACCCCGTCCTGGTGCGTCGCCTCGAGGCCGTCGAGCGGGAGAACGCCCGGGTCCGGCGCATCTCCACCTTCACGATGGCGCTCCTCGCCGTGACGCTCGGCCTCGCCGCCGCGGTGATCTACATGGCGAGCCGGCGCGGAATGCCGGGCCTCGTGGCCGACGTGCTCGAGGCGCGGTCGTTCGTGCTGCGCGACAGGACCGGCCAGATCCGCGGCGCCTGGGGCTTCGGCGACGACGGGACGCTCCGGCTCACCCTCCAGGGCGGCGCCGACCGGCGGAGCGTCACGCTCAACCTCCTCGCCGACGGCTCGGCGGGGATGAGCTTCAGCGACAGCGCCGGCAACCCGCGCGTGGTGCTGGCCCTCCTCCCCGACGCCACCGGCTCGCTCGCCTTCGCCGACGCAAGCGGCAGCACCCGCACCGCCTACGGCATCAACCCGAACGGCTCGGTGACGCTGGTCTTCGCCGACCGGAACGGCCGCACCCGCGCCGGGATCGGCGTGGACCCGCGCGGCGAGTCGATGCTGACGGTGGATGAGGCGGCCGGGCCACCGGCGGAGGCTGATACCACCGACTAGGCCCCCTCGGGCACTAGGCACTCGGCCTCCGGGCGCTAGATTGCTGCCCCGTGCCCCCCTACGACGTCCTCGTGATCGGCGCCGGCCACGCCGGCGCCGAAGCCGCCACCGCGGCCGCTCGGCGCGGTGCCCGCACGCTCCTCCTCACCCAGCGCCTCGAGACCATCGGCCAGATGTCCTGCAATCCCGCGATCGGCGGGATCGCCAAGGGCACCGTGGTGCGCGAAGTGGATGCGCTCGGCGGCGTAATGGGCCGAGCGGCGGATCGCGCGACGATCCAGTTCCGGATGCTCAACCGCTCGAAGGGCCCCGCCGTCTGGTCGCCCCGCGCACAATGCGATCGCGCGCTCTACCGCACCGCGGTGCGCGCACTGCTCGACGCGCAGCCAGGGCTCGAGCTGCGCGAAGGCACCGTGGCCGGCCTGGTGTTCCGCGCCGGGCGGCTGGCCGGCGTCACCACCCTCGACGGTTCCCTCATCGAGGCTCGTGCAGTCGTCCTCACCGCCGGCACCTTCCTCCGCGGCCAGATTCATCTGGGTACCGACACCCGGGTGCCGGCCGGTCGCGCCGGGGACGCGCCATCGGTTGAGCTTGCACAAGTACTTGAAAACGAAGGACTTGTAGTCGGACGCTTCAAGACCGGAACCCCACCGAGGCTGGACGGGCGCTCGGTGGATTACACCCGGACGGTGCGGCAGGACGGCGACCCGTGCCCCGGCCGGTTCTCCCACTTCGACGCGACCGAGCGAGCGGGCGAGCTCCCCTGCTGGCTCACCTGGACCACCGCCGAGACGAGGGAGGTCATCGCGCAGCACCTCGCCGAATCGGCACTCTATGGCGGAGCGATCAGCGGGCGGGGCCCGCGCCATTGCCCGTCGGTCGAGGACAAGGTGGTGAAGTTCCCGACCGCCGAGCGTCACCAGGTCTTCCTCGAGCCGGAGGGGCTGGGCACTGACGAGCTCTACGTCAACGGGCTCTCTACCTCGCTCCCGCCGGCGGTCCAGGAGGCGTTCATCCGGACGGTGCCCGGCCTGGAGGAGGCCCGGATGACCCGGCCGGGGTACGCCATCGAGTACGACTACTTCCCGCCGACCCAGCTCACGGCCGAGTTCGAGGTGCGGGCGATCCCCGGGCTCTTCTTCGCCGGGCAGATCAACGGGACGACCGGATACGAGGAGGCCGCCGGGCAGGGGGTGCTCGCCGGCCTCAACGCCGCCGCGTCCGCGCTCGGCATCGAGCCGGTGCGGCTGGGGCGGGCCGAGGCGATGATCGGGGTGCTGGCGGACGACCTCGTCACCCGGGGGGTGGACGAGCCCTACCGGCTCTTCACCAGCCGAGCGGAATACCGGCTCCTGCTCCGGCAGGACAACGCGCTGCGGCGCCTGCTGCCGCTGGCCGAGCGGCTGGGGCTCCTGACCGACGCCGAGCGGCGTGCGGCGCACGAGCGGCTGGAGCGGGAGGACCGCACCCTCGAGCTTGCGCGTGCCACCGCGATTGCGCCGGAGCAGGCGAATCCGGTGCTGAGGGCCGGCCGGAGCTCGCCGATCGCGGAGCCGGTGCGAATCGCCGAGCTGGCGCGGCGACCCACGATTCCGCTGGACGGCCTGCTGGCCGCGGCCGGGCTCACGGGAGAGGCCGACTGGGCGGACGTCGAGCTCAAGTACGGGGGATACCTGGTGCGGGAACGGGAGAGGGCGGGGCGGATGGCGCGGATGGAGGGGTTCGAGCTGCCGGAGGGGATGGACTACCCGGCGCTTCTTTCGCTCTCCTGGGAGGCTCGGGAGAAGCTCGCGGCTCGGCGGCCGGCCACCCTGGGCCAGGCCGGGCGGATCCCCGGGGTCTCGCCGGCCGACCTCCAGGCGCTGGTGATGGAGGTCCTCAAGCGGCGGTAGGGTGGTGTTTCACGTGAAACTCCGCGTTCACCGCGGAGGCGCGGAGGAGTCGCGAAGGGCCGCGGAGGGATTCACCGCAGAGGCGCAGGGGGTCGCAGAGACCGCAACTGATCCGGGTTGTTTGCCCCGCCCCGCTCGACCACGGCCAGTGACTCACCGCAGAGGCGCAGAGGGCGCAGAGACCGCAACTGATCCGGGTTGTTTGCCCCGCCCCGCCCGACCACGGCCAGACTCACCGCAGAGGCGCAGAGGGCGCAGAGACCGCAACTGATCGGACTGATCCGGGTTGTTTGCCCCGCCCCGCCCCTCTCGACCACGGCCAGTGACTCACCGCAGAGGCGCAGAGGGCGCAGAGACCGCAACTGATCCGGACTGATCCGGGTTGTTTGCCCCGCCCCACCCCGGTCGGATTGCACGGGGGGGGGGGGCAAACAAGTTCCGTGTCCGTTGTTGTTCTCTGCGTCCCCTGCGCCTCTGCGGTGAAAAGGCATTCCCCGGGTTCCGCGGCCCTCCACGACTCCTCCGCGCCTCCGCGGTGAGCAATCTGGAGTGTCGCAATACACACTTGTCATACTTTATCTACGAACAGATTGCCGCGCTCCACTCACCGGCCCGATCTCCGCTCGAGGAACCCCCGCCAGCTCGCGGACCACCCCGGGCGGGTGGTGCCGGAGGCCGGGGACCGGAGCCCAGCCATCCAGCTATCCCCAGCCAGTCCGGCGGTGCGGTTCGTGGATCGGGATGGGAGGGCTGGCTGAGGTGGAGGGCTGGATGGCTGGATGGGTGGTGACAGTCTTCCGACAGCATCGCGGCAGCAGCCTGCCACCAGCGCCGGCTACGACTATCCAAAGCTCAATGGGACATGCGCTTGACGCACTGACCTCATCCGGCACCACACCATCGCGACGACGCCATTCATCGCTCCGCCCCGTTCCCTGCTCCCCGTTCCCTGTTCCTCGCCCGCCCTCGCCCGTCCTCGCCCGCCCCGCCGCCTCCCCCCTCTCCCTTCCCCGCCTATATTGTTGTGTCTCTTGCGGGTGGGGCCTGACGCCCCGCCCTCTCTCCCTCCCGGCAGGGGCATGGCCCGGATCCTCGCCATCGCGAACCAGAAGGGCGGCGTCGGGAAGACGACGACCGCCGTCAACCTCGCCGCGTCGCTCGCGATCGCGGAGAGGAGGACCCTGCTGGTGGACGCCGATCCCCAGGGCAACGCCACGAGCGGCGTCGGGGTGCCGCGCGAGGCCCTGATGGGGCCCTCGGTGTACGAGGCGGTGGTCGAGGGCCGGGCCACCGCCGACGCGATCGTCCGCGGCGTCACCCTGCCCTTCCTCGACGTCCTTCCCGCCACCCAGGACCTGGCCGCCGCCGAGATCGAGCTGGTGGACCAGGAAGGGCGGCAGACGGCACTGCGCCGCGCGCTGGCGCAGGTCGAGGCCAACTACCACTACGTCCTGATGGACTGCCCGCCGTCGCTCGGCCTCCTCACCCTGAACGTCCTCACCGCCGCCGACGGCGTGATCATCCCGATCCAGTGCGAATACTACGCGCTGGAGGGGATCTCCCAGTTGCTCAACACCGTCCGCCTGGTCCAGCAGAACTTCAACCCGGCGCTCGCCATAGACGGCGTGCTGCTCACGATGTACGACTCCCGGCTCAACCTCTGCCGGCAGGTGGCCGCCGACGCCAAGGAGTACTTCGGCGCGAAGGTGTTCCGGACGGTGATCCCGCGGAACGTGCGGCTCGCGGAGGCGCCGAGCTTCGGGAAGCCGATCCTCCTCTACGACGCGCAGTCGGTGGGGGCCAGGAGCTACCTCTCGGTGGCACAGGAGCTGATGCGCCGGGTCGAGGGCGCCGGCGAGGCGCGGGCCGCGGCGGAGGCGGCCGGGTGACGGCGGCCGGCGGGGGCGGGCAGCGGCGGCTCGGTCGCGGGCTCGAGGCGCTGCTCGGGCCGATCTCGAAGGAGGAGGCCCGGAAGGAGGGCCTGCTCCGCGATCTCCCGATCACCGCGGTCGAGCCCAACCCCTTCCAGCCGCGCCAGCGCTGGGACGACGACGCGCTGGCCGAGCTCGCCGCCTCGATCGAGGCGTCGGGGCTGCTCCAGCCGGTGGTGGTGCGGCCGCACGGCGAGGGCCGCTGGCAGTTGATCGCGGGCGAGCGCCGCTGGCGCGCCGCCGGGAAGCTCGGCTGGACCCGCATCCCCGCCGTGGTGAAGGAGGCCGACGACCGGACCCTCCTCACCCTGGCGCTGATCGAGAACCTCCAGCGCGACCAGCTCACCCCGATGGACGAGGCGCGCGGCTACCAGCGCCTGCAGGAACAGTTCGGGCTGCCGCAGGCGGAGGTGGCGCGCCTCGTGGGCAAGAGCCGCCCGCTGGTGGCCAACACCCTCCGGCTCCTCAAGCTCCCGGAACGGGTGCAGGGGATGCTCGAGGACGGGACCCTCTCGGCGGGCCACGGCCGCGCGCTGCTCGCGCTCGAGGAAGGGAAGGCGCTGGTGAAGATGGCCGCCGCCGCCGTCGAGCACGGCTGGTCGGTGCGCGAGCTCGAGGACCGCGTCGCGCGAGGCCTGAAGGGTGGGAGGAAGAACCGTCTCCCCCCCCGTCTCCCCTCGCACCGCGCAGAGCGCTGAGGCCCGCCGCATCGAGGACGTCCTGCGGAAGCGCCTCGCCACCGACGTCCGCCTCACCGCCAGGCGGAAGGGCCGCGGCACGCTCGCGATCAGCTACTACAGCCACGACGACCTCGCCCGGCTGCTCGAGCTCATCCTTGGCCGGCCCTACGAGGGATGAGCCGGCGCGTCCCGAAGCGCGTCACGGTGATGATCCACACCGAGGACGCGTCGGCCAGCCGTTCCTGGCGGCTCCCGGTCTGGGTCTTCCGCGCGGCGGTCGGGGGGGCCATTGTGCTCGGGCTGGCCCTCCTGGCGGGCGTGGCATTCTACGTCCCGATCTTGCGGGCCGCCGGATCGGTGCCCCTCCTCCGGGGCCGGATCGCCGAGCTGGAGGCGGAGAACGCCCGGGTGGAACAGCTGGCCGCGGCGCTCGACAGCGCCGAGGCGCGCTACGGCCGGGTCCGCGCGGTGATGGGGCTGCCCGACTCCGCCCGTGCCGTCGAAGGCGCGCCGGCCGCGGCCCTGGTGGCCGCGCCGGCGCTGCGGGTGCCGATCCCCGGGGCCGGGGCCACCGCGGGTCCGGGCCCCTCGGCGCCCGACCGGTGGCCGCTCGACGAGCCGGGCTACCTGACCCGGGGGGCGATCGCGCCGAACGGGGTCGAGGAGGAGCACGTGGGCATCGACATTGCGGTGCCCGTGGGGCAGGTGGTGCGTGCTGCCGGGGGCGGCGTGGTCCTGCTCGCCGCTCCCGATCCGGTCTACGGCCTGCACGTCCTCCTCCAGCACCCCGGCGACCTCCGCACGATGTACGGGCATCTCTCCCGCCTGACGGTGGCGGTGGGCGACACCGTACCGCGGGGGGCGGTTCTCGGGCTGTCGGGGAACACCGGGCGCTCGACGGCGCCGCACCTCCATTTCGAAGTCCGCCGCGGCGACCGGCCGCTGGATCCGCTCACCTTCGTGCGAGAGGACAGGCACTGATGGCGATCTTCTCCTCCTCCACTCCCGCCCGCGAGGGCGGCGCCCCCGAGCCGCAGCGCCGGCGGGGCGAGCCGACCGCGGTCTCGATCATCGGCAAGGACATGACCATCACCGGCGACCTCGAGACCGAGGGCGTGATCAAGGTGGAGGGCGCGGTCCGCGGCACCATCCGCGCCGGCACCCAGGTGCTGGTGTCGCCCGGCGCCACGATCGACGGCGACCTGCACACCCGGGAGGCGGTGGTGGGCGGCACGGTGCGCGGCATCATCCACGCGGAGGAGCGGGTGGAGGTGCAGGCCACCGCGGTGATCGCCGGCGACATCCACACCACCCGGATCCTCGTGGTCGAGGGGGGGCAGGTGAACGGCGAGATCAAGATGGGCGAGGCCGCCGAACGCCGGATGGCCGCGCCGGCGAAGAGCGACGAACAGATGCCGGCCTGGTCCGAGTCCTGATGCCGGCGCTCCACCGCCTCCTCCCCGCGCTGCTGGCCGCGGTGGCGGCGTGCGGCGGGGGCGGGGGCGGGGCGCCGGGGGGGTTCCGGGTGGCGCTGGTGACGCCGGGTTCCATCGCGGACGCGGCGTGGAACGCCGGGGCGTACGAGGGGCTCGGTCAGGTGCGCGACTCCCTCGGCGCCGGCGTGAGCCACGTGGAGGCGCGGACGCCCGCGGAGCAGGAGGAAGCGCTCCGCACCTACGCCGCCGAGGGGTACGCCGTGGTCTTCGGCCACGGCTTCGAGTTCCAGGGCGCGGCCGAGCGCGTGGCCGCCGACCATCCCGGCACCGTCTTCATCATCACGTCGGGCGAGCGGGTGCAGGGCAACGTGGCCCCGCTCATCTTCCGGCTGCACGAGGCGAGCTACCTCGCGGGGCTCGTCGCGGGCGCGCTCACCCGCACCGGCACGATCGGCTTCGTGGGGGGCATCGAGCTCCCGCCGATCAGGGCGGCATACGAGGCGTGGGCGGCGGGCGCGGCGGTCACCCGGCCGGGCGTGGAGAGCCGCTTCACCTACCTCAACAACTTCGACGACGCGGCGGCGGGCCGCGAGGCGGCGCTGGCGCTCACGCGTGCCGGCGCCGACGTGTTCCACCACAACGCCGACGCCGCGGCGCTCGGCGTCTTCCAGGCGGTGCGGGAGACGCCGGGGACGTGGATCTTCGGCGCCAACGCGGTCCAGTCGGCCCTGGTGCCGGACCGCGTGGTTGCCTCGGCGGTGATCGACCTCCCGCGGGCCATCCTCGCGGTGGCGCGGGAGGTGAAGGAGGGGCGGTTCACCCCGAAGGTGGAGAGCTTCGGCCTGGCGAGCGGGGTGATCCGGCTCGAGGTGAACCCGCAGGCGCGGGACGCGGTGCCGGATTCGATCTGGGCGCTGGTGGATGCGGCGAGGGATTCGATCGTCGCCGCCGATGGTCAGGTGCGCGATCGCGGTGTAGAATCGTCCGGAGCCGCGGGGGCCTCGGGCGCCTGATTGCGGCTGGCGTGGGGACTGTGTCGCTCCGCGTGCGCGTCGCCGACCCGGGCGCCCTCGACCCCCGCGGCTCCCTCCGCCGAGCCGTCCCAGCCGTCCCAGCTGCCCATGAATCTCACCGACATCACCTGCCACCTCGACGAATACCTGCGCATCGCCACGGTCCCCGACAGCGACCGCGCGCTCAACGGACTGCAGGTCGAGAACTCCGGGGCGGTCGAGCGGATCGTGGCCGCGGTGGACGCGAGCCAGGCATCCATCGAGTTCGCCGCCGCGCGGGGCCGGGGCACGCTCCTCCTGGTGCACCACGGGCTCTTCTGGGACGGCAACCTCCCGCTCACCGGGCGGCGCCACCGCCGGCTCGCCGCCGCCCTCCGCGGTGACGTGGCGGTCTACTCCGCGCACAACCCCCTGGACCTGCATCCCGAGGTGGGCAACAACCCGCTCCTCGCCGCCCGGCTCGGGATCCCGGTCGAGGAGTGGTGGGGCGCGTACCAGGGCGTGCCCATCGGGGTGCTGGGCACGGTGGACCTCCCGCGCGAGGAGCTGGCCGACCGGCTCCGCCGCGTCCTCGTCGGGCGGGTGCAGCTCATCCCCGGCGGGCCGGAACGCTGCCGCCGCGTGGGCATCGTCACCGGCGGCGCCGGGATGATGATCGCAGCCGCCCGCGACGCGGGCTGCGACACGTTCGTCACCGGCGAGGGCACGCACCACACCTGGTTCGACGCGATGGAGGGCGGCATCAACGTCCTCTACGGCGGCCACTACGCCACCGAGACGCTCGGGGTGAAGGCGCTGGCGGAGAAGCTGGGCGGGAGCTTCGGGCTTCCGTGGACCTTCTTCGACCTGCCGACGGGGAGGTAGGGCGGCAGGACCTCCCCTCTCCCCTCTCCCCTGTTCCCTCTCCCCGTGACCCCGCCCCTGCTCTCCCTCACCGGCATGTCGAAGTCCTTCGGGCCGGTACGCGCCCTCGACGGCGTGGACTTCGCCGTCGCCGCCGGCGAGGTGCACGCGCTCCTGGGCGAGAACGGCGCCGGCAAGTCCACGCTGATGCACGTGGCATACGGGATGGTCGCTCCGGACGCCGGCGCCATCGCGGTGGACGGCCGGCCCGCGGCGATCCGCTCGCCGCGCGACGCGCGCCGGCTCGGGCTCGGGATGGTGCACCAGCACTTCACCTCGGTGCCGGCCTTCACCGTGGCGGAGAACGTGGCCCTCGCTGCGGGATGGCCGGCGCGGCCGCGGGAGAATGCCCGGCGGGTGGCGGAGCTGGGCGCGAGCCTCGGCCTGCCGCTGGACCCGGACGCCCGCGCGGAATCGCTGCCGGTGTCGCTCCGCCAGCGACTGGAGATCGTGAAGGCGCTCGCGCCCGGCGCGAGGGTGCTGCTGCTCGACGAGCCCACCGGCGTCCTCGCGCCGGCGGAGGTGGAGGAGCTCCTCGGCACGGTCCGCCGCTTCGCGCACGACGGTGGGGCGGTGGTGCTCATCACCCACAAGCTCCGGGAGGCGCTCGCCGCGGCGGACCGGATCACCGTGCTTCGGGCCGGGCGGGTGGCCCTCTCGGGGCCCGCGGCGGGGGAGACGGCGGAGTCGCTGGCGGCGGCGATGCTGGGCGGCAGCCGGGACGGCGGGACGGTGGGACGGCGGGTTGCGGATCGGGCGGATGCCGGCGCCTCCCGCAACTCGTCGTCCCGCCGTCCCGCCGTCCACATCGCGCTCCCCGCCGCCTCCCTCACCATCCACCCCGGCGAGATCGTGGGCATCGCGGCCGTCGAGGGCAACGGTCAGCGGGAGCTGCTCCGGATCGCGGCCGGGTTGCTGGCGCACGCCGAGGGCACGGTCGACCGCGCCGGCGAGGCGGCCTTCATCCCCGGCGACCGGACCACCGAGGCGCTGCTCCCCGACTTCTCCCTGACGGAGAACGCCGCGCTCGGCCTGGCCGACGCCCCGGGATGGAGCGCGCACGGGCTGATGCACTGGCGCGAGGCGCGGGAGCGCACCGCGGCGCTGCTCCGGGAGCACGACGTGCGCGCCCCGGGGCCGGAGGTCCCGGCGCGCACGCTGAGCGGCGGCAACCAGCAGAAGCTGGTGGTGGCGCGGGCGCTCGCCCGGAGGCCGGCGCTGGTGGTGGCGGAGAACCCGACCCGCGGGCTCGACATCGCGGCGACGGCCGCGGTGCATGCCGAGCTTCGCGCCGCCGCCGCAGCGGGTGCGGCGGTGCTCTTCCACTCGACCGACCTCGACGAGGTGCTCGAGCTCGGCACCCGGGTGGTGGTCGTGACCGGCGGGCGGCTGGTGGAGATGGGGCCCGGGGCTGGGCGTGAAGAGGTGGGAAGGGTGATGGTGGGGGGCGGGGAGACGCGCGCCACGAGTCGCGAGTCGTGAGTCACGAGGCGGATTCCCGGCCCGCGACTCGCGTCACGCGTCTCGCAGCTCGCAGCTCGCGCCTCGTGACCCCGGCTGCCGCCCTGGCCGCCGGCCTCGTGCTGGTCGCCACCGGCCTCGCCCTCGCAGGCCACGATCCTG
The DNA here is from genome assembly GCA_963717315.1 of uncultured Gemmatimonadales bacterium. GTDB lineage: Bacteria > Gemmatimonadota > Gemmatimonadetes > Gemmatimonadales > GWC2-71-9 > JAICEH01. The sequence continues at coordinate 27,324 of CAVQWA010000039.1, forward strand.
CCGCGGCGCTCGGTGCCCTGTGGCGCGGCGCGTTCGGCTCCTGGAACGCGTTCACCTCGGCCACCCTGCTCCGTGCCACCCCGCTCATCGTGATCGGGCTCGGCTTCGCCCTGGCGCTCCGGGCCGGTGCCCTCAACATCGGCGCCGAGGGACAGTTCTACGCCGGGGCGATCGCCGCCACCTGGGTCGCGCTCCAGGCGGGCGCGTGGCCGGCGCCGGCGGCCGTCGCGCTCACCTGGCTCGCGGGCCTGACCGGCGGGGCGCTCTGGGTGCTGGTGCCAGTGGTGCTGAAGCGGCGCTTCGGGGTGCTCGAGGTGATCAGCACCCTGCTGCTCAACTTCGTCGCCGAGGCGCTGGTGAGCCTGATGGTGCAGGGGCCGATGCAGGAGCCGAGCGGGATCTACCCGCAGAGCGCCGCGATCCCGGCGGCGGCGCGGCTCCCCTTCCTCCCGGGCACCCGGCTTCATCTCGGCTTCCTGGTGGCGCTCGTGCTCGCGGCGGCGCTGGCCTTCGTTCTCGCGCGGACCATCTGGGGGTTCCGGCTGCGCGCCGCCGGTGCCGCGCCGAGGGCAGCGGAGCTGATCGGCCGGGTGGACGCGGGCCGCTTCGCGGGCGTGGCGCTGCTGCTCTCCGGCGCCGGGGCCGGACTCGCCGGGGCACTCGAGGTGGGCGGGGTCTCCTACGCGCTCTACCAGAACCTCTCGCCCGGCTACGGATTCACCGCCATCGCCGTCGCCCTCCTCGCGCGCGGGCATCCGCTCGGCATCGTGGCGAGCGGGATCCTCTTCGGCGCGCTCGAGGCCGGCGCGGGCGCGATGCAGCGGGACGCGGGGGTGCCGTCCGTGGCGGTGTACGTCGTGGAGGCGGTCGTCATCGTGGTGGTGCTGCTGGCGGACGCCTGGGCACGGCGGTCGAGGGTGGTGGCCGGTGCCTGAGCTCGCGGTGATCACCGGCTTCCTCGCCGCCGCCGTGCGGATCGCGACGCCGCTCCTCCTCGCCGCGGTGGGCGAGACCGTGAGCGAGCGCGGCGGCACCATCAACCTCGGGCTCGAGGGGGCGATGCTCGCGGGCGCGCTCGCGGGCGCGCTCGCGGCCGCCGCGGGCGGCGCCGAAGCGGGCCTCCTCGCGGCGGCGGCTGCGGGACTCGGGGTGGCGGCCCTCCTCGCGCTGGTGGCGATCGGCGCGGGTGCCGAGCAGATCATCGCCGGCACGGCGCTCACCCTCGGCGCCGTGGGGCTCACCGGGGCGGTGTTCCGCGCCGCGTTCGGCTCGGCGGGCGCCGGTCTCACCCTCCCGCTGCTCGAGCCGATCGCCCTCCCGGGCCTGTTGCGCATCCCGCTCCTCGGCGAGGCGCTCTTCCACCAGCCGCTCCCCACCTACCTGGCGTACGCCTCGGTGCCGGCGGCCTGGTGGCTGCTCTTCCGCACGCGGTGGGGTCGGGCACTCCGGGCCGCGGGGGAGGACGTGGAGTCGGCGCGGGCCGCCGGCGTCCCGGTGCGGCGCGTGCGGGCAGCCGCGGTGCTCATCGGCGGGCTCCTCGCGGGCCTCGCCGGTGGCAGCCTCGTGCTGGCGCAGGTGGGGACCTTTGCGGAGAAGATGACTGCGGGCCGCGGCTTCGTCGCCATCGCGATCGTCGTGCTGGGCCGCTGGCATCCGGTGGGCGCCCTCGCCGCGGCACTCCTCTTCGGCGCGCTCCAGGCGCTCCAGTACGTCTTCCAGGCGATGGGCCTCGACGTGCCCTACCAGCTCTTCCTGATGCTGCCGTACGTCCTCACGCTCCTGGCACTCGCCGGCGCCGTGGGCCTGGCGAGGGCGCCGGGGGAGCTGGGGAGGGGAGAGGGGAGAAGGGAGAAGTAACGGCGCACTGGACCTCGCCCCGCGCTGACTTCCCCCTCCCCTCTCCCTTCTCCCCTCCCTTGTGGCTAGTGCAGCAATCTGCTACACTGTACAAGCTGTCATTATGTAAACTTCAACTATCTACAGCAGTCTATGTCTCATCCAACCAACGCTTTCCGCATCCACGGCGTGGTCTCCGGGGAGCACTTCACCGACCGGGCGGACGAGGTCGCCCGGCTGGTGGGGGTGTTCCGGGAGCCGGGGGCGAAGCTCCTGGTCTACGGCCCACGGCGGATGGGGAAGACGTCGGCGATCCTCCGGGCGGTGGAGCGGATCGAGGCCGAGGGTGGGCACGCCATCCTTGCCGACCTCTCGACCGCCACGACGGCGGTGGACGCCGGCAACCGGGTGCTCGAGGCCGCGGCGCGTTCGCTGGGGCGGACGTGGCGCGACCTGGCCACCTCGCTCGCCGAGCGGCTCGAGGCCCGGCTCACCCTTCGCACGGAGCGCGGCACCGGGCTCGTGGTGCCCAGCCTGCAGGTGGGTCTGCGCGAGGCGTCGCCCGAGGAGCAGCGGCGCGCGCTCGGGTCGGTGCTGGACACCCTCGACGCGATGGCGGGAGAGCGCGGCACGGTGCTGGGCGTGGCGCTCGACGAGTTCCAGGAGATCCACCGCTTCGGCGGCGACGCGGCGGAGTGGCACCTCCGCGGCGTCATCCAGCATCACCGTCACCTCTCGTACGTGCTCGCCGGCTCGGCGCAGGAGCTGATTCGCCGGATGGTGGCCGAGGGCGGGGCGTTCTACGGGATGCTCGACATCCTCGCGTTCGGCCCGATGGACGCCGACCACCTCGCGCGGTGGATCGACGAACGGATGGAGGAGTCCGGGGTGCGGCCGGCGGGCGCGGGCGCGCGCGCGGTGGAGGTGGCGGGGCCGCGCACCCGCGACGTGGTGCAGGTGGCGCGGAAGGCGTGGGATCGCTCGCGGACCACGGGTGAGGCCGGGCCGGCGGTGGTGGACGCCGCGCTTGCCGAGCTGGTCGAGGAGCAGCACGACCTGCTGCTGGCGCGGTGGGCGGCGCTCTCCCCGCTGCAGCAGAACGTGCTCCGCGCCGTGGCGGGCGGGACGACGGGCCTCACGGCGCGGGAGACTCTGGAGCGCTTCGGCCTCCGCGCCACCGGCACCGCCACCAACGCCGCCGCGGCGCTGGTGGACCAGGGCCTGCTCCTCAAGGGCGACAGGGCCACCGGCTACGCCTTCGACAGCCCGTTCGTGCGGGAGTGGGTAAGGGCGCACACGCTGGTGGACGTGGGGATCGGCCTGGACGAGATGGGGGAGCGGGGAGCAGGGAGCGGCGAGCGGTAGGGTCAGCCGAACCGGCAGTTCCCGCTCCTCGCCTACTTCCACCCCACCCGTTCCACCTTCGCCAGTACGCCCTCGAGATCGTTGAACAGGACTTCCTTCGGCTCCGCCGGCAACACCAGCGGCAGGATGATCTCGGACCGCGACCCCGTGACCAGCACGCGGAACCGCGCCTCGCGGTCGTCCGCGAGCCGTACCGTCACCGGGACGTAGGCGCGGAAGTCCCCCGGCACGTCGCGCTGCTCCACCTGGAGCTTCACCCGGAATCCCTCAGCCTCGCGGTCCACGCCGTGCGCCACGCGGTAGGTCGGCAGCGCGCTCCCGTTCACCCACTGGTCGAAGAACCACCCCAGCGGCATCCCGGCGTGCCGCTCGGCCACGCGCTGGAAGTCCGCCGAGGACGCGCGCCGGCCGCGATGGGTCCGGTGGAACTCCCGCATCATCGCGGTGAACCGGTCCTCCTTCATCGTCTTCAGGTCGAGCATCATGACCCGGAGCATGTGGAGGGTCCACGCGCCCTTCTGGTAGATCGCCTTGGTGAAATCGAGCGGATCCCGCTCCGACCACGTCCGGTAGCCGATGCCGGTCGGGGGCAGTTCCGCGCCCCGCAGGAAGATCCCGTCCCGGTACCGCCGGAGGAACTCGAAGTAGCGCTTGTTCTCCCCCCGCACCACCTGCAGGTACCAGAGGCCGGAGAACTCGGCGAAGCCCTCGCTGAGCCAGTGGTCGCGATAGCCCTCGAGGTCCACCTCGATGCCCCACCACTGGTGGGCCACCTCGTGCGCCCGGAAGACCTCGTCCTCCCCGCTCTTGTCCGTGTCCACGAACGTCGCGGCCGAGAGGTGGACCAGTCCGGGGAAGGCCTCGCCGTGGGAGTAGGGGATCTCGGTGGCGTAGAACCGCTCCACCTCCGTCGGGCCGTACACCCGCCCGAAGAACCGGAGCGCACGGGCGATGTCGGTGCCGACCTCCTTCTCGGTGCCGCCGGTGCGCACCCCGAGGAGCCGGTGGGCCTTGTCGGAATAGAGCAGCGACACCGGCGGGGTGCTGTCCTCGGAGAAGGCGTACTCCCGGAACAGGCCGAGGTTGAAGGAGGCGTTCCGGATCGGCCGCCGCGCGAGCCACCGCGTGGTGAGCACCTGGCCCTCCTCGATGGAATCCGCCCGCTCGCCGACGCTCGCGAAGGCGAACGACGCGGGCGTCCGGAAGGTCAGGTCGAACGTGGCGCTGGAGCGGCCGTCGAGGGGCCGTGGGTACCAGGAGGCGGAGGCCTTGATGAAGAAGAAGTCGCCGTAGCGGTCGATCAGGTCGCCGTGATAGTCCAGCACGAGCGTCCGGGTCTCCCCCGGCTCCAGCCGGCGGTCGAGGCGCACCCAGAGCTGGTCGGAATCCTTGCCCTTGGCGACGACGGCGGGGCCGCCGTCCTTCCATCGCGCCGAGTCCACGTCGAGCTTCTCGAACAGGGAGAGGGCCGCCCACGGGCCCACCGGCCGGCGGGCGATGAGCCGCACCTCGGCGCGGGCGGTGAGCCGTACCTCCCCCATCGCGTTCCGGGGCAGCCCGACGTCCATCACGTAGTGCTCGACGGCGACGTGGGGGATCGACTGCCCGGTGGCGTCGCCCTCGAAGGCGTACCGGCTGAACTCCTGGGTGCTGCGCGCGACGAGCCCGGTCCGGGTGCGCCCGTGGAGCCGGACCCCCTCGGGCTCGGCGGGGTTCCACGAGTAGACCAGATTCCCGCCCGGACGGGTGACGGCGGCCAGGAAGGCCCCGCCATCCCGGCCGTTGAGGAACGCCTCGAGCAGGTCGGGATGGACGGTGCGGGTCTTCTCGTCACCGATTTCCTCGAGGAGCTCCTCGAGGCGCCCGCGCCCGCCGTCCAGCTCGCCGGGGGCGAAATCGAGCGCCGCCTCGAGCTCCGCGGCGGTGCCGTCGCTGAAGAGCACGGCGAGGGCGCTGAACGGCGTCACCAGGGAGTCGGTCCCGAACTGCCGGCGCAGGCTGGCCTGCTCGATGGCGGTGGGCGCGGTGAAGGTGAGCGTGCCCTGGCCCCGGAAGACGAACCCGACCGTGCGCCCCTCGACCGGCGCCAGCAACTGGAGCGAGCCGCCCGCCAGGTGGAAGCGGGCGCCCGGCCGCCGGAGGTCGAGCGCCTGAACGACCGCGGTCCGGCGGCCGTCCGGCTGGAGCTCGAAGAGCGTGTGCGCGAGCGCCCCGGGCGTCGTCGCCTTGGTGGGAACGGCGGGCGTCGTGGCGCCGGCGTCGCCCTGGGCGCGGAGGGGAGAGGCAAGCACCGCCGCCGCAAGGCCGAGGACCGCGGGCAGGCGCACGAATCGCTCCGTGGGAGGTGAGGCCGCCGGTCCCAGGGGGAGGCCGCGGCGGGGGTGGCCGGGCGGATGCCATACGATAATGCGGGGCGTCCCGTCGCGACAGTCTATCAAGCGTGACAGGGGAGGTAGCGACGGGGAGAGGGGAGGGGGGAGGGGGGGCGGGCCCTGCCCCACCCGGCCGCGCCTGGCGGTTACCGCTCGCCGCCTCCCCGCTCCCCGCCTCCCCCGGCCAGCCTCGCCCGCACCTCTTCCCTGCCCTCCTCGATCACCTTCCGCACCCGCGCCTTGAGCTTCTGCAGGTCGGCGAGCGTGAGCCCGGCCGTCTCGATCGGCTCGAGGATGCGGACCTCGGCCCGCGCCCGGTTGAAGCGCCAATCGTGCTTGGGGAGCGCGTTCCGGGTGCCGGCGAGCGCCAGCGGGAGGATCGGCGTGCCGGTCTCGATGGCGAGCCGGAAGGCGCCGTCCTTGAACGGGAGCATCTCCCCGGTGGGCGAGCGGGTGCCCTCGGGGAAGATCATCACCGACACCCGGCGGGCGAGGACGTCGCGGCACTTCGCCATCGCGTCGAGCGCCGCCCTCCCCCCGGCGCCGCGCGCGATCGGGATGTCGCCCACCGCGCGCATCATCCATCCCGCGACCGGGATCCGGAACATCTCCACCTTGCCCATCCACTTCATCTCCCAGGGGAGCTGGGAGACGAGCGGGATGTCGGCGAACGACTCGTGGTTGGAAACGACCACGTACGGCCGGCGCGGGTCGGCCGGCGGCGTGCCGCTCCAGCGGAAGCGCCAGAGCGGGTTCACCCGCGCCATCATCACGCCCATCACCCGGAACCAGCGTCCCGCGGCGTAGCGCGCCTTGTCGAACGGCGCGGTGAGCCAGGCGAGCCCGGTCACCATCGGGAACCACAGTGCGATCACGAGTCCCATCCAGAACCAGGCCCAGGCCGAGGCCACCGCGCGGAAGAGCTCGCTCACCGCGCCGGCACCCCGCTCATCACGTGCTCGGCAAGCGCGGTGATGGTGAGGCTCGGGTTGACGCCGGGATTCCCCGGCATGATCGAGCCGTCCACCACGTAGAGACCGGGATAGCCGTGCACCTGGCCGTCGGCGCCGACCACGCCCTCCGCGGCATCGGCGCCCATCGGGCAGCCGCCCAGGATGTGCGCGGTCATCGGGATGTTGAAGAGCCCCTCGTTGATCGAGCCCATCGTGACCCCGTCCACCCGCTCGGCGAAGCGCCGGGTGACCTCGTGCGCGACGCCGATGGCCGGCGCCTGAGCGCGGCCCTCGTCCGGGCTCGAGACCAGGTCCCTCCGGAAGCCGGTCCAGGCGGCCCGGCCGGGCCGGAGCCGGATCCAGGTGTCCTCGGTCTGCATCGCGAGGAGGATCGTGGTGCGCTCCGCCCAGCCGGGCAGGAAGTGGGTGCGCAGGAAGTCGCGGGGGTGGGAGAGGATGTGCGCCAGCGACTGCAGCACCCGCGAGGGGATGCTGCCCCCCTCCAGCATCGGCCCGCTCAGGAAGCGCATCGTGCTGGAGCCCGCCGGGTAGCGCACCGGCTCGATGGCGGTGACGTCGTCCATCCGCACGATCGAGGTGATGGCGACGCCCTGGGACCAGTCGATGTCGGCCTTCCGGCTCACTGCGCCGAGCAATGCCTCGTTGTTGGTACGGACCCGGTCGCCGAGCGTGGGGGAGAGGTTCCGGAGCGAGCCGGTCTCGTCGCGGCAGCGGAAGAGGAGCCGCTGGGTGCCGAGCGCGCCGGCGCTCACCACCACCGTCCGGGCGCGCACCCGGCCCGCCACGCCGCGCCACCGGCTGGTGGCGCGGCGCCAGGAGACCTCGTAGCGCGCGCCGTCGGGCTGGCCGTCGGGGAGCGGGCGGATGTCGCGCACCTCGGCGAGGGCCTCGATCCGGACGCCGCGCCGCTCCGCGAGCCAGAGGTAGTTCTTGGGCAGCGTGTTCTTGGCGTTGTACCGGCAGCCCACCATGCAGCCGCCGCAGAACCGGCAGCCGGCGCGGGCCGGGCCCTCGCCGCCGAAGTACGGGTCGGGCACCTCCCTGCCCTCCTCGCCCGGCGGCGCGAAGAACGCGCCGACCGTGGTGGGCTGGAAGGTGTCGGCGGTGCCGAACTGGCCGGCGATGTCGCGGAGGATCTCGTCGGCGGGGCCGAGCCGCGGGTTGGTGGCGACGCCGAGCATCCGGCGCGCGGTGGCGTAGTGGGGTGCCAGCACCGTGCGCCAGTCGGCCAGGTGCCGCCAGGCGGGCGTGTCGAACAGGTGGTCCGCCGGGGCGGTGAGCACGTTCGCGTAGCCGAGGCTTCCCCCGCCCACGCCGGCGCCGTGGAGCACCCAGACGTCGCGGAAGGGGCTGATCTCGAGGATCCCGAAGCAGCGGAGCGCCGGCAGCCAGAGGTAGCGGCGTGCGTGCCAGGTGGTCGTCGGGAAGTCGGCGTCCGCGAACCGGCGGCCCCGCTCGAGCACGAGGACGCCGTGGCCCTTCTCGGCCAGGCGGAGCGCGGAGACGCTCCCGCCGAAGCCGGAGCCGATGACGACGGCGTCGTGGAAGGGGATCCGGCCGTGGGTGGGCATGGGGGAAGAATAGACGGCGGGACGGCGGGTTGCGGGAATGGCCCCACGAAGAGTGGCTTGTCCCGCCGTCCTACCGTGCGGCCGCCATCGCCGCGCGGACGTCGTCGGCGAAGGCGTCCACCTCCGCCTCGGTGGTGGCGAAGGTGGTCATCCACCGCACCTCGTCGGCCGCCTCGTCCCAGACGTGGAAGTAGTACCGCTCCTGCAGCACGCGGATGGCGCGGCGCGGCAGGACGGCGAAGACCGCGTTGGCCTCGACCGGCTGGGTGACCCGGAGCCCCGGGGTCCCCTGCACCGCCGCGGCGAGCCGCCTTGCCATCCGGTTGGCGTGGTCGGCGTTCCGGAGCCAGAGGCCGCCGGCGAGCACCGCGTCGAACTGCGCGGCGACGAACCGCATCTTCGACGCGAGCCCCATCCCCTGCTTCCGGATGTAGGGGAAGTCGAGTGCCCGCTCCCGCACGCTCTCGAAGAAGACCACCGCCTCCGCCGAGAGCAGGCCGTTCTTGGTGCCGCCGAAGCTCAGCACGTCCACCCCTGCCCTCCCGGTGAACTCCGCGAGCGGCACGCCGAGCGACGCGGCGGCGTTGGCGAGGCGCGCGCCGTCCATGTGCACCAGCAGCCCGTTCCCGTGGGCGAGGTCGGCGAGCTCGCCCACCTGCGCCGGCGTGTAGACGGTGCCGCATTCCGTCGCCTGGGTGAGCGAGACCACCGCCGGCTGCACGTGGTGCTCCTCCCCGACGCCCTTGATCCGGCTCCGGACTCCGTCGGGCGTGAGCCGGCCGTTGCGCGTGGGCACCGTGAGGAGCTTGCAGCCGATGAAGCGCTCCGGGCCGCCGCATTCGTCCACCGCGATGTGCGCCTGCTCGGCGCAGATGACGCCCTGCCAGGGGCTCGTGACCGCGGCGAGGCCGAGGATGTTGGCCGCGGTGCCGCCCCAGGTGAAGAACACCTCGGCGTCGGCGTCGAGTGCCGCCCGCACGCGGTCAGCGGCGCGCCGGGTGAGCGCGTCGGCGCCGTACGGCTCGGCGTAGCCCTCGTTCGCCGCGGCGAGGGCCTCGAGGATGGCGGGATGGGCGCCGGCAGTGTTGTCGGAGGCGAAGCCGCGATGCGCCGTCATTGCGCCCCACCCGGGAACTTGTCCTCCCAGAGCGCGATCACGTTGCCGTCCGGATCCGCCACCAGCGCCATCACGCCGAAGCCGGTCTGGCTCGGTTCGGCCACGATCGCCGCGCCGCGGGCGCGGAGCGCCTCGCACCGCCCGGCGACGTCATCGGCATGGAAGGTGAGGCCGGTGTGCCGGCCGACCATCGCCTTCGCGTCGGGATGGACGGCGGGATGCACGCCGAGCCGGGTCTCGCCGTCGAGGAACTCGGCGCCGAAGCTGCCGAGCTTCTCCAGCGGGAGGCCGAGCTGGTCGCGATAGAAGACGAGCGCGCGATCGATGTCGGAGACGAAGATGGCGGCGCTGTGGAGCCTGATGGGCATGGTGAAAAACTAAGGGTGCCGGGTGCCGGGTGCCCGGTGCCCGGGGGGTGGTGGTCGGACCGCCGAGCCGCCGGGCCGCCGAGCCGCCTTGAGGTTGCGGTCCATCCCGGGGCGGCCGGGCCGGGCGAAGGCGGTCGGGCCGTAGCGTTCGGAGAACTCCTCGTCGGTCATCCGCTCGAAGTGACCCGCGGGAAGGCCGGAGAGGTCGGTCTCGGGGCGGGGAAGGAGGCCCTCGAACGGCGTCGGCTCGGCGAACTTGAGGTTCCAGGGGCAGATCTCGTTGCAGACGTCACAGCCGAACGCCCAGCCGTCGAACCGGGAGGCCAGCTCCTCGGGGATCGGCCCCTTCTGCTCGATGGTCAGGTAGCTGATGCACCGGGTGGCGTCGAGGATCCCCGGCTCGGGGAAGGCTCCGGTCGGGCACGCCTGTAAGCAGCGAGTGCAACTACCACAGTGATCGGTCTCGAACGGCGGGTCGGCCGGCAGCTCGAGGTCGGTGAAGACGGTGCCGATGAAGGTCCACGAGCCGAGCCCCGGCCGGAGGAGCATCGTGTTCTTTCCGATCCAGCCGAGGCCGGCGCGGCGGGCCAATTCGCGCTCGGGGACCGGCCCGGCATCGAGGAAGGGACGGGCCAGGGCGGCGCCGCCGGCGAGCAGCCCATCGGCCAGCTCCTGGAGCCGGGCGCCGACGACGTCGTGGTAATCGAGGCCGCGGGCGTAGCGGGCGACACGGGGGGAGCTGGGAGTTGCGAGTTGCGAGTTGCGAGTCGGGCGCGCCAGGGATTCCGCGTCTGGACAATAATAAGTAGCCAGTACTACTACTACACTTTTCGCGCCCTCGACGATCAGGCGGGGGTCCTTCCGGCGCCGCGCCTGTCGGTGGAGGTAGCGCATCGTGCCCGCCATTCCCGAGGCGAGCCAGCGGTCGAGCTGGTCGGCGGACCGGGAGGGCAGGGGATCGGGGGTGGTGATCCCGCACGCCGCGAACCCCAGTTCGCGCGCCCGCGCCTTCACCCCTTCGGGGGTCACGAGTCGGGAGTCACGAGTCACGGGACTCGAGTCGGGAGGCCGAGTCCCGAGTCGCGAGCCGGCCGTCACTCGCGCCCGAGTCGTGCGGAACTCGGGTCTCGCGACTCGCCGCTCGTGACTTCATTCCGCCAGCAGCGCCCGCTCCGGGTCCCCCAGCGGCGCCTCGTCGGTGATGAGCCGCGCGCCGCGCTTGTAGGTGAAGTAGCTCACCGCCCATTCGGTAAGCACCACCGCGCGGTTCCGGAAGCCGATCAGGAAGGCGATGTGGATGAAGATCCACATCAGCCAGGCGATGATCCCGCCGAACTCGAACTTCCCGATGTCCGCCACGGCGCGGCCGCGGCCGATCACGGCGAGCTGGCCCTTGTCGAAGTAGCGGAACTCGCCGCGCGGCTTCCCGGCGAGGTCCGCCTTGATGGCGGCGGCGGCGAACTTCCCCATCTGGATGGCGCCGGGGCAGAGCGCCGGCACCGACGAACCGTCGGGCCGCCCGTGGGTGAAGCAGGCGGCGTCGCCCAGGACGAAGACCTCGGGATGCGCCGGGATCGAGCAGTCGGGTTCGACGATCGCGCGGCCCTGGCTGTCGAGCGGCGTGCCGAGGGTCTGGAGCAGCGGGCTCGCCACGTTGCCGGCGGCCCAGACGACGTTGTGGGTGGGGATGGTCCATCCGGCCGCGACCACGCATCCCGGCTTGATGTCCGACACGAACGACTCCACCCGCACCTCGACGCCCAGCCGGCGGAGGTCTTCCTTCGCCCGCTGGCCGAGGTGCTCCGGATAGGAGGAGAGCACGCGGGGCGACGCCTCCAGCAGCATCACCACCGCCTCGCGCGGGTCGATGTGCCGGAAGTCCTTGGCCAGCGCATACTTGCGGATCTCGGCCAGGGCCCCGGCGAGCTCGATCCCGGTGGGTCCGCCGCCCACGACCACGAAGGTCAGGTAGGCGTGCCGGTGGACCGGGTCGGGCTCGCGCTCGGCGGCCTCGAAGGCGAGCAGCACGCGACGGCGGATCGTCTCGGCGTCCTCGATGCTCTTGAGCCCGGGGGCCAGCGGCTCCCACTCGGCGTCCTTGCCGAAATAGTGGTGGCGCGTGCCGGGAGCGAGGATGAGGCTGTCGTACGGGACCGTGGAGCCGCCCACCAGCGCCACCTGCTTCGCCTCCACGTCCACCCGCGACACTTCGGCCAGCAACACCTGGGTGTTCCGCTGCCGGCTGAAGATCGAGCGGATGGGGGAGGCGATGTCGTTGGGGGCGAGCGCCGCGCTCGCCACCTGGTAGAGCATCGGCTGGAAGAGGTGGTGATTGCGCCGGTCGACGAGGGTGATCTCGACCGGCGCGCGCTTGAGCGCCCGGGCGCAGTAGAGCCCGGCGAAGCCGCCGCCGACGATGACGACCCTCTTGCGGGAGGTGGCGCTGTTCACTGGTCGAAGGTCGAAGGTCGGAGGTCGGAGGTCGGAGGTCGGAGGTCGAAGGTCGAAGGTCGGGGCGGGGAAGGGCCCTCTCCCCTCTCCCCTCTCCCCTCTCCCCCTTACATCCCCATCGTCTCCCGCCGCCAGGTGACGAACCGGACCAGGTCGTCGAGCGGCGGCACCGCATCCTCGCTGCCGTAGGCGGTGTGCATCCGCCAGCGGAGGTACCTGCGGTCGGGGACGGGAAGGAAGGGCGCGCGTGCCCACCAGCGCCGCCGCCGGAACGCCCACGCGGCGCGGAGCAGGTCGAGCGCGAGCCGGGGATTCACCAGCGCCCGGAGCGCCGCGCCGCCCGCGAGGGCCGTCCAGCTCGGCGCGCCGCGGAACGGGGCGGGGGAGGGGGGCGCGGGCGCGGGCGTCGGCACGCCCGGAAGATAGGCCCGGCGGGCGCGGCGCGCCTCCCCGGCCGCGCGCCCGACCGCCGTGGTGCCGCGGCCCTGCCGGGGTATATTCGTCGCTTCCGAATCCGCCACCGCCCCGTCTCCCGCCGGGTGACACCATGACCCGACCCAGCGCCCCCTACCTTCGCGGCCAGCGCATCAACCCGGAGGGCATCACCGGCCAGGAGAGCGCGGCGGACCTGATCGACAACGCCTTCCTCGCCTACAATGCCGGCCGGCTGCGCGAGGGGTGCCGCCTGTTCACCGAGCGGATGCTGGAGCCCGACGTCACCGTGGCGATGAGCCTCACCGGGGCGATGACGCCCGCCGGCCTCGGGATGAGCACGCTCATCCCGCTGATGGAGGCCGGCTTCGTGGACTGGATCATCTCCACCGGCGCCAACCTCTACCACGACGCCCACTTCGCCCTGGGCCTCGCGCTCCATCGCGGCCGCCACGACGCCGACGACGTCGAGCTCCGCGACGCCGGCGTGGTGCGGATCTACGACATCTTCTTCGACTACGACGTGCTGCTCTCCACCGACGCGTTCGTGCGCGACGTGTCGGCCCGCGACGAGTTCCAGAAGGAGATGAGCACCGCGGAGTACCACTACCTGCTGGGCGGCTACCTGCGGGAGCGGGAGAAGGCGCTGGGCCTCTCGCGCCGCTCGGTGCTCGGCGTGGCCCACGAGCTCGAGGTGCCGATCTACACCAGCTCCCCCGGCGACAGCTCGATCGGGATGAACGTGGCCGAGCAGGCGCTGGCCGGCAGCAGGCTCCGCTTCGACGTGAGCGCCGACGTGAACGAGACCGCGGCCATCGTGCTCGAGGCCAAGCGCGCCGGCGGGAAGAGCGGTGCCCTCATCGCCGGCGGCGGGAGCCCCAAGAACTTCCTGCTCCAGACCGAGCCGCAGATCCAGGAGGTGCTCGGCATCGCCGAACGGGGGCACGACTACTTCCTGCAGATGACCGACGCCCGCCCCGACGTGGGGGGCCTCTCCGGCGCCACGCCGAACGAGGCGGTGAGCTGGGGGAAGATCGACCCCGACCTGCTGCCCGGCACCGTCGTCGTCTACGCCGACAACACGATCACGCTCCCGCTCCTCACCGCGTACGCGCTGGCGAAGCACGATCCGCGGCCGCTCAAGCGGCTCTACGGCAGGCGCGAGGCGATGATGCAGCGGCTGGTGGGCGAGTACCGCTCGGCGGTCGCCTCCCGCGACAAGCGGGCCGGGGAGGCGAGCGCGCGTGGCTGACCGGGGCGGGAGGGGCGCGTGATCTGGTGGGGCAAGCGGACGAACTACCGCTGGTACGCCCTCGGGCTGCTCTCGGCCATCAACATCCTCAACTACCTCGACCGGAACGTCGTCTTCGCGCTGTTCGAGCCGATCAAGCGCGACCTCGGCCTCTCCGACGTGCAGCTCGGCTGGCTCGGTTCGGCCTACATCATCGTCTTCTCGCTCGCGGCGCTCCCCGCCGGCGTGGTGAGCGACCTCCGGTCCCGCCGGGCGGTGATCGCCGGGGGCGTGGCGATCTGGAGCGCCTTCACCTTCTTCTCCGGCCTGGCACGGAGCTTCGGGCAGCTCTTCGTCTCGCGCGCCGCCGTCGGCGTGGGCGAGGCGGCCTACGGCCCCGCTTCCAGCTCCCTGGTGGCGGACTACTTCCCCGGCGACCGGCGCGCGCTCGCGATGGGGATCCTGTCGAGCGGCGTGGCGCTCGGCGGGGTGCTCGGCCTCGTGCTGGGCGGCGTCCTGGAGCAGCAGTACGGCTGGCGGGTGGCGTTCATGGCCGTGGCGTTCCCGGGGTTCATCTTCGCGGCGCTCGCGGCGCGCGTGGTGGACCCGACGCGGGTGCCCTCGAGGATCTCGGTCAGGGAGTCCCTCCGGCAGGTCGAGATCGGCGTCACGGCGGTGGCGCGGCAGTTCTGGCCGCTCATCACCGCGGCGGTCATCGCCGGCTTCACGGCGTGGTACCTCGCCGAGCGGATGGGGGCGAACTCGGCGCTCGACGTCGCGGTGGCCGGGCTCATCGTCGGCCTCGGGCTCGCGTTCAACATCGTCATCTGGAGCCGGGCGCTCCGGCACCAGCCGCCGGAGGTCACCGCCTTCGGCCAGGAGGTGAGCGGCGCGTTCGACGGGATGCTGCTCGCCATCCGGCTGGTGCTCCGGACGCCCACGCTGGGCTACCTCTTCGTGGGCGGCGCGCTGATCTCGTTCGGGATGAACGGCCTCGTGGGGTGGGGCCCGACCTTCCTGAGCCGCGAGCTGGGGCTCGACCCCGGCCGCGCCGCCGCGATGCTCGGGTCCTGGGGATTGCTGGCGGGCACCGCCGGCACGGTGACGGGAGGGTACATCGCCGACTGGCTCCGCGGATCGAGCTGGCTCGCCCGGGCCCCGGGCTCGAGCCGCGTCGTGACCGTGGCGTTCGGCGTGGTGGTGGGCGGATGCTTCACGGTGGCACTGCTCCACGTGCGCGACCTGCGGTACTTCGGGCCGCTCTTCACCCTCGCGTTCTTCTTCCTGACCTGGTACAACGGGCCGATCACCGCCGCGCTCTTCGACGTGGTGCCGCCGCGGATCGGCGCCACGGTGATGGGGGCGTTCCTGCTCTTCATCCACCTCGCGGGCGACGCGATCGCGTTCCCGCTGGTCGGTGCGCTGTCGGACCGGTTCGGGATCCAGAACGCGGTGATGGTGCTTCCCGGCGTGGCGATCGTCGGCGGGCTCGTGACGCTCCTCGCCGCCCGCACGGTGGCACACGACATGGGCCGCGCCGCGAGCCGGCCGACGGGGAACTTCCCGGCGCTGCCCTGAGGCCGGCGTTCACCGCGGAGGCGCGGAGCGCCGCGGTGGGCAGCGGAGAACTGCATTCACCGCAGAGGCGCAGGGGGCGCAGAGGGTCAGGCCGGCAATTCGCGGGCGGTTCGTGTTGCCCCACCCCTCCCCCGTGACCTTGGGGTGGGGTGGGGCAAACCTGTTGTTGCGGTTGCAGTTCCCTGCGCCCCCTGCGCCTCTGCGGTGAATCCCTCCGCGGCCCGCCGCGAATCCTCCGCGCCTCAGCGGTGCAAAACCTTGCCCCGCAATAAGATGAGGTCGTTCCGGGGGACGGTGGCTAGTCACTGTCCCGACCGGCACAAGTCGTGCAACCGCGCGCCGAGTATGAACGCGCGCGATCTTCCGCCCATCCCCGTACTCCGCCTCGAGGCCACCGCGCCCGACGAGGTGGCGCTCGACACCTGGCGGGAGGTGCTCTCCAGCGCGCTCGGCCCCGAGCTCCCCCATTCGCTCCTCGCCCTCTGGCTCTTCGACGCCGCCGGCCAGCCGGTGCTCCTCGGCCCGCCCGCCCTCGCCGAGGACCACCTCGAGGTGCCCCGGCCTTCGCCGCGCCTCGACCACCGCCAGCTCGAGAGGCTCGAGGACATCCTGCGCCGCGCCGGCTACGGCTCCGCCCTCGCGCTTGGCATCCCGCTCGGCGAGGAGGACGTCGGCCTGATCGTCATCGCCGACTTCCCGAGGGAGCTCTACGGCGAGGAACAGTTGCTGTTCCTCCGCCGCGCCGCGGAGGCGATCGGGCCCTCGGTCGGGCGCGTGGCCCGGATGCTGGCCGGTGCCCCGCCCGCGACGGAGTTCCAGGTGGCCCCCGGCGACGACCTGCTCCCGGCACTGGGACGGGCACTCGCCGCCCAGACCCCGAAGGCGTTCGCCGCCGCGCTCTCCGCCGCACTGCAGCCGGCGCTGCCGCACGACCGGCTCGCGATCGTCGCGCGCGAGCCGACGCTGCCCGACCTCTACCTGCTGAGCGGGCACGACCAGGGCATGCTCTGGGGCGAGCCGGGCCTGGTGATCCCCGCGGCGGCGTTCGACGCCGACGGGGCGGCACGGGGTGCACCGTCCTTCCTGGCCGCCGACACCGCGGGAGGGCCGCCGGTGTGGCCGCCGGTGCCAGGCGCCGCGCCGATGCGGAGCGTGGCCGGTGCCGCGCTCGCGGGCGCCGACCGCGCGCTCGGCTGGCTGCTCGTCGGGAGCGTGGCGCCCGGCCTGCTGGACGACGCGGCGCGCGCCCGGCTCGAGGCGGTGGCGCCCCTCGTGGCGCCACGGGTGGAAGCCGCGCTCCTCGCCTTCCAGGCGCGGGTGCTGCGATCGCACGTGGGGGTGCTGCGGAACGTGCCGGCGAGCCTGGCCCGCGTGGCCGAGCTGCTCGCGACCACGCCCCAGCTCGGCGCCGGCCTGCGCCTGGTGGCGCGCGAGGCGGCCTCGCTGCTGCCGCTGGCGCGGCTCGAGGTGGCGTTGCGGGTCGGGTCGGGCGAGGAGGTGGTGATGCTGGGGCCGGGCGAGACCCGGCCGCTCCCGGAACTTCCCGTGACGAGCGCCGCAGGCACCGACCTCGGCCGCGTGGTGCGCGGCGAGCAGCCGCACGCGCTCGCGACCGGCCGGCCCGGCGGCGAGGTGACCGGGGCCCTGATCGTGCCGCTCCGCGTGGCAGGGCGGATCACCGGTGCGGTGGTGCTGCACGCGGCCGGGCCGGAGGGGTTTGGCCGCCCCGACGCCGCGCTCGCGCAGCAGCTCGCCGACGTGCTCGCGCCCCACGTGGAGCTGGCGCGGCGCACCCACGGGGCTCCGGGGCTCGCCGTCCCCGTCCCGCCGAGCATCCGGAGGCCGGCGAGTTATGGACGGATGGACGGGTAGACGGACGGGCGGGCCGGCGCGCCGTCCCCTCGGCACGCCGGCCCGCGAATGGGGGCTCGGACCACCTACTTGATGGCGATCCGGTTCTTCACGACGGGCTCCGCCTTGGGGAGATGCACCGTCAGTACGCCATCGGCGTACACCGCCTCCACCTTCGCCTCCGTCACGGGGGCGGGGAGCCGGATGGACCGGGAGAACTGGCCGGCTTCGCTCTCCTGATAGAGGTAATTCTCGCCCGGGATCTCCTTGGAGACTTCACGATGCCCGGACAGGGTGAGGACGTCGCCCGTGAGGTTGACGTCGAGGTTCTCCTTGTGCACGCCCGGGATCTCCAGGCGGACGAGGAACTCCTTGTCGGTCTCGGAGAAGTTGATGGCCGGGAGCCACGCCGGCTCCATCACCCTCGCCATCGGATCGTTCCAGAGCGCGCCCGAGAGGAAGGGATCGAACAGCCGGTCGATCGTCTCCTTGATCGGGGCCCGGACGGGGGACACCTTGGTGAGTTTCATATGACCTCCTGCGTGCGAGCCGCCTGCTACGGGGCCTGCCACGACCGGGACCGCGTGCGACGGGTGCCGACAACCTAGCGTCGCCGCCCTGAAGAGCGGTTGAACTCGCCCTGAACTTCCTCACCGGAGCACCGATGCCGGGCTCGCTCGACCCGATCCTCCGTCCCCGCTCCGTCGCCGTCATCGGCGCCTCGCGGAATCCCGGCACCATCGGCTCGCAGATCGTCGCCAACCTGGTGAACGACGGCTTCACCGGTCCGGTCTACCCGGTGAACCCCTCGGCCCGCGCCATCCATGCCCTGCCGGCCTGGGCCTCGGTGGGCGCCATCCCCGCGCCGCCCGACCTGGCGGTGATCGTGGTGCCGAAGGAGGTGGTGCAGGGGGTGGCGGAGGAGTGCGTCGCGGCGGGCGTGAAGGGTCTGGTGGTGATCTCGGCCGGATTCCGCGAGGTGGGTGGGGAGGGGGTGGAACGGGAGCGACGGCTCACCGAGCTGGTGCGCGCCAACGGGGTGCGGATGGTGGGCCCCAATTGCCTGGGGGTGCTCAACACCGACCCGGCGTTCGCCTGCAACGCCACCTTCGCCCGGGTGATGCCGCCGCACGGCCGGGCGGCCTTCGTGAGCCAGTCGGGGGCGATGGGGCTCACCGTGCTCGACTACGCGCGGTCCTACGGGATCGGGATCGCCCAGTTCGTGTCGGTGGGGAACAAGTCGGACGTGAGCGGCAACGACCTGGTGGCGTACTGGGAGCACGACGACGCGGTGGACGTGATCCTGATGTACGTCGAGAGCTTCGGCAACCCGCGGAAGTTCCTCGACCTGGCGTCCCGGATCGTGCGGCGGAAGCCGATCGTGCTGGTGAAGTCGGGGCGGTCCCGCGCCGGGGCCCGCGCGGCCAGCTCCCACACCGGGGCCCTGGCCGCGAGCGACGCGGCGGTGGACGCACTCCTGACGCAGGCCGGCGTGATCCGCGCGGAGTCGGTGGAGGAGCTGTTCGACTACGCGATGGCCTTCACCGGCCAGCCCGCCCCACGCTCGCGGCGGACCGCGGTGGTGAGCAATTCGGGGGGCGCGGGGATCGTCGCCGCCGACGCGCTCGACGCCGAGGGGCTCGAGCTCCCCGAGCTCTCCCCCGCCACGGTGGAACGCCTCCGGGCACTCCTGCCGCCGGAGGCCTCGCTCCGGAACCCCCTCGACATGATCGCCTCCGCCGGCCCCGCGGTGTACGGCGCCGGCCTCGACGCACTCCTCGCCGACCCGAACGTGGACGCGGCGCTGGCGATGTTCGTGCCCCCGCTGGGCGTGCGGCAGGAGGACGTGGCCGCGGCGATCGCCAGGGTGGTGCCGGCCCACGCGGGGAAGCCGGTGCTGGCGGTGCTGATGGGGAACGAGGGGCTGCCGGAGGGCCGGCACGCGCTGAGCGAGGTCCGGGTTCCGGCCTACATCTTCCCCGAGTCCGCGGCGCGGGCCCTGGCCGCCCTGGCCTGGTGGGGGGAGCAGCGCACCCGGACGCGCACGCCCGCGCCGGAGCCGGCGGTGGACCGGACAATGGCGGTGGAGATCCTCGCGGGTGCGCGCGGGGCGGGCCGGGAGCGGCTGGACGAGGCGGAGGCGCTCGGGCTGATGGAGGCATACGGGATCCCGGTCGCCGGGGGGCGCCGGGTGCAGGACGCAGGGGAGGCGGTGTCGGTGGCGGCCGAGCTCGGCTTCCCGGTGGCGCTCAAGGTCATGGCCCCCGCCCTCTCCCACAAGTCGGACGTGGGCGGGGTGCGGCTCGGACTGGCAGATGCGGAGTCGGTGCGCCGCGCACACGGCGAGATGCTCGCCGCGGTGAAGCGTGCGGCACCGGAGGCGGCGGTCGAGGGCGTGCTGGTGCAGCGGATGGCGCCGAAGGGGCTCGAGGTGATCGTCGGCGTCCACCGTGAGCCGGGCTTCGGGCCGCTGGTGATGTTCGGGCTGGGCGGGGTGTTCGTCGAGGTGATCAGGGACGTGGCCTTCCGGCTGGCGCCGCTCGCGGTGGAAGACGCCCACGACCTGCTCCGCTCCATCCGCGGGGCGCGCGCGCTCGACGGGCTGCGTGGGGCGCCGGCGGTGGACCGGGAGGCCCTGGTGGACCTTCTGCTCCGGGTATCGCGTCTCGCCCTCGACCTCCCCGCGGTCGCGAGCCTGGATCTCAACCCGGTGATGGCCCTGGCCGAGGGAGTGGTGGTGGCGGACGCGAGGGTGGTGGTGGGGTAGGGGAGAGGGGAGAGGGGAGAGGGGAGAGGGCCACCCCGCCGCTTTACCGCTCGGTTGCGCGCGCCGGCCCGGCCCCTGGACTCTTCTCCCCTCTCCCCTCTCCCCTCTCCCCTCTTCACGCCCTTCCCGCCTGACACCTGATGGCCCCGGGGGTATCTTCACCGTTGCCCCCGACTGGAGTCCCCTGCCGTGTCGGACCGCCCCCGGGTCCCGTCCTCCTTCATCCTCGCCACCGGCCTGGTACTGTCCGCGGCGATCATCGCCTTCACCTGGCGCGGCAATCACCGGCTGGCGCAGACCCTCGACGTCTCCGGCTCGGCGCGGCAGGACATCACCGCCGACTTCGCGGTGCTCCGCTTCAACCTCCGGGGTGAGGGCGAGCTGGCCGAGGCGGCCTACCGCGACCTGCGCCGGCAGGGCCCGGCACTCGAGGCGTTCCTCCGGAGCCACGGTTTCGCGCCCGAGAGCATCTCGGTGCAGCCGGTGACCATCGAGCCGATCCAGGAATGGACCGATCGGGGGCAGATGACGGGCCGGACCCTGCGCTACAACTACCGGCAGCGCTACGAGTTGCAGTCGGGCGACGTGCGAAGCGTGGCGGCGCTGGCACTCGACCTGGCGGGATTGGTGGAGCAAGGGGCCCGGATCGAGCCGGAAGCCCCGGAGTACCACTTCACCCGGCTGGCCGAGGTGAAGGGCGCGGTACAGGCGGCGGCGGCGCGGGACGCGATGGAGCGGGCCCGAAGCATCGCCGAAGCCAGCGGGGCCCGGCTGGGCGCCATCCGGCGGGCCCGGATGGGCGTGCTCCAGATCACGCCGAAGCACAGCACCATGATTGCAGATTACGGGGTGAACGACCTGACCTCGATCGACAAGGAGATCACCGCGACGGCGCACGCGTCGTTCGCCATCGAATAGTCACACCAACCGGGAGGCACCCACCATGCCGGATCCCACCCGCCCGCAGGCCGACTTCTCCCAGGTCGTGGGAGGCAGCTCGTCCACCGCGCCGGAGGCCCCGAAGGCCGCCGGGCGGATGCACACCGTCGCCCGGGGCGACAGCCTGTCGAAGATCGCCAAGCACTACTACGGCGACGCGAAGCAGTGGCGCGCCATCTTCGAGGCGAACCGGGACAGGATCGAGAACCCCGACCTGATCCATCCGGGCCAGGAGTTCGTGATCCCCGACCTTCCCAAGTGAACGGAGGAGCCAGATGAGCCCGATTCGCCGTCTCTTCCCCGCGCTGCTGCTGTTCCCGGCCGTGGCGCTCGGATGCAAGAAGGCCCCGGAACCGGCGCCGCCCGTTGGTGAGGCAGCCGTCCCGGCGCCCGCCGCCGTCGCGGTTGCCTCGTTCGACCTCGGCAAGGCCGTCGGGCCGGACTACAAGGTGACCATGCCGGCAACCGCGTTCGGCGTGCGCGACACCATCTTCGTCTCGATCGCGACGACCGGCGCGTCCCCCGGCGCGGATCTCGCCACCCGCTGGACCTACGAGGGCGGCCAGGTGGTGCACGAGGACTCGCGCACCATCGCCCCGACCGGGCCGGCGGTGACCGAGTTCCACATCATGAGCCCGCAGCCGTGGCCGGCCGGCGCCTACAAGGTGGAAGTGATGCTGAACGGGGTGTCGGCGGGGACGAGGGACTTCACGGTCGAGTGAGCAGAAGGCGGTCAGAGGGGAGAGGGGAGAGGGCAGCCCTCTCCCCTCTCCCCTCTCCCCTCTCCCCCTACCGCAGTTCGCTTGCCTTCACCGTCCGCTCCCACCTCTTCGCCCCGTCGGCATTCCATACCGTCACGACCATCTGCCGGTCGGCGCGGGGGCCGCTGAAGTCGAGGGTGGCGAAGTTGTGCTCCTCGACGGTGGTCCCCGGGACCCGGAAGGTGTTGCCGTCGCCGGGCCGGACCTTCGAGATCCCCGCCGTGAGCGCCGAAACCGAGAGGTCGTAGAGCGGGTAGGTGCCGGGGCGCTCGAGCCGGGTGAGCTCGGAGTGGTGGATGTCGCCCGAGACGAAGACCACCCCGGTCACCTTCTCCTCCGCGATCCGGGCGAGGAGCCAGTCCCGCTCGTCGGGATAGGTGGCGAAGGTCTCCCACCGCTGCACCGGGTTCAGCACCTGGCCGCCGACCACCACGAGCTTGAACGGCGCCTCGCTCATCACCAGTGCGTCCACCAGCCACTCGCGCTGGTCGTGGCCGAGCATCGTGCGCTCGTCAGTGTGCCGGTCGTCGGGCGTCCGCCACCAGCGGTCGTCCAGCAGGAAGAAGTCCACGTCGGCCCACTGGAACATCGTGGTGACGCCCTCCTCCTCGCCGAAGACGGCGGCGGGATTCCCCCAGAAGAGGCGGAACGCCTCGCGGGTGAGCCGCTTGTCGCGGTAGCTCCGGTCGGAGTCGTTGGGGCCGTAGTCGTGGTCGTCCCAGGTGGCGTAGTGATGCATCGCCCCGAGCAGCGGCTGGAGCCCGGGGTACGAGCGGGTGTGGGTGTAGCGGGCGAGGATCCCCGTGCGGGAGTACCAGTCGGCCTCGCGCAGGTAGGTGTTGTCGCCCAGCCAGACCATCGCGTCGGGCCGCGCCCGCCCGATGGCGTCGAGCACCTGGAAGTCGCTGCCGTAGGGCGTGCCCGGGCGGTCGTATGGCGGCTCGTTCACGTAGAAGCAGCTGCCGAGGGCGATGCGGAAGGCGGGCGGGTCGGTCCGCCACTGCCAGAGCGCCTGGGTCTGGAACCGGAGGGGGCGGTCGAGCGGCACCCGCCGGCCGTCGAGGACGAGCGCGTAATGGTAGACCCGGCCCGGCTCCACGCGGTCGGCCACGAGCCGGGCGGTGAAGGCGGCACGCGCCTCGGTGGTGACCTCCGCGGTGGCGAGCCGGGTGCCGGGCGTGAGCGAGTCCCAGTACTCGAAGCTCACCCGCGCGGGCCGGGTGGTCTGGACCCAGAGGAGCGCCTCGCGCATCTCGGAGTACCCGGTCATCGGGCCGGACCGGAGGGGCGGGGCCTGGGCGGCGGCGGGGGGTGCCAGGACGGCCAGGACGGCCAGGACGGCTGGGACAGCGAATGAACGGCGGGCGGGTGTCGGGGATCGCATCGGGAAGCCGGGATGGAGGGAGCGGATGGAGTGAACCGCCGCCGGGCGGCGGCGTCAAGCGCGGGCCGGGGTTGCCGCGATCCCGGGCCGCCCGCAGGTTCCACCCGACGGCGGCGGGAGCGGGTGACGGTGATCGGCGGCGCCGCCTGCCTCCTCGCCTGGTTCGTCCGCGCCGCCGAGCGCGACCTCCTCTGACGCCGCGGCCTCCCGGAGCCCGATGCGCGCAACCCGCCTGATCCTCGCCCTTCTCGCCGCCTGCGCGCCGGGCCGCGACGCCGGGGAGCCGGGATCCACCGATGCCCCGGCCGGCCTGGCCGCCGCCGAGGCCGCCGTGGCCGCCATGCGGGCCCGGCTCGACTCGATGACGCGGGTGGACGCGGCCCTGGCGCAGGGCGACGCCGCCAGCTCGTTCAGCGCATACTACGAGGGCGGCGCCCTGCGCGTGATCACGGAGTCGCTGGACCAGGGTGACTACGGGCGGAGCGAGGAGGAGTACTTCCTGGTGGACGGCCGGGTGGTGTTCTGGACCGCGCGCGGGGTGCGGGTCCGCGCGGGGGAGCCCGGGGCGATGGACTCCGTGCGCTGGCGCGTGGCGCTGGACGGCTCGGGCGGCGTGGTGGCCGCCGAGAAGCTGGTGAACGGGGAGCCCGCGAGCCTCGAGGAGAGCCGGGCCGCCACGATCGTGAACCACGCGCGCGAGCTCGAGCGCGCCGCGGCCGCGCTCCGCCCCTAGCCGGCGGGCGGCGCGCCCGGCGGCCGGGCGAAGGCGGCGCGGAGCCGGTCGCGGAGCGTGGTCAGCGCGCGGTAGAAGGCGCGGAGCAGCAGCACCGCGAGCACCAGCAGGACGGCCACGACGAGGCCGGTGATGACCGGGTGGGTGGTGGCGAGCCAGGTGAGCCCGATCGCGACGGCATCCTCCCCCAGGCTGAGCAGCCAGTTGCTGAAGGGCTCGGGGCTGGCGTTCGCGGCGGCCCGGGTGGAGGCCTTGGCGCCGTGGGAGGTGAGCGCCACGGTGCCGGCGAGGAGCCCCGCGCCGATGCTCCACGGCTCGCCGAGGCCGCCCATCGCGCCGAAGGCGAGAGCGGCCGCGGCGGGCGGGCGGATGAAGGTGTGGACCGTGTCCCAGGCGGAATCCACCCACGGGATCTTGTCCGCGAGGAACTCGACCACGAAGAGCGTCAGGGTGAGCCCGAGGATGACGGGACTGGCGAGGACGTTCCACGCCGGCGGCAGGTCCACGAGCTCGAAGCGCTGCAGCAGCCCCGCCACCGCCATCGTGGCGTACAGGTTGAGCCCCGAGGCGAACGAGGTGCCAAGGATGAAGCCGAGGTTTTCGAGCGGGGACATCGGAACCTCCGGGGCCCGGGGCGCGGGACAACGATGCCTCCGGGCCGGGGCCGCTGTCCAGCGCGCCGGCTGCCGGCCCGCGCTCGCGGCGGCGCTGCTCGGCGTGGCGCTCGCCGCGCCGCCGCGGGCGGCGGCCCAGCCCGCCGCCATTGACAGCACCGCCGCGGCCATCCGTTCCCTGGTCGCGACCGGCCGCATCCCGCCGCTTCGGCGGTCGGACCTGTCCGACCAGCGCGAGGCCGTCGAGCGGCTCTACGCCGCCCGGGACTGGCGCCCGCTCTGGCACCAGGGGAGCGAGCTGGTTCCCGCGGCCGCGACCCTGTCGACCCTCCTCGCCCGGGCGGAGGAGGACGGGCTCCGCCCCGCCGACTTCGACGCGGCGTGGGTGGCGGGGGTGCGCGCGGCAACGGGGGCATCGCTCGCGACCGTGGCGGCGGTCGACGTCGGACTCACCGTGGCCGCGCTCCGGTTCCTCCGCGCCCGCGGACACGGCCTGGTGGACCCGCGCCGGCTCGGCGTGCACCTCGATCGGACCGGGCGGGAGGGCGACCTCGCGGCGGCGCTCGCCGCCGCGATCCCGGAGGGTCGGCTCGCCGCGCTGGCGGACTCCGTGGTCCCGCCGAACTATCAATACCGCAAGATGCGGGAGGCGCTGGCCCGCTACCGCCTGCTCGCCGCCGTCCCGCCCGCCCCGCCGCCGCTCGACGGCACCGCGCTCCGCCCGGGCGACCAGTGGACCGGCGGCCCGGCGCTCCGCCGGTTCCTGGAGCTCACCGGCGACCTCGGGCCGGGCGCCCGCGCCCCGGCGGAGGACAGCACGTACACCGGCGACCTCGTCACCGGGCTCCGCCGGTTCCAGGAGCGCCACGGGCTCGACCCCGACGGCATCATCGGGCGGCGCACCCGCGAGGCCCTCCGCGTGCCGTTCACCCTACGGGTGCGCCAGCTCGAGCTGGCACTCGAGCGGCTCCGCTGGCTCCCCGACCTGCGGCGCGAGCCGTTCGTCCTCGTCAACATCCCCGACTTCACCCTCTACGCCTTCGACGCCGCGCGCGGGTCGAGCTCGCTGCCCAGCCGGTGGATGCGGGTGATCGTGGGCCGCGCGGTGGACACCGAGACGCCGGTCTTCGATGAATGGATGCGCTTCGTGGTGTTCCGCCCCTACTGGAACGTGCCGCGGAGCATTGCGCGCAACGAGCTGCTGCCGCCGGCCCGGCGGGACCTCTCCTACCTCGACCGGAACGGCTACGACCTGGTGCGCACCGCCGGGCCGGAGGACGGGCCCGCGGTTCCGGTCACGCCCGAGGCGCTCGACGCGGTGGCCGCGGGCTCGCTCCGGATCCGCCAGCGCCCCGGGCCGCAGAACGCGCTCGGACGGGTCAAGTTCGTCTTCCCCAATGCGGAGAACGTCTACCTGCACGACACCCCGGCGCGCGGGCTCTTCGCCCGCGAGCGGCGCGACTTCAGCCACGGGTGCATCCGGATCGAGGACCCGGCCTGGCTGGCGGAGTGGGTGCTGCGGGACCAGCCGGGGTGGACGCGGGACGCGGTGGCGGCGGCGATGGAGGGCCCGCTCGTGCCGCGCACCGTCCGGCTCACGGCACCGCTTCGCGTCATCATCTTCTACGCGACGGCGGCGGTGCGCCCCGACGCGAAGGTGGCGTTCTACGACGACCTCTACGGCCACGACCGCGCGCTGGAGCGCGCGCTCGGCGGCTGACGGCTACCAGCGGCGGACGCGGCCGGTGTCGAGGTGAACGAAGTCGGAGGAGGGATAGTGGCCCACGCCACCGCGGCCGATGGCCAGGCCGGCGTCGCGCAACCGGATGAGCGGGACCCCGGGCAGCCGGACGTCCACCGCCTTGCCCTGGATGTGGAGGCTGTTCCGGGCCTGGCCCCCGCGTGTGCGGCGGAGCATCTCGTTCGTCGCCCGCGAGCGGTAGCCCGAGATGACGTGGAACGGCTCGGCGGAGCCGAGCCGGCCCCGCACCGTGGCGAGAATGTCGAGCAGGGCGGGGTCGATGGGGTGCACCTCGCCGGTCCGGAAGTCGCGCAGGAAGTGGTTCACCCGGTCCAGCGCGTCGGGCGCGTACGGGCCGCCCGCGAGGAAGGCGAGGGAGAGCTCCTCCCCGGTGTGGGTGTGAACGAGATCCAGGGTGCGGACCCGCGCGTCACGCGCCTCGGCGAAGAGCCGGCGCCCGGGCACGGCGGAGAGACCCGCGGCGGCGAGGGAGGCCAGGAAGGCGCGGCGCGAGGAGGCGCCGCGCCGGGCGTGATCCGGTGGAGTCATCGGGTTCCCTCCCTTCAGTCGAGCAGCGCGTCCACCGCGGCCCGCGGCACGGCGCCCACCTGGCGCCCGGATTCCCGCCCGCCCCGGAACGCGATCAGCGTCGGGATGCCGCGAATGCCGAACCGGGCCGCGGCGGCGGGGTTGCGGTCGGTGTCGAGCTTGAGGACCAGCGCCCGGCCCTGCCGGTCGCGGGCCACCTCGTCGAGCACCGGAGCCATCACCTTGCACGGACCGCACCAGTCGGCGTAGAAATCCACCAGCACCGGGACCTCGGCAGTCCGGACGGTCTCGTCCAGGTCGGCATCGGTGGCAGGCACCGGCCGGTCAAGCAGCAGCGGGCGTTCGCATTCCGCGCACTTCGGCCCGTGCGCGAGCCGGGAGAGGTCCACCCGGTTGAGCCGCCCGCAGAACGGGCAGCGCACGGTGGCGCGAGGGCTGGTGTCCGGCATCGGCAGCGCGTCCTGCGACGGAAGGGGCAAACTACAGGGGGTGTCCTCCCGGGTGAACCCCTTGCCTTGATTGAAGTTCCGGTAAAGGATGCTTAACCCCGCCGGGAGCTCTGATGCGTTCGACCGCCGTCCTCCTCGCCGTGCTCGCCGCCGGCCCCGGCTGCGCCCCGCGCGCACCCGATCCGGCGCGCACGGCGGCCGCCCTCGACTCGGCGTACGCCACGTTCACCGAGGCCTACCGGACCGCCGATCCCGCGCTCGTGGCGGGGCTCTACGGCGACAGCGCCCTCTACCTCACGCCGGGCGACACGATCGTCCGCGGCCGGTCCTCCATCGAGGCGATCTTCGCCGGGTTCCTGGTGCCGTACGCGCGCGCCGACTCCGGAGGCCCGCGGATCCGGTTCGAGATCGCGGACCGGCGGATCGCGGCGAGCGGGGACCTCGCCACCGACGTGGGGTACTTCGTGATCAACGAGCGCGCCCGGGGCAAGTTCATCGTGGTGTGGCGGTGGGGCGCCGACGGACGGTGGCGGATCCATGCCGACGGCTACAGCGAGGTGGACGCCCCGTGACGGCCGTGCCCGCTGCCATCGCGGCTGCCCCGGGCGCCACCGCCCTTGCCTCGCTGGCGCGGCTCCAGCGTTTCGCGCGGCTGCTCGACTCCCGGTTCCGGATCCCGGTCATCGGGGTGCGCTTCGGGCTCGATCCGATCCTCGGCCTGGTGCCGGGCCTGGGGGATGCGGCAGCGTTCGCCCTCGGGGCGTGGATCATCGTGGAGGGAGCGCGCATGGGGGCGCCGTGGCCACTGCTCGGCCGGATGCTCGCCAACGGCCTGCTGGACTTCGCGACCGGCTCGGTGCCGGTGGCCGGCTCGGTCGTGGACTTCGTGCTGCGGGCCAACACCCGCAACGTGCGCCTCCTGGAGCAGTGGCTCGACGCGCCACGCGAGACGGTACGGCGCTCGGCGCGGTTCTTCCTCTGGCTTGGCCTGGGGCTGGGGGCGCTGGTCCTCGCCACCGTGGCCGCGGGCGTGGTCCTCCTCGTGGGGTTGGTGCGCCTCGTGGCCGGCGGATGAGCGGCGTGGCGTACGAGGTCCGCGTGACCCTCGACCCGCCGCGGGGCGAGGCGTTCGAGCAGTGGATGCTCGGCAGCCACGTGCCCCGGGTGCTCGGAACCGGGTGCTTCCTCGGAGCCCGGTTCGAGCGCCTGGCGCCCGGCGCCTACCGCACCCGGTACGACGCGGCGTCGGCGGCCGACCTGGAGCGCTACCTGACGCAGCACGCGCCGGCGCTCCGCGGGGACTTCGCCGCGCGGTTCGGCCAGGGCGCGACGGTGAGCCGGGAGAGCTGGGCCACCCTCGGAGCCTGGCCGTGAAGCGCCGCCTTCACGCCGCGCTGGCGGGGGCCGCCCTGGCGGCCGCGATCGCCGGACCGCTCGAGGCCCAGCGCCTCGGCACCGACGTCTTCGGCTACCTCGGGTATTCCCGCGCGAGCTTCACCGACATCGGCGGCATCGGCCAGCGGTGGGTGAACGGAGCCACCGGCGGGGTCGGCGTGCGGCGTCCCCTCGCCGGTCCGGTCGGCCTCCGGACCGAGCTGCTCCTGGCCCGGCGCGGCGGGGCCTTCGCCGTGCCCTCCGGCGGCGAGGAGCTGGTCCTCTCGCTCGACCTGGTGTACCTCGAGGTCCCGCTGCAGGTGCAGTTCCAGTCCTACGATCGGAGCCGGCAGTTCCGGCCGTTCGCCTTTGCGGGGGTGGTGCCGGGATTCCGGATCGGGTGCGACGCGGAGCTGCGGGTCCCGTCGGAGGGCGTGCCCCAGGAGGCCTGCACCGACGCGCTGGAGCAGGAGCCCGAGTGGTTCGACCTCGGTGCCACCGGTGGCGCCGGCTTCGAGGTCCGGCGCGGCCGGACCCTCCTCCAGCTCCAGGCCCGGTACTTCCAGAGCCTCCGCGACCTGGGCCCGGGGCTCCCGGTCCGGAGCCGCACCTTCGCCATCCTGCTCGGCGTGGGAATGTGATGCACCTGGAGGCACGCATGCGAATCGCCGGAGTGCTGCTCTTCCTGCTGGCGCCGGCCGCCGCCGCCCAGGAGGCGACCTACGTTGTCCGCCGCCCGGCCGACACCGTCGCGGTCGAGACGGTCCGCCGCTCGCCGGGGCGGCTCGAGGGGACGCTGCTCGACCCGGGGCAGCGCATCCGGTGGCGCTACACCGCCACGCTGGGCCCGGGAGAGACCGTGACCCGGTTCGAGAATGCCTTCTCGCTCGCCACCGACTCGATGGGGGCCGAACCGCGTCAGCGCGCCGAGCTCGCGTTCGAGGGTGACAGCGTGATCGCGATCATCAACCCGGGCCCCGAGGCGCGGGTGCAGCGCCTGGGCACCCGGGCCGGCGCGCTCCCGTTCATCAACCCATCGTTCGTGCTGATCGAGCAGGCGATCCGCCGCGCCCGGGTGCTGGGGGGAGACTCGGTGGCGGTGCCGCTCTTCGCCGTGAGCGGCGGCCAGACATTCGACGCGCTGGTGCTGCGCCACGGCGCGGACAGCGTGGAGGTCCGGATCGGGGCGGCGGTGGCGCACTTCCGGCTGGACCCGGGAGGGATGCTCGTGTCCGGCACCGTGCCGGCGCAGGGCCTGGTGATGGAGCGGGCGGGAGCCGCGGCGGGGGCGCCGATGGTCCTCCCGGCCCGCGACTACACCGCGCCGCCCGGGGCGCCGTATGCCACGATGGAGGTGCGGATCCCGTCGGCCCCGGGGGTCGAGCTGGCCGGCACGCTCACGCTGCCGGCCGGAGCGTCGCCGGCCCGCCGGGTGGCGGCGGTGGTGACGATCACCGGCTCCGGCCCGCAGGACCGGGACGAGACGATCCCGATGGTGAAGGGCTACGCTCCCTTCCGCGAGGTGGCCGACACGCTCGCCCGCCGCGGCATCGCGGTGCTGCGGTACGACGACCGCGGCTTCGGGCAGTCCACCGGCAGCCACGCCACCGCCAGCTCGCTCGACTTCGCGGTGGACGTCCGCGCCGCGCTGGCGTGGCTCCGCCAGCGGCCCGAGGTGGACCCGCGGCGCATCGCCCTGGTGGGGCACAGCGAGGGGGGCCTCGTGGCCCCGATGGTGGCCGCCGACGACTCGCTCCTTGCCGCCGTGGTGCTGATGGCGGGCCCGTCGCGCCCGGGCCGCGCCATCCTCGCCTACCAGAACCGGATGCTGATCGACCAGGACACCGCGATCGCACCGGCGGCGCGGGACTCGGCATACGCCGCGGCGATGGTCAAGGTCGACTCGCTCGCCCGGACCAGCCGGTGGGTGGGGTTCTTCCTCGACTACGATCCGCTGCCCACCGCGCGCCGGCTCCGGCTGCCGGTGCTCATCCTGCAGGGCGCCACCGACCGGCAGGTGACGGCGGACCAGGCCGACGAGCTTGCCGAGGCGATCCGGTCGGGGGGCAACCGCAAGGTGGTGACGCACACCTTCGCCGAGACCAACCACCTCTTCCTGCCCGATCGGGAGGGATATCCGGGCGGTTACGCCAGGCTCCGGGACACCCGGGTGCGCCGGAACGTGCTCGGCCTGCTCACCGACTGGCTGGTGGCGAACCTCCGATGAGGCGGGACCGGCAATGCCGCTGCTGACCCGGCTGCAGGACCCGGTGGAGGCGCACCTGCTGCGGGAGGCGCTCGAGGCCGCCGGGATTGCCGCGCAGGTGCGGGACGAGTTCGCCGCCGTGATGGCGGGGGGCGTGTCGGTCTGGGTGGCGGAGGAGGCCGACCTCCCCGCCGCACGCGCCGTCCTCGAGGAGTTCCGGACCGGGGAAGCCGCGGGCTGACGGCCGGCCGTGCGGGCGGGGTGGGCTGGGACGTCTCCCTCGACGCCCCCCCAAGGATCCCCGGATGCCACAGCCTGCGCGTCGCCCGGCCGTCCTCGCGCTCGCCTCGATCATCGCCCTTGCCGGCCTCCTGCCGGCCCGGGAAGACCGGGTGGCTGGTCCACCACCGCCGGGCGGGGCGATCGGCCGGATGACGATCGTCAACTCGGCGACCCCCGGAGGGAAATGAGATGGCCATCACGCGCACGGTGCCGCGCCCCGTCGAGGGCGACTGCGCGCCCTACTACTTCACCTACATCAACGAGGTCGCCGCCGCCGAGGACGCGCTCGCGGTGCTGGCCGACCTCGACCGGACCACCCCGGCGCTCCTGGCGCCGCTGCCGGACGAGCTGGCGGGGTTCCGGTACGCCCCCGGCAAGTGGAGCGTGCGGGAGATCGTGGGGCACCTGGCCGACAGCGAGCGGGTGTTCGCCTACCGCGCGCTCACCATCGGGCGGGGCGACAAGGCTGCCCTCCCGGGGTTCGAGGAGAACGAGTGGGCGGCGGTGTCCAACGCCGATTCCCGCCCACTGGCCGACCTGGTGGGGGAGCTTCGCGCGGTGCGCGCGGCGTCGCTGGCGCTCTTCCGGAGCTTCGGTGCCGCCGAGTGGGAGCGGACCGGCACCGCAAGCGGCAAGCACCTCGCCGTCCGCGCCCTGCCCTGCATCATCGCCGGGCACGAGCGGCACCACGTGGCGGTCCTGCGCGAGCGGTACGGACTCAAGTAGGGGGAACGGGGAACGGGCCGCCTCTCCGCGTCGGCGGTCACGCCATCGAAGGAAGGCGGACGGCTATCCGGCGTCCGGGGCTTCGGTCAGCAGCTCGTGGAAGACGGTCTCCCCGGTGGCGAGCATGCGGCGCAGGTAGGGTCGGCAGAGGCCGCATTGCGCCCCGCAGCCGGTCTCCCGCACCAGCTCATCGAGGCCCCACCCGCCCGCCAGTGCGCGCGGGAGGAGCGCGGCGAACGGCGTCGCGCGGCAGAGGCAGCGGTCGACGGTGATGGCGGGGGGAGGCACGGGGTGAAGATAGGGTGAAGGGGAGAGGGGAGAGGGGAGAGAGGGCCCTCTCCCCTCTCCCTCTCCCCCGTTTGACATCCCCCGGTCGAGCGGCCAGTATCCCCTCCCAGCCCTCCGGAGGGAACCGTGCAGGTCTATGAACCCGGGCAGATCCGCAACGTGGCCGTGGTGGGCCACGGCGCGAGCGGCAAGACCACCCTGGTCGATGCCCTCGCGTTCGTGGCCGGGTCCAGCCGCCGCCACGGCGCCATAAAGGACGGCACCACCCTCACCGACACCTCTCCCGACGAAATCGAACGCCAGCACTCGATCAGCCTGGGCCTGGCCTGGGCCGAATGGGAGGGCGTGAAGGTCAACCTCATCGACACGCCCGGCTACCTCGACTTCTTCGGGGAGGCCATCACCGGGCTCTACGCCGCCGACTCGGCGCTCGTCGTGCTGCACGGCGCCCACGGTATCGAGGTCGGCACCGAGAAGGCCTGGGAGGTGTGCGACCAGCTGCACCTTCCGCGCTTCCTGTTCATCACCGCGATGGACAAGGAGCACGCCGACTTCGAGCGGGTGTTCGCCGACGTGAAGGAGCACCTGAGCCGCAAGGTGCTCCCGCTCGAGATCCCCGTGGGCGACGGCAGCGAGTTCCACGGCATCATCAACCTCGTGACCGGCCGGATGCACGACTACCGGCCCGGCACGAAGTCGGGCGAGTACGAGGAGAAGGACGTCCCCGAGGACCGTGCCGCGCTCTACGCCCGCTACAACGAGCTCTTCGTGGAGACGATCGCCGCCTCCGACGACACCCTGACGGAGCGGTACCTTGCCGGCGAGGCGATTCCCCGGGAGGAGATGGTGGCGGTGCTCAAGCGCGCCGTGGCCGCCGGGGAGATCGTCCCGCTGCTGGTCGGGAGCGGCGAGCTCACCTACGGCATGCGGGCGCTGCTCACCGGGATGGTGGACCTCCTGCCGTCGCCCCTCGAGGCGCCGCCGCCCCCGGAGGCCGAGGGCGTCCCGCTCGTCGGCCGGGTGTTCAAGACCGTCTCCGAGCCGCACGTCGGCGACGTGACCCTGTTCCGGCTCTATCGCGGGACCATCCGGAACGGCGACGAGGTCTGGAACCACGAGCACCACGTGGCGGAGAAGCTCAATCACCTCTCGGTGCAGCAGGGGAAGGAGCGCTTCGAGGTGGCGGAACTCCGCGCCGGCGACGTCGGCTCGGTGGCGAAGCTCCGGGACACCCACACCAACGACACCTTCTGCCTCCGGGACCACGAGGTGCACCTCGCCCCGATCCCCTACCCGGAGCCGATGGCCACGTCGGCCGTGGTGGTCAAGCAGCGGGGCGAGGAGGACAAGCTCGCCGCGGGCCTGCACAAGCTCCACGAGGAGGATCCCACCTTCCACTTCGAGTACAGCTCGGAGCTGGGGCAGACCCTGGTCCACGGCATGGGCGAGCGGCACTTCGAGATCCTGCTCGGCCGCCTGGCGCGGAAGTTCGGCGTGCATGCCGAGCTGGTCCGGCCCAGGGTGGCCTACCGGGAGACGCTGCGGGCCGCGGCGGAGGGGCAGGGGAAGCACAAGAAGCAGACCGGCGGCCGCGGCCAGTACGGCGACTGCTGGGTGCGGCTCTCGCCGCTTCCCCGCGGCGCCGGGTACGAGTTCGTGGACAGGATCGTGGGCGGCGTGATTCCCGGGAAGTACGTGCCGGCGGTGGACCGGGGCATCCAGGAGGCGGCGGTGCGGGGGGTGGTGGCCGGCTACCCGCTGGTGGACTTCCGCGCGGAGTGCTACGACGGTTCGTACCACGACGTGGACTCGAACGAGATGTCGTTCAAGATGGCCGGCATCCTGGCGTTCAAGACGGTCGCGCCGAAAGCCAGGCCGGTCCTGCTCGAGCCGCTGGTGGACGTGGAGGTGTGGACGCCCGACGACGTCCTGGGCGACGTGATGGGCGACCTCAGCGCGCGCCGGGGGCAGATCCTCGGCACCGAGGCGGACGGGCGGCTCACCAGGGTGCGCGCCGTGGTGCCCGAGGCGGAGCTCTACCGCTACAGCACCACCCTCCACTCGATCACCCACGGCCGCGGGACGTTCCACAAGCGGTTCCACGGGTACGTCGAGGCCCCGCCGGACGTCACTGCGAAGGTGGCGGCCGAGGGGGAGAAGAACGGGAAGGAGAAGGAGGAGAAGTAGGGGGAGAGGGGAGAGGGGAGAGGGAGAGGGGAGAGGGCCGCCTCCCCTCTCCCCTCTCCCCTCTCCCGTTCACCGCCGCAGTCGCATCCGCGGGATGAGGTTGTCCTGCCTGATGTCCAGCCGCAGGATCGCGATGCCGCGCGCGCGCGCCAGGAGCCCTTCGGTGGTGGCCACCACGCCGAGGGGCTCCGCCGCGAGGACCTGCCCCGAGAGGTGCACGCCGTCGGCCAGCTCGCGGTCGAGCGCCGCGTTCGCCTTCCCGCGCGCCGCCTCGAGGAGGGTGTCCGCCGGGAAGCGGGCGCGGTCCCGGACCCAGCCCGTGAGCGGGCCATCCGCCAGCCAGAGGAGGCCGCCGGCGAGCGCCTCGCGGCTCCGCACGTCGAGATCGAGGTCGGGGATCGTGATCATCCGGGAGAGGGAGTCGTACGCCGGCCGGCCCGCGAGCCACACCCGTCCGCGGGCCAGCCCCTTGAGGTGCAGCGCGAGCGCCAGGCGGCCGTCCCCCACCGGCGCCGCGGTGACGTCGTCGATCGTGACCCACCGCCATCCGATGCGCACCCGCCGGCCCCGGAGCTCCTTCCGGAGAATCTCGTTCGCGGCCTCGTAGACCAGGAGGCCTTCCACCAGCACCAGCGCCGTGTCCCGGCCCTCCTGGGAGCGGACGAGCGGCGGCAGCGGCTTCTCGCCGTCGGGTGGGCGGGGGCCGGACACGAATCGCGGCCGGGCGAGCAGCGCCACCTTGGCCACGACGCTCGAATCCCGGGGGGTGATGGGGCCGAGCCCCACCGCCATCGGGTCGATGAGCAGCCAGACGGCGCTGTCCGTGATCCGGAGCGGCTGCTGCAGCGTCCGCCAGAGACCCTCCACCCGGCTCTTCAGGTCCACCCGCGCCAGCCGCCGGTCGAGCCGGCGGAGCTCCTGCTCGACGGCGCCGCGCGCGCCCTCCAGGAGCTTGTCGGTGACGTCGATCGAGAGGAGCGACACCTCGCACCGGTCCCGGGGGGTGTCGCTGACCGGGGTGAGGCCCAGGAGCCGGGAGCGGGTTCGCACCTTCCAGGCCGAGTCGAGGCCATACTCGGTGGCCACGTGGATCCGGACGCGGGGCGACGGCCCGTCCGTGCCGCAGGAGACGGACGGCTTGACCGGCGCGTCCAGCCAGGCCTTCCCGCGGTACCCGAACACCGCTTTCACCTCGACGGTGTTCTCGCCGAAGGCGAACTGGAGCGGCCGCCGGTCGAGTTCGACGGCGACGAGCAGCGGCGTCCCCTCGAGCTTCACGCGGTCCTCGAGGCTGCCCAGCCGGCGGGGGAGCCCCGCCTCGATGTCCGCCAGGATCGGCCGCAGGTCGAGGACCACCGGTGCGCTCACGTACGACGGCGGCGGGAGGGAGATCGTGTCCATCGTCGGCATCCCGCCGGTCGCCTCGGGCGGCGGGGCATCCACCCGGCCGCAGGCCGGGAGCGCGGCGGCGAGGAGCGCGGTGGCGAGGACGGTGGACGCTCGGGTGGAGCGGCGGGGACGGCTGGGGCGGGACATGGCACCTCCGGGAGCTACCCGGCGGCCCACGCCGCCTCGAACTCACGCAACAAACCTACGGCGCCCAGCTCGGTCAGGCGAGAGCAGGCCTCGGCGCGCGTGGCCTCCGCCTCGCGCCGCCGGCCGAGCGTCCGGAAGGCGCGCGCCAGCACCGCGGCCGCCTCGGCGTCGAGCAGGGCGCTCCCGTGCGCGCCCGCGACGGCGCGCGCGGCCGCGGCGTCCTCCGCCGCGGCCGCGGCGGCACCCTCGGCGAGGTGGGCCAGGGCGCGGACGCGGAGCGCCTCGCCGGCGCCAATCTCGTCGCCGCCCGCGCGCGCAAGGACGAGCGCGCGGTCGGCGCGGCTCCGGGCGAGGGCCGCCTCGCCCCGCTCGACGTCGGTCTCGGCCCGGCCGGTGAGCGCGAGGGCGACGAGCGCGGGCTCACCCGCCACCTCCGCCGATCGCACCGCCTCGGTGGCCGCCTCGTCGGCGTCGGCCCAGCGGCCGAGGCGCCGGTGCGTCAGCGCGATGTTGTGCAGCGCTTCCGCCGCGCCGCGCCGGTCACCGAGCCGGCGGTACGCGAGGAGGGCCGCGCGATAGAGCGGGAGGGCGCCTGCCGGGTCGCCCCCGAGCACCTGGAGCGAGGCCAGGTTGTTCGAGGCGCGGGCCTCCATCAGCGCGTCGCCGAGCTCCCGCGCCAGGTCGAGCGCGTGGGCGAAGCGCGCGGCGGCCTCGGCCACGGCGCCGCGCTCGAACGCGATCGCGCCGAGCAGGTTGGTGGCGCGGAGCGCGCCGTCCCGGTCGCCGCGGGCCTCGAACCGCGCGAGCGCGTCCCACGCCAGGGGAGCCGCCTCGTCGAGGCGTCCCTGGCGGGTGGCGGCCGTGGCGGCGCGCAGGTCGGCGTCGGGCGTGCGCGGCATCGGTCAGTAGGCGATCGCGAAGCGGCTGAAACCGGGGACTTCGGCCTCGAGCTCGTCGAGCTCCTCGAAGCGGAGCGTGAACAGGCGCTCGAACGGATCACCGGGGTTCCGCTGCCGCCAGACGTAGATCTCGCCCTCGTGCACCGCGTCCTCGGTGTCCACGTCGCCGTCCTCGTCGAGGTCGTCGTCCGCCTCGGCGTACTCGATCTCGAGCTGGGCCGGATCCGCCGGGCTGAACCGGAGCCCGGCCGGCTCGAACTCGAAGAGGAGCAGAGCCGGGTCCACCACCCGGATGGTGATCAGCACGGAGTCCTGCGCGCCGAACGGCGTACCGTCCGGGTAGGTGAGCAGGCCCTGGGAGGGCACCTTGAACCGCAGGTACTCCTCGCCGGCCCTTCCCTCCGAGTCCTGGAACCAGATCTTCGCCTCGCGGCTCTGATCGTTCCGGGCCCAGAACGTGACCTCGGGATTCCAGATCGGCGGGCTCGCGGTGGCCAGCCGGAGGATGACGAGTTCCTCGGGCGGCCGGGTAACCACGCCGGGGCCGTTGGAATCGCTGCAGCCGGCGGCGGCAAGGGCGGCCGTGGCCAGGGCGGAGAGCCAGCGCGTGCGTCGCATCGTCACCTCGGTGTACCGGCCCGCGGGGGCCGCGTGGGAGTCATTCGTCATCGCCGCCCTCGAGGAGGCGAAGGAGCCGGGGCCGGCTGATGCCGAGCCGGCGGGCCGCCTCGCTCTTGTTGCCACCGGTCTCCTCCAGCATCGCGCGGGCGGCGGCGCGGGCGATCGTCGCCAGGTCGGCGGGGAAGGGGAGGCGCCCGTCGCCGGGGGCGTCGCCCGCCTCGAGCCGCAGCTCCACCGGGTCGATCGTCCCGGGAGCCGAGAGCACCAGGGCGCGCTCGACCGCGTTCCGGAGCTCGCGCACGTTGCCGGGCCAGCGGTGCCGGCGGAGCAGGGCGCGCACCTCGGGAGAGAGGGCCGGCACCGGCAGCCCGTACTGCGCCGAGAGCTGGCTCGCGAACGCCTCGGCGAGCACCTCGACGTCCCCCTCCCGCTCCCGGAGCGGCGGCAGCGCGATGGCCACCACGTTCAGCCGGTAGAACAGGTCCTCACGGAACTCGCCCCGCCGCACCGCGGCCGGCAGGTCCACGTGCGTGGCGGCGACCACCCTGACGTCCACCCGCTTCGCCACCTGCCCGCCCACCCGCCGGATCTCGCGGGCCTCGAGCGCCCGGAGCAGCTTGGCCTGGAGCTCGAGCGGCAGATGGCCGACCTCATCGAGGAAGAGCGTCCCCGCGTCGGCCAGCTCGAAGAGGCCCGGCTTCGCCGCCACTGCCCCGGTGAACGCCCCCCGCTCGTGGCCGAAGAGCTCGCTCTCGATCAGGTTCGCCGGGATCGCGGCGCAGTTCACCTCCACGAACGGCCCGGCGGCGCGCGGCGAGTGGTAGTGGATCGCCCGGGCGAGGAGCTCCTTCCCGGTGCCGGTCTCCCCGCCGAGGAGCACCGTCACGTCGCGATGCCGCGCCACCCGTTCGGCCTGATCCAGCGCCTTCCGCAGCGCGGGGCTCCGGCCGATCATCGCGGCGAACCCGCTCGTTCGGCGCTCGTCCGCCGCCCAGCGCTCGGCGTCCGCCGACCGTCCCGCGTCCCGCGCCGCCCGCTCGAGCGTGCGGCGCAGGAGCTCGAGGTCCTCCGGCAGCGCGAAGTAGTCCGCCGCGCCGCGCTGGAGCGCCCCCGCCGCCAGGCGGTGGTCGGCCGACGCGCCCACCAGGTAGCGCGGCGCCCCGCCCACGGAGGGCAGCCGGCCGAGGAGCTCGAGCCCCTCCGGCTCCGCGCCGCCGGCCAGCACCAGCACCGCGGCCGCCCCGGGGGGCAGCGCGCCCTCGCCGTCCCAGGCGAGCACGCTCCCGCCCAGCTCCGCGACCAGGCCGGCACACGCCGTCCGGAAGGAGTCGGAGCGGAGCACCGTGGCTGCCCACCACGCCGCCCCGCTCACGACGCCCCGCCCGGCGGGCGCCGGGCCTCAGTCGTCGGACGATCCGTCGGAATTGTCGTCCTCAAAGGCCTCCACCGACTGCTTGATGTTCTCCTTCACGACGCTCTCGTTGGCCCCGCCCTTGTTCGCCGTGGCGGGATCCACGAGGCCGGTCTTCGCCTCGTCGAGGAACCAGGTGGAGATGTCCACCATCAGCGTGACGTTGACCGTGCCCGACTCGGCCACCACGAGCGCCGGCACCAGGTCGTGCTCCTGCTCCACGTCGAGGTCGGTCTCGTAGGTGAACGGCGTGCCGTTGAAGGTGCCCGTGACCCGGATGCTCACGCCCGCGAAGTCGGGGTGCGCGGCGAGGAAGGCGGCGTCCACCGCATTCCCGTCGTCCTCGGGCTTGTGGATCTCGAACTCGAGCTCATCATAGTGGCCGGTGTCCACCGCCACGGTGAGCTCGCGGGTGATGCCGGTGCCGAGCGGCAGGTCCACCAGGACCGGGCCGACCTCGAGCTCCTCGCAGTCGTCGTCGCCGCCGGGCAGGTCGTCGGTGCAGTCGCTCGACGACTCCGCGCGCTCGAACTCGATCTCCCTGAGCACCAGCTGCGCCGAGGTCAGCACGAGGGTGTCCTCGCCGATGGTCACCGTCTCGTCCAGCGAGAGGCCGAGCGCGCTGGCCGGTTCGGTCGCGAGGCTGAGCGACACCTGCGGGCGGCCGTCCGGCCCGGTCCCGTTCCCGCTGTCACTGCACGCGGCCACCGCCAGCGCGCAGGCTGCCGTCACTGCCAGATTGATCCGTCGCATATCTCCCCCGATTGGTTGGTCCGGCCCCCGATGGACCGTCGACCGAGGGAGAGGCAACCCGGGTGCCGGACGCGACGCGATTCGCCATATTGTTGTGCGGCAAGCGATTGCCGGAGAATGCCCGGCGCCGGATCCGAGGGAATTCGTATCGTCCTGATAAGAACTGTAACACGACGATATAGACCTTGACCACCGACTCATCGGGGCGGGAAGCCCCGGTCAACCGTCAGGACCGCCGAATGCGAGCCTCACTCCTCCTTCCCGCCGCCTTCCCACTGCTCCTTGCCGGCTGTGGCGACGCACCCGCCTGCCCCACGTGCGGCACGGTCGTGGTTGCCACCGTGCAGGAGCCGGCCGCCCTCCTGCCACCGCTCGTGACGCAGTCGGTGGGGCGGGACATCGGCGACCTGGTCTGGGAGCGGCTGGCGGATCTCACGCCGGGCGCCGCGCCGCTGGAGGAGTCGGCCTACCGTCCGCGGCTGGCGAGCCGGTGGGAGCGACTCGATTCCCTCACGCTCCGCTTCCACCTCCGCCCCGGGGCCGCCTGGCACGACGGCGCCCCGGTGACGGGGCAGGACGTGGCGCACTCCTTCTCGGCCTACCAGGACACGGCGCTCGGGGCGCCCGCGGGCGCCGCACTGTCCGGCGTCACCGCCATCGCCGCGGACGACTCCACCGTGGACCTGCGCTTCCCCCGCGCGTATCCGGAGCAGCTCTACGACGCCACCTGGCACGTCCGGGTGATTCCCCGACACCTATGGGGGGGCGTGCCGCGCGCGGAGTGGATGGCCGACACCTCGCTCGCGCGGCTCGCGGGGTCGGGGCCGTTCCGGGTGGCGCGCTGGGACCGGGGCAACGCGGTGGTCCTCGAGCGGACCGGTGGGGGCCACGCGGCCGATGCGGTGACGCGGGTGGTGTGGCGGTTCGCCGGCGATCCGGATGCCGCGTTCAACCTCGTTCTCTCGGGCGAGGCCGACGTGATGGAGACGGTGGCCGGGCGCGGAAGGGTGCGCCAGGCGGCGGCCGACAGCGCGCTCCGGCTCGAGCGCTACCCGTCGGCAGTCTACGGGTTCCTCGCCTTCAACCTGCGAGGAGCGGACGGCGGGCCGCACCCCGTGCTCGCGAACCGGCGGGTGCGGCTGGCCCTGGTGCAGGCGGTCAGCCGGCAGACGGCGGCCCAGGCTGTCTTCGGGGACGATGTCCTGGTGCCCCCGGGCCCGATGTCGCGGCTGCTGTGGATCTGGAGCGACTCGATCGTGCAGCCGGCATACTCCCCGGCGCGGGCGGACACCCTGCTCACGGCGGCGGGGTGGATGCGGCGGACGGCCACCGGGGCGCGCCGGGGGCCGGGTGGCCCGCTCCGGCTCGACATCCTCGTGCCCTCCACCAGCCCGCAGCGCCGGGACCTGGCGCAGCTCATCCAGGAACGATGGCGCCAGGCGGGCGTCGAGGCGACCGTGACGGCGGTGGACTTCTCGGTGTTCCAGGAGCGGTTGGCCGAGGGGCGGTTCGACAGCTACATCGGCGCGTGGCTCGACGAGCCGAGCCCGCGGGGCCTGGCTGAGCAGTGGACCCGGGCCGGCTGGGGGGCGCTGAACTTCGGCCACTGGGCGCACCCGGCGTTCGACTCGCTCCTGTCGCTCGCGGTGGCGGAGCCGCGCCGTGAGCCGGCCGCGCGCCTCTGGCGGGAGGCGATGGACACCCTGAACGCCGACGCGCCGGGGATCTTCCTGTATACCCCGATCAGCGTCGCCGCGGTGCACCGGCGGCTCCGCGGGGTCCGCATCGATCCCTACGCCTGGGCGTCGGGGCTGGCGGATTGGAGGGTGGACCCGCGGGTGCCGGTGGCGCGCGACTCGGCGCGCTGAATCGGGCGGCGGGTGCGGGCCGCAGTGGCGCCGACCGCGCGCCGGCCGGCAGCGCGCGCGAGGCGGCCCGATTCGCCGAGCACACCCGGAGGTGCGCTCGCGCCACCGGGTCCGCCGCGATTGCCTCCAGCTTCTCCTTCCGGTTCGCCTCCCCCCGGCGATGAGGATCCGCGTCCCCTCGGTCGCGCAGTGCTCCGCGGTGGTCGGGCGTCCGCCCCACGCGGTCGGCGCCGCGCTCGTGGGTGCTCCCCAGGATGCGCACGGGGGCTACGGGATCGCGCCGCGAAGGTGCCGCACGCCCCGCCCGAGCACGTCGGCGGCGGCAAGGAGCGGCGCCGCCGGGGTCCGCTCGAGCCAGGCCCGGAAGTGCTCGCGCCGCGCCCGGGCGCGGAGCGCGGCCTGGAGCCGCGCCTCCAGGGCCAGGTCCACCCGGTCGGGCGGGGTGTGGGCCACGAGCTCGCGGAAGAAGCCGTCGAAGTGCGGCTTGAGCATCCGGGCGGTGTCGCGCGGGAGCTCGTGCGGGAAGCTCCCCGACTCGCGCAGGCGGCCGGCCACCGCCAGCATCGCCATCGTCCGGACGCACTTCCCGCAGCGGCCGCAGTTGTGCGGCCCGGCGCGGTTGGCGGTGCAGACGCGGAGGTGGGCGAGCGCGAGCGGGTCCGACGCGATCATCGCGAGCTTCACGGCGCGGCTCGCCTCGCCGCCGTCGTAGAGGACCCGGGTCCGCTCGGTGGAGTAGTGCTCGTCGGTGGTCGGCGTCCCCCCGGTCGGGATCAGCGCCTCCCAGGAGAGCGTGGCGGGGATCAGCACGGTGCCGCAGCCCCCGCCGAGCGCGAGGGCGGTGGCGGAGAGTCCGGCCCCGTGGTACTCGCTGGCCCACTCGAGCGGGAACCGGGTGCGCAGGTTCGTGGCGCCCTCCACGACGGGCACCCCGAGCTCGGCCGCGACCGACCGCACCACCGCCGCGGTGCCGTCCGCGCCCTCGGAGCTCTCGAGCGGGCGCTCGAGCCCGCGCATGAAGACCAGGTGGTCGAGCGGGAGCCGCTCGGCGCCGAAGCGCAGGTGCTTGAGCGCGGTATGGAACGAGTCCACGCCGAGGCTGAAGAAGGCGGCGACGTGCGGGCCCGCGGGGCGGGCGTCGGCCCGGGGCGTGGCCACGATCGGCACCGCGGCGAAGTCCGGCCGCCAGCGGTGCCACACTTCGCGCACCCTCGCGAGGCCCTGGAGCTGCCGGGCGGAGAGCGGCGGGACGATCTCCAGCGGCTCGTGCGCCTGCATCGCCGGCAGGAGCGCGAGGGCGGCGAAGGGCTCGGGGCCGTCGGCCAGGAGCGCCGCGTGCCCGGCGGGGAACTCGAACCAGACGTCGAAGCGCTCGGCGCCGCGCTGGAACTCGGCGCTCAGCCGCACGCGGCCGGCCCCGCGCGCGAGCGCGGTGCTCAGGATCCGCACGCGCGCCTCAGGCCGGCGGCCGCCGGCGGTCGTAGCGCAGGAAGCTCAGCGGCCACGCGTGCCGCGCATCGGCGGGGTGGTGCCGCTCCTCGGTCAGCGCCCATTCGGGTCCCTCGAAGGGAGGGAAGTGCGTGTCGCCGGCCACGTCCCGCGTGTGGATCACGGTGAGGTGGATCCGGTCCGCGTGGGGGAGGGCCGCGCGGTAGACCTCGGCGCCCCCGACCACGAACACTTCCGGTGCATCGGCCACCAGCCGCAGGGCGGCGGGGAGCGACGGCACCACGTCGGCGCCGGGGGCGCGGAACCCGGCCTGCCGGGTCACCACGATGTTGCGCCGCCCCGGCAGCGGGGTGCCGACCGACTCCCACGTCCTCCGCCCCATGATGACGGGGTGGCCGGTGGTAAGCCGCTTGAAATGGCGAAGATCCTCG
The DNA here is from genome assembly GCA_963717315.1 of uncultured Gemmatimonadales bacterium. Taxonomy (GTDB): domain Bacteria; phylum Gemmatimonadota; class Gemmatimonadetes; order Gemmatimonadales; family GWC2-71-9; genus JAICEH01. Next base: position 70,438 of record CAVQWA010000039.1, read on the forward strand.
GGGAGGTGCCAGGGCAGGCCGTTCTCCCGGCCGATGACCCGGTCCTCCGTCATCGCGGCGATCAGGGCAAGGACCATACCGGGCGGCCGGCGGGCGTCAGACCGCGACGGGGGCGGGGATGTGCGGGTGCGGCGCGTACCCCTCGAGCGTGACGTGCTCCCAGCGGAAGTCCTCGAGGGCCCTGACCGCGGGATCGAGCCGGATCACGGGGAGCGGCCGCGGCTCGCGGCCGAGCTGCAGCCGGGCCTGCTCGAGGTGGTTGGCGTAGAGGTGGGCGTCACCCAGGGTGAGGATGAACTCGCCCGGCGCGAGCCCGGCCACCTGCGCGACCAGGAGCGTGAGCAGGGCATAACTCGCAATATTGAAAGGTACTCCCAGGAAGACGTCGGCGCTCCGCTGGTAGAGCTGGCAGGAGAGCCGGCCCTCGGCCGCGTAGAACTGGAAGAGGGCGTGGCAGGGCGCGAGCGCCATGCGGGGGAGGTCGGCGGGGTTCCAGGCGCTCACCACGAGCCGCCGGGAGTCGGGGTTCCGCCGGAGCTCGGCCAGGACGTCGCCCAGCTGGTCGATGACCCGGCCGTCCGGCGCCTCCCAGCGGCGCCACTGCTTCCCGTACACCGGGCCGAGCTCGCCCGCCGGGTCGGCCCACTCGTCCCAGATGCTCACGCCGTGCTCGTGCAGCCAGCGCACGTTGGTGTCGCCGCGGATGAACCAGAGCAGCTCGTGCACGATGGAGCGGAGGTGGAGCTTCTTGGTGGTGACGAGGGGGAACCCCTCGGCCAGGTCGAACCGCATCTGCCAGCCGAAGAGGCTGAGCGTGCCGGTGCCGGTGCGGTCGCCCTTGGGATGGCCGCGGTCGAGGATGGACTGCATCAGGGCGAGGTACTGGCGCATGGGGGGAAGGTCGGGGCTCAGGCCGGAGGGAGTCAAGAGTCACGAGTCGCGAGTCACGAGTCGGCGGTCGCCGGTCAGGACTCGGGCTCGTGACTCGTGGCTCGCGTCTACCCGTCCGCCACCCCGATCCGCGACTCCCCGTACCCCCCCTCCCGCTCGATCCGGCGGAGCGCGGTCTCGATGTCGGGCGGGAGAGGCGCGGCGGCGGCCCCGACCTTGAGCGGGCCGAGCTGGCCGGCCGCGGAAGCGTCGGCGGGGAGCTTCACCCCGGGGTTGAGCACGCCGTCGGGGTCGAACGCCTCCTTGACCCGACGGAAGAGCGCCATGACCTCGGGGCCGTACAGCCGCTCGACGAACCCCGCGCGGAGCCGGCCGTCGCCGTGCTCGCCGCTCGGCGTCCCGCCGAGCCGGATCACTTCGCCGGTGACCTCCTCCAGGAGGCCCAGGACGTTCGCCTCCCACCCCGAGGAGGTGGTGTCGGGGAGCAGGTTCACGTGCAGGTGGCCGTCGCCGGCGTGACCGAAGAGCACGACGTCGAGGCCGCGATCCCGGGCCCGCCCCCGGATGAAGCGCACGTACTCGCCGAGCGCCGGCACCGGCACGCAGCCGTCCTCGATCACCTGCATCGAGCGGTGGGTCGCCGGCTGCCGGGCGAGGATCGGGCTGGCGGCGTGGCGCAGGACCCAGGCCCGCTCGACTTCCGCGGTGGTGAGCGCCGTCTCGACGTTGAGGGCGAGCGGTGCCACCAGGCGCACCGCGTCGCCCAGCGCGCCCCGCGCGGCGGCGGCGGTCGACCGCTCGACCTCGACCAGGAGCACCGCCTCGGTGCCGGCGGGGGGCAGGTGCTCCGCGCTCGACTGGCGCACCAGGTCGAGGAAGGTCCGGTCGAGGAGCTCCACGGCGGAGGGCGAGCACCGGAGCAGCGCCTCCACCGCGGGGCCGAGCGCGTCGAGGGAACCGAGGTCCACGCGGAGCGCCGCCACGCCGGCCGGCACCTGGTCGAGCCGCCATTCGACCGCGGTCACGAACCCGAGGGTCCCCTCCGCACCGATCACGAGGTCGAGGGCGTCGCCCGTGAGCAGGTACTGGTCGAGCGCGTATCCGGCGGTGTTCTTGGTGACCCGGGGGAAGCGCGCCTCGATCAGCGGCGCCACGGCGCGGATGGCGGGCGCGACCTCGCGCTCGAAGCGCTCCAGCCCGGCGGCGGGCTGCCCGCGGCGGAGCGTGACCCGCTCCCCCTCGCCGGTCACCAGGTCGAGGCCCGTGACCCAGCGGCGCGCCGGGCCGAAGCGGAGCGTGGCGGCGCCGGCGGCGTTGCAGGAGACGACGCCCCCCGCAGTGGCCCAGCGCCCGCTCGAGGGAACCGGCGGGTAGCGGAGCCCGGCCAGCATCGCCTGGTCATTGAGCTCGCGGAGGGTGATGGCGGCGGCGGTGCGGGCGCGGGCGGCCGCCGGGTCCACCCGGCAGGTGCGGTCGTCGAGCGCGGTGAGGTCCACGATGACGCCCGGACCGACGCTTCCGCCTCCCATCGCGCTCCCGGCGCCGCGCGGCACCAGGCCCACGCGGTCCGCGCGCGCCCACGCCACCAGCGCCTGCAGGTCCGCCGGCGAATGGGGAAACGCCACGGCCGCCGGGATGATGCGGTAGATGCCGGCCCCCTCGGCGTACGCCGCGCGGGCCCGCTCGTCGGTGCGGAAGGTGCCGCCGAAATCCGCGGGCGGCCGCACCGTCACTCCTCCGGGGTCGCGGCTGGCGGGGCGAGGTCGGGCGGGGAGTAGCGGCCGGCCAGCATCACGAGAACCCGCGCGATGCGCACGCTCACCGGATGCGTGGCGGGAAGCGGCCGCTCGAGCGCGCGCGCGTCGAGCGAGGGATCGGCCCACGGCCGCCAGACTCCCTCGATCCGGACCCGGCTCTCGTCCGGCCGCCGCGGGTCCACCCAGGCGCGCACCAGCACGGCGTCCTCGCCCAACGGCTCACCCGCCACCGGCGTGCCGTCCGCCGGGTGGAACCAGCCGGTCCGGAGCCAGCCGTCCCGCGGCTCCACCCGGTCGACCGGGATGGTGTCGGCTTCGAGCGCCGCGGCCACCGTCCGCGTGGCGCTGGGCACCGGGAGCTCGAGGACCACCTCGGTGGTGGTGGGGTAGGGCGCGAAGTGGGGGCGCGTGGTGTAGGGGTTGCAGGCGGTCACGAGCAGCAGCCCGGCGAGCAGTGTCCCGCTCCCCGCTCCGCGCTCCCCGTTCCCCGTCCTCACAGCCCCAGCTCCACCGCCGCCGGCGGCGCCACCGTCCAGTCGTAGAACCCGCGCCCGCCCTTCTTCCCGGTGAGCCCGGCCGCCACCATCCGCCGGAGCAGCGGCGGCGGTGCCATCCGCGGCTCGCGGAACTCGTCGAAGAGGATCTCCCCGATGCGGAGCGCGGTGTCGAGCCCGACGAAGTCGAGGAGGGTGAGCGGTCCCATCGGGTGGCCGCAGCCGAGCTTCATCGCGGCGTCGATCTCGGCCACCGTGCCGACACCCTGCTCCAGGGCACGCACGGCGTCGAGGAGGTAGGGCACCAGCAGCCGGTTCACCACGAACCCGGCGGTGTCGCGCGCGCTGACCGTCTCCTTCCCGAGGGAGCGCGCGAAGTCCAGCGCGGCGGCGAACGTGGCGGCCGAGGTGGAAATCCCGCGGATGACCTCGACCAGGTTCATCAGCGGCACGGGATTGAAGAAGTGGAGCCCCACCATCCGGTCGGGCCGGCCGGAGGCGGCGGCCATCGTCGTGATGGAGAGGCTGGAGGTGTTGGAGGCGAAGATCGTCGCGGCCGGCGCGAGCCCGTCGAGCTCGCGCCAGAGGGCGGTCTTGGCGCCGAGGTCCTCCACGATCGCCTCGATCACGAGGTCGGCGGCGGCGACGCCGCCGAGGCCGGTGGTGAAGGAGAGCCGGCCGAGGGCCGTGTCCCGCGCCGCCGCGTCGAGCTGCCCCTTCTCCACGAACTTCGCGAGCGACTTCGTGATCCCCGCGCGAGCCCGGTCGAGCGCCGCCTGGTCCACGTCGCGGGCGACGACCGCGTAACCCGCCATCGCCGCCACCTGCGCGATGCCGGCCCCCATCTGCCCCGCGCCCACCACCGCGACGGTGCGAATCCCGGTCACCGATCAACCGCCTTCCTGCGGCCGGCCTGGCCGCTCTCGATGGCGCGCCGCACCTCCCCGGCCAGGAGCCCGAGGAGGCCCGGCCCGGGAGTGGCCTCGTGCGCCGCCTTGACGGCGCCGCGCTCCACGAAGTCCAGCGCCCGCTCCAGCCCGAGCTGCGTCCGCTCGAGCGAGGGACGGTACCGCGCCGCGGTGCCCCAGGCGAGCCCGCCGCCGAGCACGAGCGGCGCGAGCGCAATGGGGGCGAACGCCCCCAGGGCCAGGAGCACCGCCGCCCCCGCCACCCCGGTGCTCGCGAGCGCGGCGGCGCCGCCCACCCAGCCCGCGCGGGTGCCGCGGAGGTCGGCGGTGAGGGTGACGTGCAGGTACCCCGGCTCGAGCTCCACGAACGAGGCGGCGAGCACGCGCGCGCGGCCGAGCATCGGCGGCAGCCGGCCCGAGCTGATGCTCGCGCCCGCGCGATACATCGCCGCCATCACGCCCCCCATCGGTTCCCAGGTGGTCCGCTCGGCCACCTGCCGCTGGACCGCGAAGAACTCCTGCCTCTCGAGCCACCGCGTGAGCAGCGACTCGGCCGTGGGGCGCGGCACCGGCACCACCCGCGCAGCCGAGAGCTCGGCCGGCCCGATGGCACGGTCCAGGAATCCCGCCGGGGCGATGCCGCCGGTCCGGGTCCGCTCCTCCAGCAGCGCCTGCTGGAGGTGGCGCGCCGGCAGCCCGACCTCGCGCCCCAGCGCGATGATCTCGTCCTCGCTGAGCGCATCGCCCACGTCGGCGTCCGCCGCCTGGAGCTCCGCGGCGCGCTGCAGCACCCGCTCGAGGGCGGCGCGGTCGAGCCGCGCGGCATCGGGACGCCGGGCCGGGACGTCGGTCATCGCGGCCGGCTCAGCGGGCGGGAAGGCTCTCGACGATCACGGCCACCCCCTGCCCGCCGCCGACGCAGGCGCTGGCGACGCCGTAGCGTCCCCCCTGCCGCCGCAGCGCGTGCAGCAGGTGCACCGTGAGCCGGGTGCCGCTCGCGCCAAGCGGATGCCCGACGGCGACGGCGCCGCCGTGGACGTTGGTTCGCGCCCGGTCGAGCCCCAGCTCCTGCTCGACGGCCAGGTACTGCGCGGCGAACGCCTCGTTCACCTCGACCAGGTCCATCCGGGCCAGCGTGAGGCCGGCGCGGTCGAGCGCCTGCCGGATGGCCGGCACCGGCCCGATGCCCATGATGGAAGGGTCCACCCCGGCCCACGCCCACGCCACGAGCCGGCCGAGCGGCGCCCAGCCCCGCGCCTTCGCGTAGGCGCCGTTGGCGATCACGGTGGCGGCCGCGCCGTCGCAGATGCCGGAGGCGTTGCCGGCGGTGACGACGCCGTCCTTCCGGAAGTAGGGCGGGAGCCTCGCGAGCGTCTCCGCGGTCGTGTCGGGCCGCATGTGCTCGTCGGCGGCCCACGGCTCGGCCTGCTTCGTCTTCCGGTCGGCGAGCGGCACCGGGACCACCTCGTCGGTGAAGACGCCGTCGGCCCACGCCTTCGCGGCGGCCTGCTGGCTCCGGGCGGCGTACGCATCCACCTCGGCACGGCCGATGCCCCGCTGCTCCGCGAGCCGCTCGGCGGTCTCCGCCATCGCGAGATTGCAGAAGGAGTCGGTCAGCGTCTCCATCAGCGCGTCCTCGAACTTGCCCGTGCCGAGCCGGAGGCCCCAGCGCGCGCCGCGCACCACGTGCGGCGCCTGGCTCATCGACTCGGTGCCGACCGCGAGGACAGCCTTCGACTCGCCGAGCGCCAGCTGCTGGGCCCCCTGGATGATCGCCTCGAAGCCGGAGGCGCAGAGCCGGTTCACCGTCACCGCCGGCGTCTCGACCCGGCAGCCGGCGCGGAGCGCCACGTGGCGCGCGAGGTAGGGCGCGTCGGTCGAGGTCTGCAGCACGTTGCCGGCGACGCAGTGGTCCACCTCGGCGGGCGCCACGCCGGCCCGCTCGAAGGCGGCGGTGGCGGCGTGGACGCCGAGGTCGGTGGCGGAGAGGTCCTTGAGCTTCCCCCCGAACGCGCCGAAGCCGGTGCGGACGCCGGAGAGGAAGACGATGTCGGGAAGGGTCACGGGAACTCCGGGCTGGGCGCTGCGCACCGGAAATATGGCCGGGCGCGAGGCGGGGTGCCCAGTGCCGGGTGCCGGGGGGCCCGGGGGATGCCCGGGGCCCGGTGCCGGGATCAGGGGTGCCAGTTGAGGCCGAGGAGGAATCTGGGGGCGACGTCGGAGCCGACAACCGTCACCGTGATCGGGGGCAACGGGTCCTCGCCCGGCAGCGGGGGACGCGGATTCTCCACGACCCTCTGGTCCACGAGGTTGCCGTAGCGGGCCAGCGCGAGCGAACCGCGGAGCGAAAGTCCCCGTCCCGTCGTTGAGCGAACCGGCCACCAGGCCAGCCAGATCCCCGCCGCCAGGATCGAGGGGTCCACGACGACCGGGACCCCGGAGATGCTGCCCTGGCCGATACGCGCGGCGAGCCCCGCCGTGAACGGGCTCCGGCCCGCCCGCCCGAGCGCGGTCACCCTGGCCTCGCCGAAGTAGAACCCGAAGGCGTCGTCGACGCCGTCGATCGCCTCGCGCGAATACCCCAGGCAACCGCCCACTCGATGTCCGTAGCGGATGGACAGGCAGTACTCCATCACCCCGGCGCCGGCCGAGGGGCCCCTGGGCCCGAAGGCGGCATAACCGCCGTGCCCGCCGAACGCCGCTTCGACCCCGACCGTGATTCGCGGGGCGGCGTCGCGCTTCTCGCGGGCGGTGGTGGCCGCGCTGTCCACCTCGAGACGGAGGCGAACCCGCGCCCGGGAGCCGAGGCCGAGGATCTCGACCAGGTGCTCGCCGTCCTCGGCGGCATAGACCTCGAAGCGGGTGCCGCCCTCCGGGCCCGCCACGCGCGCCGCAAGGCCGCGCACCGGCCGTGGGCCGGTCGTCCGGAGCCAGAGGTCGGCCCCGGGAACATCCACGAGCGCGGTGTAGATGAACCGCGTCGAGAGCAGCACGGTGACCGGCTGGTCACGGCCCAGCTCGCGCTCCAGCACGGCCCCGGGCAGGGTGAGGTCCGCCACCGGATCCTGGGCGGGAGCGGCGGCGGGAGTGGCGGTGAGGAATGCGGCGGCGAGGAGGACGTTGCGAACGGACGCCAGGGTCATCAGTCCTCCTCGAGGCGAAGTGGGGCCCCGCCACCCGCGAGCTTCGCGAGGCGGTCGTAGTCGGCGTCGGGGTCGTACCCCGCGTACCGTCCCTTCGCCTGGCGGTCGGCGAGCCAGGCGAGGAACCCGGAGGGTTCGAGGCCGGCGGAGCCGGCGCCCTCGCCGGCAGCGCGGACGGCGAGGTGGTCGGCGTACTCGTTCTTGGGGTGGCCGACGTGGCCCCGCACCCAGGTCCACTGCACCTCGTGCCGGTCGGCCGCGTCCACCAGCGCCTGCCACATCGCGAGGTTCTCGATCGCGCCGCCCTTCCGGCGCCATCCCCGCGCGCGCCAGCCCGGCACCCACTCGCGCATCCCCTTGACGAGGTACTCGGAATCCGAGACGGCGAGCACCCGAAGGCGGCGACCCTTCGCCGCGAGGTGGTCGAGCGCGAGTCGCGCGCCGGTGAGCGCCATCCGGTTGTTCGTGGTGTCGGGGTCGTGGTGGCGGAAGTCGCGGCGCTCGACGGCTTCCCGCGACCGGACCTCCAGCAGCGCGCCGGCGCCGCCGGGCGTGCCTCCCTCGCGGCCGTTGCCGAGGCAGGACTCGTCGAGATGGAGGACGGCGACGGGGGCGATCAACGGAGACCTCTCGGATCGACCCGAGAAGGCCTCCGCGGCCCCGCACGTCGAACCGACGCGGGTTGGCGGTGGTGAGGCGCGCACATCTTGACAACGTAATTGGGGGGGGGGGTACCTTGGGCCCATCGCTTCCGTGGGGGCCGGGATGCGCCGCGGGCGGCTGTCAGCAATCGCCCTCACGATGACGGTGTCACTCGGCGTCGGTGGCGTGGGCGCCTGCTCCCAAGCTGAGCTCACGAGTGCCTCGATCGACTCCCTGGCCCTGTCCGATGGCCGCCCTTTTCGGGACATTATCGGTTCGACGGCCCCTGCTGCCGTCTTGGTCCTCGATCCTATCTCCTGCCTGGTCTGCGATCCCCTGATGGCCGAATGGATTCTGGCATTCCAACGATCGGTACCTCGCGTGCAGCTCGTATTCTGCCGGGCACCGACTGAACCGGAACGTCGACGGCTGTTGGCAAGCCGGATCCGAAGTGCTGGAGTCGTCGAGCTTGGTGCGTGCGCCAAGCGGTCCGGATTCGCCCAGCTTGTATTCCTCCCGCCCGATGGGCGGGCCAACGTCGTTCCAATTCGAGAATCTCGTGCGATCCTTCGCATGATGATCGACTCTACGCCCAAGAGGGCGGACGATGCCCCCAAGAACACTATCGAGGAGGTCTCACCACGAGAAGGTGGGTTCTTGCCCTGACATTCATCGGGCTCGGCGCCGGACTGATCGGGCACGCGCGCGCGGTCATGGCGGAGGAGCAGCAGCAGTTGTACTGGAAGGATGTCTGGGGGTTCCCGAACTGCTACTATCCCTGCAGCCCGGGCAACCCCGGAGGCGTGAAGTGCACGTGCCCGACGCCGGCATACCCCTAGCGAGCGCCAGGAGGATTCTGGTCGAGCACTGACACGTCGGCATCGTCCGCCCCAGCTCGATCTCGCCGCCTCGGGGCAGGCGGTGAGGCGATCCACGAAGGAGCCAAAGATGAGAGATGCCAGGAGGGTCAGAGTGCGCGTCATTCGAGGGCGGCCACCGAACGGGTCGGTCGTAGTCCTCTGGGCAGCCACGGCTGCGCTGGCCGCCTGTATCGCAGGCGATTCCGAGCCACCCAGCGGCAGGTCATCGTGGATTGCCCGCAGCGTGAGTCTCCTGGATTCACTCGTGCTCCAGGTTCCGGATTCGGCTGCCCTCGGCACATTCTCCTACATCACCCGGGAACGGAGCGGCGGGTTCCTGATCAGCGATGTCGGGCGCGGGCGCCTGCTTCGCTACGGCAGCGACGGGGCACTCCGGCAGGTCATCGGTCGATTCGGGGCGGGGCCGGGGGAGTTCCGCGGGGCTTCAGTAGCAAGAGGGCTCCACCAGGATTCGATCTTGGCAGTTGTGGACCCTGGCCGCCAGTACTTCGCGTTCCTCGATCACGAATCAGGGGCGCCACTCGGGGGAATGTCCGTCCCCTTCCGCGAGGCGGGCCAAACATGGACGGAGAAGGATGGTGAGGTGGTCTTCGGCGTTCAGGCCGCGACTTTCCTGGTGGGGAGGTTGCGTCCGGGAGAGGGGTTGTTCACTCCGATAGGGGAGACGCCCGCGCGACTCCTGGCCAACATGTTCCTCTTCTTGAGCTACGGTCGCGTCGAAGCTATCCCGCACGGCAACGGCTACCTCGTGATGGTCCCCACTGTACAAGGACTGCAGCTCCTCGATTCGGCCGGGGTTCCCGTGGGGACGGTCGACATCCCCGTTCGGCAACGCCGTGGGAAACCAGCCGACCTGCTCGACAATCCCCCGGCTCCAGGCGGTGCGATGCAGTTGGCTGGCTCTGTGGATGGAGCCATGGCACGGCTGCCCAACGGGAGCATAGCGATTCTGAACCTCGACGTCACGTTCGAGGATGCGGTCCCGGCCGCGCCGCGGTCCATCAAGTACTATGTCTCCATCCTTAGCCCTGATCTTGCCCGTGCGTGTGTCGACCTCGAAGTGCCGCAGGACTCGACGGTTACCGGGCCGTGGCCGACCTTCGTAGACTCGGACCTGCTGATCACTTCGGATCGCATCGAGGGCGATTCTGTGCGCACCGTGGTCTATCGATACGGGATCGACACGGCGATGTGCGATTGGGCAAGGACTGGCGGGGTCAGGCCGTCCCTGCTCAACGGCCCCCCGGGGGGCTGACGGGCCGCGACGAAACGAAGCCGGGACTTCCTCCCGGTCCTGCCCGATCACGACTCGAGGACGTGGAGGGAATCGATGTCGTCGAGCCGGAAGACCACTTCCTCACCGGTCATCGGGAGGAGTGCCGTGAGCACGTCACGCCCGCCGACGTTCCCGACCTTGCGGGCGACGACGACGTACTCCGTGCCCCGGCGCACCAGCACCACGCGGCGGCCCGCGCGGGCGGCGAGCTCCAGCTGGTCGAGGCGGTCGGAGGTCCACCTCACGACATCCATCCCCTGGCGCCGGCCCTCTGCATTATCGTACCCTCACGCTCCCCGCCGCCCCCGCCACCACCCGCCCGATCACCACTCCCGCGCCTCCGAGGTCGGCCAGGAGCGCGGCGGCCGCCGGTTCCGGCACGGCGAGCAGCAGCCCGCCAGAGGTCTGCGCGTCCACCGTGAGCCAGCGCGTCGCCTCGTCCACCGCATCGCCCCACTCGGCGAAATCGCGCGCCGCCTCCAGGTTCCGCTTCGACCCGCCGGGGATGACGCCCGCGGCGGCGAGCCCGCGTGCCCCGGGCAGGACGGGCAGCGCGGCCGACTCCACTTCGGCCGCCACCCCGCTCTCCCGGAGCAGGTTGTGCAGGTGGCCCAGGAGCCCGAACCCGCTCACGTCGGTGGCCGCGCGCACCCCGTGGGCCAGCGCGGCGCGACTCGCCGCGGCGTTGAGGGCCCGCATCGACGCGATCGCGGCGGAGAGTTCCGGGCTCCCCGGCGCCACCAGTTCCCGCTTGTGGGCGGTGGCGACGATGCCGGTGCCGAGCGGCTTGGTGAGCACCAGGACGTCGCCGGGCCGCGCGCCGCCCAGCGTGAGCAGGCGCTCGGGGTGGGCCTCACCCAGCGCCACGAGCCCGAAGAACGGTTCCGCCGAGTCGATCGAGTGCCCGCCCACGATGGGGCAGGCCGCCTCGGCCGCCACCGCCGCCGCCCCGCGGAGCACCTCGCCGAGCAGCTCGAACGGGAGCTTCTCCCTGGGCCAGCCGACCATCGAGAGCGCCACCGTGGGCACGGCGCCCATCGCATAGAGGTCGCTCAGCGCGTTCGCCGCCGCGATCGCCCCCCACGCCCCGGCGTCGTCCACGATCGGCGTGAAGAAGTCGGTCGTCGCCACCAGCGCCCGGTCGGGGGCGAGCAGGACCACCGCCGCGTCATCGCGCGACGCGCCGTGGACCAGGACCCGGGGGTCCGTGACGGGGGGCAGGTGACGCAGGACCTGCGTCAGTTCGGCGGGGCCGAGCTTGCAGGCTCAGCCGGCGCCGTGCGAGAATGACGTCAGCCGGACGGCCGCTCGCTGGTCCCTGGGCTCGCTGGACATCGGCATCTCCTCACACCGGATTCACGAGGCGACGGTGGACGCGCTCATCGCGCTCGGCACGGCGTTCGTCCTCGGCGCGGTGCACGCGCTCGAGGTGGACCACATGATCGCGGTGACGGCCTTCGTGGCCTCGCGGCCCGCGCTCGCCACCGCGCTGGCCTTCGGCTCCCGCTGGGGGGCGGGGCACGGGCTGGCGGTGCTGCTCGCCGGCGGCGTGCTCCTCGCCACCGGGCTCCGCTGGCCGGAACGATGGGACGCCGGGGGCGAGGCGGCCGTCGGCGTGATGCTCGTGGGCGTCGGGCTCTGGGCGCTCATCCGCGCCCGGAAGTTACATCTCCACCCGCCGGAGGAACACGGCGACCACGCGCACCTGCATGCGCACGGGGGGGCGGAGGTCGGAGGTCGAAGGTCGGGGGAGGCCCACGGCCACCATCACCACCAGCACGGACATCCCCACGGGCGGGGCATCACCGCCGTGGGCCTGGTGCATGGACTGGCGGGAACGAGCGCGGTGGTGGCCCTGGTGCCGGTGACCATGATGAGCCGGCCGCTGGTGGGGGTGCTCTACCTCGTGGCCTTCGGCCTCGGCACCGTCGTGGCGATGACCGGCTTCGCGCTCGCCGCCGCGCTGGCGATGCGCCAGGCGGGTCACGGCTCGCTCGCCTGGGCGCGGCGGCTGGGGTCGTTCGCGGGGATCGGGGCGGTTGCGGTCGGCGTCTACTGGATCGTGCGGGCGCTGGGCGCCTGAGGGCACGAGGCCCTCGAGGACCCGGCAGGGGCTTCACTCGCGTGCCGACAGCAGCGCCCTCAGCCCGATCAACGCCCGCTCCTGCTGGGCCACGCCGCTGAACGACCCGTCCGGCCGCTGCATGGCCACCAGCGCGGGCGCCGCGCGCCGGAGCGCGCCCCGCGACGCCGCGGTCCCCGCCATCGCGAGCGCGTCCACGACGTGGAAGAAGTCCGCGTTCGGCCAGGTGCCGTCGTCCGCCTGGTGGTCCGCGATGAACTTCGCTGCGCGCGGCAGCACCTCGCGGTGGGGAGGCGAGACGAGGGCCAGGGGTCCGAGCGCGGAGACGATCAGGTCCGGTGCGAAGTAGCCATCCCAGTCGGTCCACGTCTCCTGGAGCAGGACCAGGCTCTTCACGTGCCGCTCCACCGACGGCCGCGCCTCGTGCCTGGCCCGGAGCGCGGCCCGCAGGGCCAGGCAGCTCAGGGCGAACCGCGCCGCGCCCTCCGCCCGGAAGACCTTCCCGTTCGGCAGCGTGATCGGCGCCACCCGCTCGGTGACCGGGGCCGGCGAGAAGAAGCCGCCGATGTAGTGGGAGCAGACCCGGTGCGGGTGCCGGTCCTCGGAGCACCCCTCGCCGTACGCCCCCGGCTTCTCCTGCTGCGCGAGGATCCAGCCCATCACGCGCGCCGTCCCCACCTCGTCCCCGAGGTGGCCGAGGTCCATCAACTCGTGGGCCCGCCAGACGGTGGGCAGGAACGCCCCACCAAGGCTCCCGTCGATCCGGGTCTCGGCCCGCATTTCGCGAACGATCCGGTCGGCGAGCGCGGCGTCGTCCGCCAGCGACTGCCCCAGCAGCTGGCGCGCGAGGATCCCCTGCCGGGTCCGTTCTCCGGCGAAGAAGGCGGCCAGGCGCTCGAGGGCGGCGTCAATCTGGCTGTCGGTCACAGTATCCATCGGAGGAGACCTCCGGCGACGACCGTCCGGGCCACGCCAGCCAGGAATCCGGGGACCCGGCCGGGGAGGAGGGGGGGCGCCCCGGTATTGCGGGCGGCCCATTCGGTCATCGCGCCGAGCAGAAGAAAGAGCAGGACCCACCCGCCGTGGCCGAGGCTGCCGAACCAGAGCGCCGCGAGGAGGGTGAGCAGGGCGGCTTCGACCATATATACCCGCCAGCCCGGCCCCAGCCAACCGCCCCTCCCGGCGCCGGCGCCGGCGCCCCCGACGCGCCACCGGCGGGCGGCGGCGTCCCAGGCCAGGTACCACGCGGTCACCGCCGCCCACCCCAGCGCGAGGACGGCGAGCGGCACCGGTCAGCGTGCCCGGAGCGAATCCAGCGAGAGGAGCCGGCCCCGCACCATCACGCGCTCGATGGCCCGCGTGTTCCGGATGTCCTCCAGCGGGTCCTTCGAGAGCACGACCAGGTCGGCTCCCCTGCCGGGGGCCAGCATCCCGACCGAATCGGCGCCGGCGAGCCGGGCGGCGTCACGGGTGGCGGTCAGGATCGCCTGTGCCGGGGAGAGCCCCGCCCGGACCAGCAGCTCCAGCTCCTGGTGGATCGAGAGCCCCGGCACCATCAGCTCCCGGGGGGCCCCGGTGCCCGCCACCACGGTGCCGCCGGCCCGGACGAACTCCCGGAGGAAGAGGTCCTGCCTGGGGCGTGCGCCCCGGAACGCGGCGAAGTCGCCCGACGTCCAGCCGGCCTGGCGGACCATGTTGGGCAGATCCCAGCCGCGGCGCACCTCCTCGGGGACCAGGCGGAGCGACGGGTCGCGATAGACGGTCGAATCGTCCAGCCGGCTGAGCGTCTCGTGCAGCACGAGCGTGGGCACCAGAATGACGTGGGCTTCCGCGACCTCCGACGCAACGCGCACGAGGGCCGCCGAATCGAGGGTGCCCCAGGCCCGCTCGGCCGCCGACCACCCGACCGTCCCGCCCCGGCGGTGGGCCGCCGCGATCTGGGCCGCGTTCGCCGCGAGCGCCTCCGCGATGCCGCTCAGGTGCTCGATGGAGCGCACCCCGAACCGGCTGGCGCGCACCGCGTCGGTGAGCCCGAGATCGGCGGCCACCGGCAGGCCGAAGGTGCCCGCCTCGTCCACCACCGCGCGCAGCAGCGCGGGCTCGAGCCCGGGCCCGGTGGCGACGGTCACCGCCCCCGCCACCGAAAGCCGGTCCACTCCCTGGCGGGCGGCACGGTCGTCGGCCGACGCGATCGCCGGCGCCTCGGCACCGGGCCCGTCCACGGTGGCTCCGGCGCTGAAGATCCTCGGGCCCCGCCAGGCGGTGTCCCGCGATTGCCGCATCCGTGCGAGCGCGGCATCGAGGTCGCCGTGGAGGTCCCGCACCGAGGTCACCCCGAACTCGAGGTAGCGGGGGAGGGCCCATTCGGCGGCCGTGGTGTGCGCGTCGACCAGTCCGGGAATGATGAAGCGCCCGGCCAGCTCGACCTCCTCGGTTCCCCGGGGGAGGATCAGCGTCTCGCGGGAGCCGATGGCCTCGATCCGGCCTTCCCGGATGAGGATGCCCCCATCGACGAGCACGGGCCCGCCGCTGCCATCGATGATCGTGGCGCCGAGCAGCGCGACCGGCCGGGGGGCGGGGTTGCCGCATCCGGCGGCGAACACCGCGGCCAGCGCGAGGCTAGCGCGGATCGGACGACGTATGGTCGTGCAGGATCTTCCACCCATCCGGGCGGCGCTCCATTACCAGGGTGAACGGCCCGCTTGCGGTCACGCTGTCGCCGCGGTGGAGAATGAATCGTGCGGTGACCAGCGCGAGCGTGGGGGAGAGCGGGCGCACGGCGAATCGCTCGAACCGGAGGCTGTCCCGCTGCGCCCCGGGCTGGAAGCTGGGGGCGTAGCGATCCCGGATGGTCGCCCAGCCGTACACCGGGGCCCGGGCCCCCACATAGGTCGTCAGCGAGTCCCTGGCGTAGTCAGCCACGAATCCCGCCAGGTCGCCCGAGTTCCAGGCCCTGGCTGACCGCCGGAACTGCTCCTCCAGGTCGGCGCCGAGCGCCGCCGGGGAGGGCGTCGCCTCGGGGGCCGACCGGGCACAACCCGCGCCGGCGACGACCGCCGCGAGCAGGAACCGTGCTGTCTTCGGGAAGGGCATGGCCCAAGGTGGGGTGGGCGGGTGCCGGAGGCAAGCCCGCATGCCGGCGCCTTCGGGCTCGGACGACGAAGCGCCCCGCCGGGGCGGGGCGCTTCGCTCGAGGATCAGGCCGGCTACTTCTTCCGGGCGGCCTTCTTGGCCTTCCGGGCGGTCTTCCGGACGGTCTTCCGGGTCTTCCGGGCCGCCTTCTTCGCCTTCTTCACGGGCCTCCGGGCGGCCTTCTTGACCGCCTTCTTCGCCCTCTTCGCGGCCTTCTTCGCCTTCTTCACCGCTTTCTTCGCGGCCTTCTTGGCCTTCCTGGCCGGCTTGGCCTTCTTGGCAACGGCCTTCTTGGCCGCTGGCTTCCTGGATGCGGGCGCCGCCGCGGGCTTCATCGGTGCCGGGGCGGACGGCGGGGGTGCCGGCTCGGGTGTCATCGAGGTCGGCGGCGACATCCAGGAATCGGACCAGCCCATCTCCACTGACATGGCATGTCCTCCGGAAGCGTGTTCGGCGTGGTCCCGCCGTCGGGCGCGGTGCGCGCCGGGCGTGCACGTCGGTGCTGCACACTCTGCACGATATAGTTTGCGAATCGGCGCGTGTTAGGCAAGACATCGAGCGCCGTTGCCTTAGATTTCTCCCGTGCCGTTCACCCCTCCGCTCCGCGCCGTCGCCGTCGCCCTTGTCCTCCTGGCCGTCCTCCCGGCTCCGGCCGGGGCCCGGCAGGTGGCCGAAGTGCAGGTCGTGCCCGAGCGGCTGACGCTCCGCGCCGGGGAGCGCAGGCCGATCCTCGCCACGGCCTTCGATGCCGCCGGCAACGTCCTCGCCGTGCGCTTCACCTTCGCCTCGTCGGACACCGGCGTGGTCGCCGTGGACGCCACGGGGGCGCTCCTCGCCCGCCGGCCGGGTCTCGCGCGGGTCGAGGCCCGCGCCGGGGGCCGGTCGGGGGCGATCACGGTGGCGGTGCGGGGGGTGGAGGCGGCCGAAGGAGCGGCGGGGCGACGGGACGACGGGGTGGCTGCCGAGCCGACCCAGCCGGCCCCGGACGCCCCCACCCACCCGAGAGTAGAGTCCCTCCTGCTCGAACCGGGCCCCCGCTCGGGGCCGGTCATCGTCATCCTCGGCTCCCTCCGCCAGCTCACCGTGCTGCCCAGGGACTCGGCCGACGCCGACATCCCCGGCGTGGCGATCGGCTGGGAGAGCGCCGACTCGACGATCGCCCGGGTGGAGGCGGGGGCGGTGCGCGGGATGGGTACCGGCGCCACCACGGTCACCGCCCTGGTGCCGGGCTTCCGGCCGGTGGTCTGGGAGGTGCGGGTCGTCCCCGCCGACTCGGCCACGACACCCGGCCCCCGGTGACGGGGCAGATGGAGGCGCTTGCCATCGAGCGGACGGGGGGCCCGGACGAGCTCCGGGTGCTGGACCTCCCCGCACCCGGGCTCGATGCCCCGGACGACGTGCTGGTGCGGGTGCGTGCCGCCGCACTCAACCACCTCGACCTCTTCGTGGTCGAGGGGCTCAAGGGACTTCGGTATTCCTTCCCCCACGTCGTGGGATCGGACGCCGCCGGGGTCGTGCAAGCGGTGGCATCGGCGGTGGAGGGCTGGCGCCCGGGCGACGAAGTGCTGGTCAATCCCGGCGTGTCCTGTGCGGAATGCGAGTGGTGCCGGGCCGGCGAGGACCCGCTCTGCCCCCATTACGCCATCCTCGGCGAACACCGGCCCGGGACGGCCGCGCAGTACCTGGTGGTCCCGGCGCGGAACCTGGCGCGGAAGCCGGCGGGGATGAGCTGGGCGGCGGCGGCCGCCTACCCCCTCGTGACCCTCACGGCATGGCGCATGCTGGTGACACGGGCCCGGCTCGTCGCGGGGGAAACGGTCCTGGTGCGGGGGATCGGCGGGGGGGTGGCGCAGGCGGCGGCGCGGATCGCGCGGCACCTGGGCGCCAGAGTCATCGCCACCAGCACCGCCGAGGCCAAGCTCGCGCGGGCCCGCGAGCTCCTCGGCGTGGAGACGGTCGAGCCCGGCGCGGACCTGCCGGCGGAGGTGAAACGGCTCACCGGCGGGCGCGGGGCGGACGTGGTGGTGGACAGCGTGGGCGAGGCCACCTGGCAGGCATCGCTCCGCTCGCTCGGCCGCGGCGGACGGCTGGTCACCTGCGGGGGGACCTCGGGCCCGATGGTCACGACCGACGTCCGGAAGCTCTTCTGGTACCAGTGGTCGCTGCTCGGCTCGACGATGGGGAGCGCGGCGGAGTTCGCCGCCATCGCCCGCCTCGCCGCCGAGCCCGCGCTCCGCCCGGTGGTGGACGCGGTGATTCCCCTTGCCGACGGGGCGGCGGCCTTCCGCCGGCTCGCGTCGGGCGCGCAGTTCGGCAAGCTCGTCCTCGAGGTGACGTCGTGAACGAACTCCTGGAACGCCTCCGCCTGGGGGCCGAACAGCTCGTCTTCATCCTGCCCCCCGTCCTCGCCGCACTGGTCCTGCTGCTGGCGGGCTACTTCCTCGCGCGGCAGGTGCGGCGCTGGATGGACGCCACCCTCCACCGGCTCAACTTCAAGGCGATGGCCGACGCGGGCGGCATCACCGAGGCCGTGGAGCGGACCGGGAAGCACCTCGACCCCGGCACTGCGGTGGCGCGGCTGGCCTTCTGGCTGGTGATGCTGGTGGTGATCCTGCTCGCCAGCGCCGCGCTCGGGCTGGAGAGCATCAACGACATGTTCGGCGCGATGATCGCGTTCCTGCCGACGCTGGTGGCGGCGGTGGTGATCGTGGTGCTGAGCGTGATCCTGGGCGAGTTCGTGCGGGTGGTGCTGCTCGCCTCGGCGGGGTCGGTGGCGGGGGTGCCGACGCTGGCGAAGCTCGCGAAGGCGACGGTGGTCCTGATCGGCGTCTTCATGGCGCTCACGCAGATCGGGCTCGCGCCGGAGATCGTGACGACGGCGTTCACGCTGATCCTGGGCGCGGTGGCGCTCGCGACGGGCCTCGCGTTCGGGCTGGGGAACCGCGACCTCGCGGGGGAGATCACGCGGCGGTGGTACCTGGAGGGCCAGCGCCGCGACCGGCGGGCGACCGACAAGCTCCCGCCGCCCGCGCCCCCGCCCCCGCCGCCGCCCCCTGCCGCCTGATTCACCGCGCGGAACTGCTTCACCGCAGAGGCGCAGAGGGCGCAGAGACACCGCGGAAAGTCGCTTGCCCCACTCCCCCCCGACTTCACGATGTGGGGAGGGGTGGGGCAATTCGTATTGAAGCTGTTGCCGTTCCTCTGCGCCCTCTGCGCCTCTGCGGTGAACGCAGTTATTTCCCCGGCAGGTACTGCGCCGGGATGGGTCCCGCCTGGGACTCGTCGTTCCAGAAGATCGACACCACCCACCACCGTGAGCCGTCCCAGAAGAGCTGGAAGGAGTTGATCCCCCTGGTGAACGGCTCCTCCCCCGGGGCCTTCCGCGATTCGTAGGTGCTGAAGACGTGCGCCACGTGGCCGTAGCGCTCCTCCACCCGGTGGCTCTCGACCTCGTAGAACGGGTTCTTCTCGAGGTACGCCCCGCTCGACTTGACGAAATCCTCCACCGTCAGCGTGACCGGCCGGCAGGGCTGGTCCTTCGGGCAGGCAGTGGGGATGAGCCGGGCGTCGGCGATGAAGAGCGAGCGGAAGCGGTCCCAGTCACGCGGGCCCGCGGGGCCGGAGATCACGTCGTACGTCGCCTTCATGATGGCGTCGATCGAGGCGACGTCCTCCGGGCGGGCCGCGGGCGCGGCCGGCGCGGCGGTGGGCGCCGGCTGCTGCGCGGCAAGCGGGCTGGCGAGGAGGAGCAGTCCGGCAAGCACTCGGCGCATCGTGGATTTCCTCGAATTGGGGTTTCACCGCAGAGGCGCAGAGGGCGCAGAGAACTGCCTCCTAGGCGGAGTCCTCTTGTGAGTCGTGGTTGCCCCACCCCACCCAAAGGAGTCGGGGCGGGGTGGGGGAACAACATTTCAGAAACGGTGCTCGGCCCCGCGGCAGTTCTCTGCGCCCCCTGCGCCTCTGCGGTGAATCAGTCCGCCGGAGCCGGCAGGATCGCCGGCAGCGCCTGCTCGAACAACACCATGCGGCCGTCCGCGAACCGGGTCACAAGCGCCCGGTCCGGCGACGCGCCCCGCACCCGCCCGAAGCCGTCCACCCGGATGATCCGCGCGAGCCCGCCCTCGGCGTCCAGCAGCTGGTAGAGCCGAGCGGTGTCGCCCGCCACCTTGCTCTTCTCCAGCCAGACCGTGCCTGCCGGATCGGCGAAGGCGCGCTCGAAGGGCGGCTTGACCTGGGCGAAGGGCAGGGCTTCCGCCGACCGCCGCATCTCGGGGGGATGGCCCTCCACGAAGAGGTCGCGATCCACCTGGGTGACCGGGAGGACGGGGTCGGGAAGCAGTGGCCCGCGCCGCACCTGCCCGTCGGGCGCCACCTGGTCGAGCCGGTTCTGCCGCACCCGCGCGATCCACACGGTGCCGTCCGGCCGCACACCCCATCCGTCGCGGCCGCCGAAGACCCGCGCCTCGAACCGGCGGCCCCGGTCGGTGGCGACTTCCGCGAGCTCGATCGGCGCGAGGGCCGCCACCGTGTCGGCGCCGCCCCCGGTGCGGAGGCGGAGGATCAGCGTCGAGTCGCCGGCGCCGCGGCCGTCGGAGCCGGTGACCGGCCGGAGCTCGACGTAGTACCGGCCCTGCCCGTCACGGGCGGCCGGGAGCACGCCCCGCGACTCCGCGGGGACGCCGATCCGCCCTCCTGCCCGGCCGGCCAGGTCCCACGTGGTCAGCGCCCGGGCCTCCCAGTCCGCCACGTGCAGCGAGTCGAGGGCGCGGAAGATCGCGTAGGGCTGCCGGAACGAATCCTTCCGGGCGCCGGCGAGCGGCTCGAGGGTACCGCGGTCGAAGTCGGCGACGCCGAGCTCGGCGTGCCCCGGTGCGAGGACCGCCCACCGCCGTTCGCCGAGCCAGACCGCGTCGGAGACGTCGGTCCAGGGCGTGACCACCGAATCGGTGGCGGGTACCAGGTCCACCGGCTCGGGCGGTGGGGGCGGCGAGGCGCAGGCGGCGAGCAGGACGGGGAGGAGGAGGCGGTGGCGCATGGGGGAGAAGGTACTGCGGACGGCGGGACGGTGGGACGGCCGGTTGCGGCGATGGTTCGCAATCCGCCGCCCCGCCGTCCCCCCTGCAACCCTTTCTCCCCACCGGTCATCAGAACCTGTGAACCAGCGAGCAATGAAGCCGCCGAGCCGCCGAGCCGCCAATGATCACCATCGCCAGGCCTTCCGGGAGTGGAGAAGTCATCCGGCTGCGCGACGAGCGCGGCCGCACCATCGGGATCGTCCGGCGTCCGGTCGCGGCGCGGATCGCCGGTCCCGGCGCCGCGACGGTGTACGCGATGCCCGCGGTGCGCCCGCCGGCGAGTTGGCTCGCCCGGCAGGCTCGCGCGGGAGGGGCGGGAGCGGCCTGAAACGGCCGCGCGGCCAGCCCTCGCCGGCGCGCCGCTCCGATCCCGCTCCGGTCCCGGTTGCGCCCCCCGCAACCGGGGCCTCGCGTTTCGGGCTGCGACCTTCCCGCCGGACGGCGCATCTCTCCCGGCACGACGTCACCGATCCCGTTCCCGGAGCGCGCACGATGTCCCGTTCGGCCCGATCGCTGTCGGCCTCGCGCCGCCTCGTTCCGCTCGTCGTCCTCGCCTTCCTCCTCGGCGTCCTGCTCCCGGTGGAGCTCTTCGGCCAGTCCTCGCAGCTGCAGCGGAAGGGGCCGGAGTTCGCAGAGCCGTTCGCCCGGGTGGCCGGGCTCCGCGAGCTCGCACCGGGCCGGGTGCTGGTGAGCGACGGCATCGAGGAGAAGGTCCTCGTGGTGGACCTCGCCAGGGGCTCGGCCACCCAGGTCGGACGGGCCGGGCCGGGTCCGCAGGAATACAAGGGCCCCGATGCGCTGCATCCGCTCCCGGGCGGCGCCACCCTGCTGGTGGACCTGGGCAACTCGCGGCTCACCACCCTCGCCGCGGACGGGACGATCGGCGAGTCGCGCTCCTTCGTGGACGAGGGGAGCGACGGCTTCGCCATCCGGCTTCCCGCCGGCACCGACGCGCGCGGCCGGCTCTACTACCAGCCGCTGATCGGCGGTCCCGGCGGGCAGCCCGACTCGGCGCGCGTGGTGCGCTTCGACCGCGCCACCGGGCGGTCCGACACCGTGGCGAAGGTCGCCCTGCCGGTGGTGAACCGCCGCACCTCGGGCACGGAGAACAACCGGAACGAGCGGATCATGCCGCGGCCGTTCGCCGCCCAGGATGCGTGGGCGGTGGCTCCCGACGGGCGGATCGCCGTCGCACGCGCCAACCCCTACCGGCTCGACTGGGTCGGCGTGGACGGCCGCGTCACGACGGGCACTCCGGTGAGCTGGAAGCCGGTGCCGGTCCGCGACGCGGACAAGCAGGCGTGGATCGAGGCGATGGCGAACGGGCTCACCGTCCGGGCGGAGAACCGGAACGGGCAGCAGTCCATCTCGTTCGCCCGCGGCGGCAACCGCGACGGCGCGGACCCGTCGCGGTTCACCTGGCCCGAGGGCAAGCCCGCCTTCCCCGCGGGCGCCGTGCGGGTGACGCCGGAGGGCGAGGCGTGGGTGGAGCGGTACGTCCCCGCCGGCGCGCCGCGGCACTTCGACGTCTTCGACGCGCGCGGGCGCCTGGTGCGCTCGGTGACCCTTCCCGCGGGCATGCGCCTCGTGGGGTTCGGCCAGGGCGTGGCGTACGGCGCGCGGGTGGACGACGACGGGATGGAGTGGCTCGCCGCCTACGCTCGATAGGCGTTCCTTCGACCTTTGACATTCGACAATGAAGCTCCTGCCGTTTGCCTTCGCGCTCATCCCCGCCATCGCCGCGGGCCAGACCGTGCCCACGCGAACGATCGCCAGACCCGACGCCGAGTTCACCGAGCCGTTCACCCGGGTGAGCGGGGTGCGCGAGCTCAGGGACGGCCGCATCATCGTGGCCGACCAGCGCGACCAGACGCTGCAGCGCATCGATCTCGGCACCGGCACTGCGACGCCGGTGGGCCGCCGGGGCTCCGGCCCCAGCGAGTACGCCATGCCGGTGGACGCATTCGCGATGCCGGGCGACTCGACCCTGGTCTTCGACCCGAACAACCAGCGCTACCTCGTGGTGGGACCGGTCGCGAAGCCCGCGGGCACCTTCGCCCTGGGCGACGCGGCCGGCCTGCGCGCCGTGGGCCGCCGGGTCAAGGGCGTGGACGTGCAGGGGCGGCTCTACTACCAGGGGAGCTCCGTCCCGGCGCTGAACGGCAATGACGGCTTGCCGCGCGAGGCGCTCGACTCGGTCCCGATCGTGCGCTGGGACCGGAAGTCGGGACGGCACGACACGCTCGCGATGATCAAGGGACCGGAGATGCAGCTCGGAGGCTCCTCGCGGGGCGAACGACGGGTCGTCATGTTCCGGCAGCAGCCGCTCCTGGAGGCGCCTCAGTGAATCCGGGGTGGTGTGGCGCCGCACTGACCGTGTTTCTCGCAGCGTCCTGCACGGCCGGAGACCGTGCCGGGTCGGTCGTGGACGAGGCAGTGCCGACGATCCGGCTGTCTGCGCGCGACCTCGATGCCGCTCCGCGGTGGCATGCGCCAGTCCATCACTCGACAGTGGGTCACGATTCGTTGCGACCCTGGCCGTTCGCCGCGGCCGCGTTCGGGCCCGACACTTCGCTCATCGGTGGCGCGGGCACCGAACTCTTCTCGCTTGATCCCGGCGGGAAAGCCCTCCGGCGCCTGGGTCGCCAGGGCGACGGCCCTGGCGAATACCGCACCGTCTTCCGGGTCATCCCCGCGGCGGACTCCAGCTTGCTCATTGCCGACCTGAACGGACGGGTGACCCGGATCTGCCCGGATGGATCGGTGCTCGGCATCATCCCGCGACTCGAGGCCGGCGGCAGCGGACGCGAGTCCGAGCCGGTGGCGTGGCTGGGGCCGGACCGCCTCGTGGCGACCTGGTGGCAGCAGCGCCCCAACCGGGGAGCCCTGGAGGGACTCCCCGCAGGCGATTTCGAGCGCGACCCCGTGCCGCTCCTGGTGTTCGACTCCACCGGGCTGCAGGTGGACTCGCTGGGCACGTGGCCCGGGCTCGAACGAGCGGTGGTGCCCCAGTCTGGCGGGATGTCCCGGATCCCGCCGGCGTTCGCCCGCTCCACGCTGCACGATGCACGGGGCGATGCCATCGCGATCGGTCCCACGGACTCGGTGGACGTCACGCTCCTCCGTGATGGGCGGCCTGTGCTGCGCTTGCTCGTGGCCGGGGAAGCCGGGCTGCCCTCGCGCGAGCTCGAATCGGTCTGGCGCCGTGGCGTGATCGAGGAGCTGGGCGAGGAGGGTGACCTCGTGACCCGCGCGCTGGCAGGGGCGGCGCGCGTCCCGGAGCTTCCTCGCGTCGGCGCTCTGGTCGTGGACGACGAACGGAACCTCTGGGTCGGAGGGCACGTCCCTCCGGGAGGCACCGTGCGCCCATGGACCGTCTTCTCGCCAGCCGGGAAGCCGATCGGGAGGCTGGACCTGCCGGCTAGGGTGGAGGCCTTCCTTCCGGGTCGCTCGGAGATCCTGGACGTCTCCCACGGCCGCCTCGCCCTCCTCCGGGAATCCGGAGCCGGCGAGCGATTCATCGAGGTGCGGACGATCGTCCGTCCCGGGCCGGAGAAGGAACTGCCCGCACTCCGGCGCGTCCCTCGCCCGATCGCGCCAGCCTACGCCCCGCACGACGCAAACCGTCCCATCGCGGTCTCGAAGCGCGGACACGTCGCCTACGTCGGGTCCCGACGGCAGGTGGAGCCACTGGTGACGGTGGTGGACTCAGCCGGCCGCCTGGTGGGCGAGTTCGGTCGCCCGGGCGGCGGCCCAGGGGAGCTCTCGGGGAGCCTGGAGCTCCGCTTCGCCGACACGACACTCGTGGTGGTGGACCTCGATCAGGCCCGCATCTCGCACTTCACCCCCCCTGGCAGGTTCCTCGGCGGCCGCCGAATCCCTGCCGGAGCCAGGCCGCTTGCGATCGTCCGTGACTCGATCGACCTGCTGACCCGCACTCGCGAGGGGAGGGCCGAGATCGTGCGGCTCCCGTTGCGGGAGGGTGCTGGTCGGACGGTCGTCCCCCCTGCGGATTCCTTATCGCCGCCTACGATCCCCGAGGCGTCCGTTCGTTCATGGCGTCGCGACGAGAACTCGAGCCGCGCCGGCGCACCGCGCGGGAACTGGGAGAGTCATCGGCCCGGATCCGGCGATTGATGCGCTCGGGGATGCCCGGACCGACCGGAGGCCGGGTTGCGATCGGGGGGCTCGAGGAGCGGCTCGACTCCCTCCCGAAGCAAGTGCTGCCGCACTTCTCCAGGCACGGGCTGGGTTACGATGCCCGCGGCCGGCTCCTCGTGATCGGCGAGGCGAGCGACTCGACCTTCGTGGACGCCTTCGCCGATACGGCCTTCCTCGGCCGCCAGATGCTGCCCTGCACGGGGCACTTCGCCAGCGTTGCGCTCAACGGGGAGTGGCTGGCACTGCTGTGCACCGCGGATGCCGCGGAAGGCCCGCCCGCCGAGCTCCAGCACTACCGTCTCGAGGACGCCCCGTAGGTCCTGGCAACCAATCCCCCACCCGGCGCATCACTACCTTCCGACATCGCAGTGTCAGCCCGAAACCGCCCGCTCCGGCCCCCGTAGGGGACGGGCGCCCTCTGCTCCGCCAGTTGCCCCCGGCCGCGATCGGGCGCAACGTATTGGCTCTCCCTCACTCCGGCACCCCCGGGAGTCCGATGCACCGACCCGCCGCGATCGCCCTCCTCGCCCTCCTCGCCGCCTGTGCCGACACGGCGCCCGAACTCGCCACCGCGGTGCGGGACACCCTCCCCGGCGGGATCCCGAGGGTCATGAGCCCCGCGCCTACCGGCTGGTCCGACAGCACCGACCCGCGCGCCTGGCGGCTGGTGCCCGACGGGGTCTTCCGCGGCGAGGAAGGAACTCCCTCCGAACTGATCGACCCGAGCGCGCTGGCGGTGGACGCGGCCGGCCGGATCTACGTGGCCGACCGGAAGCCGGTGGTCATCAAGGTCTTCGACGCCTCGGGCCGGTTCCTCCACGCCATCGGCCGGGAGGGCGAGGGCCCGGGCGAGTTCCGCGCCCCGTTCATCGCCGTCCACGGCGCCTCGCTGGTGGTGCACGACCCGCAGGTGTCGCGCACCTCGGTGTTCGACACCGCCGGCGCCTTCGTCCGGAGCTGGCCATCGAGCTGCTGCTACTGGGACGAGATCGCCGTGGACACCGCCGGCCTCGCCTACGTGCCCACGCCGCGGGCCGACACCGTCCGGGGATCGTTCCGGGTGCGCTACGCGCTGGACGGCACGCCCCGCGACACGATGCACCTTCCCGAGGGCCCCGAACCCGCGATGTGGACCTTCACCGGGTCGCGCGGCGGGGGCGCCAACCGGATGCAGATGATGATGCCGGTGCCACTCTCGGCCGGCACGGTCCGCTCGTACCACCCGGAGGGGGGGATGGTCTACGGGTTCGCCCAGGGCTACGAGCTGGTGCGCACGCGGACCGGGAGCGACTCCGCGCTCGTGTTCGGCCGCGCCTGGACCGCCGAGCCCCTTCCCGATTCGGTCCGCCAGGCCGCCGTGGCGCGGCAGGTCGAGCGGCTCGGCGAGGACTTCAGCGAGTCGGCCATCAATGACGCTATCGCACAGGCGGAGGTGCCGAGGGTGGCGCCGCCCTACTCCGACGTGAGCGTGGATGGCCGGGGCAACGCCTGGGTGCGGGTCGGGGCCGACGACGGGCTCCCCCCGGTCCGCTTCGACGTCTTCGGCCGCGACGGCGCGTGGCTCGGCCGGGTCACGATGGACGCGGCCATCCCCCGCTACGGGGCCGTGCGGTGGACATCGGACGCCCTATACGCAGTGATGGAAGACGAGGATGGCGTTCCCGCCATCCATCGCTATCGCATCGAGAGGGGGGCCAAGGAGTGAGGGCACGGTTGCCCACCGGCAAGTTCACGCTCCCTCACGGCGATCCGCCATTCAACTCACGCAACATGCTCTCGACCTGGGCTCCCCCCAGATGCACACGACCATAGAGGATGGCCGCCGGCGTCCCCGTCAACCCAAGGCTGATCCCAAGCCTCGTATCGGCATCGACCAACTCGAGCGGCTCGTGGTTTTCAATGCATCGCGAGAACCTCGCGAAGTCCTCTATTCCTGCCGCTCGTCCGAACTCCTCCCAGGCAAGGACGCCGATCGAATCCCGCTTGGCAAGAAGCGCATAGCTGTAGGCATGAAACCGGTCCTCACGCCTCGCGCACTCGGCGGCGATTGCTGCCTGTGTGCTCGAAGAACCTCGATCTCGTGTCAGGTGCCTCACCACCACGCCATAGGCTGCGTCGGCACGCACCAACTCGGGATAGAGAGCGGCGCACAAACCGCACTGGTAATTGAGGAAGAGCACGACGGTGTCCCGGAAGACGCCGGGAAAGACCAGCCGGTGGCCGCTCTGCTCGCGGAGTCCGCGCTTCTGCTCGGTCGAGAGCGTCCAGGTGATGCGTGGCGCCGTGTACAGCTGGTACACACTCGCCGCGAGCACGACGGAGGCAGCGACCACGACGATCCGCTCAATGGTGCGAGCAAGGGGCTTCATCGGGGCGGCCGAAGCGCCAGAATGCTGCTGTTCGCAGTGTCCACCACGAACAGCATTCCATCCCCGGCCGCGATTCGATTGGTGGTGATTGGGAGCAGGTCGGAATCCAGGTATCTCCCTGAGACGGCGCTATACCGGTCGATCAGTCGAGCGCGCTCGGGCGTCCGTCCGCTGAAGAGGATGAGAACGGTATCGCCGGAGAAAGCTGCATCGGAGGTCGCCCAAAAGTTCATCTCTCCCTCGTCCGCCCTGACGCCCACGCCGTATACATCGAAGGTCTCGACGTATTGGCCAAGAACCACCGAGTCCCCGGGGGAAAGGAGGGCAAAGCCACGGCCCGTGGCGAGGGCGACGAGGCAACGCTTACCAGTCCCATCGCTGCGCAGCAGCACATGACGGGACTGCAAGTCGGCTGCGGCCAAGTCCGGCCAGAGCGGGTCACGGCGGTTAACAATGGCTCCGGTCGTATCCACATCCAGCAGGCCCGGCCCGAATACATCGGCTACAACGAAGCCGCTCTCCCCGAAAGGACATACCTGATTCGGCTGCTGCCCCAAAGCGACCGTGGGCGTTCGAAACACGAACTCTCCCGAGCCGCTGAGGACGCTTACTCGCCGGTTCCGGATATCCACTACCCCAACGCCCCCCGTGCGCTCGGAGAACATCGCGGACACCCCGGCAAACTCCTCCGGCCCGGCTCCCCGCCGCCCCACCTTCCACTGGTAGGCCCCCGTCTCGGCGTCGAGCGCGACGACTCTTGGCGTGGCCCTGTCGACCACGAAGAGTGTCCCTCGATTGAAGGCGAGGAGTGCTGGGGAAGGAATCAGCGAGTCCATGAAGGAGCCGGTGGCTTGCCAGACTGTGTCCCACGCAGTCTGCGAGAATCGCCGTTCCACTTGAGGGTCGTCAGCGCACGCGAACTGGAGGACGATCATCAATACAGTCGATGTCCAGGCACGCCGACAGAGAAGGTCCGTGCTGGGCGACGGCAGCTTCCAGCGAGTCATTGAACCCCAGCAATGGTCAAGTAGTTGGCTGGGCGGCCCTGGCACCCCGTCGTGAGCATGGCCGCGCCACAGAGCATGCGATACCGGCCTTGCTTGACGAGGCGCCGGGGCGAGCCCGCGCCTTGCTGTCCGGCTGATTACTGGTAGTAGACGGCGTAGGTTCCGTTGATGGTCGTGCAGAAGCCGCAGGGGCGGAAACCATCGTCCACGCACCCGGCAATGGGGCATGGTTGCTGCTCCCCGGCCTCCGACGAGGACGGCGAGATCAAGAGCCCCACGATGGCCCCCACAACGAGTATCCCGATGCGCAGCATCGCCCTCGGGACGTTGCCAGCCTCGACATCCGGCAGAGTCGCCTCCACATTCGCGGGCATCATTCCCTCCTTGGCAGGATTCACGTGAGCGCCACCGACCTTTGTGAACGATCCCACATTACACTGGGGGGGGGGGCAGGCAAGAGGTCTTGTCCCGGGGCTAGCTTCCCGTGGTGCAATTTGTCGCTTCGAGGAAGCGACGTATCCAGTCGACCACGCATCGAACCTGAACGAACGGCGATACGAATTGCGGCCCCGGTGAGATCATGGCGAAGACCGGCTGCCGCCGCACGCTCGAGCGCAATTGCACCGAGGGGGTCTGAATGACTGGACGAACTGCCCGCTGGTGGATGACCGCGGCCCTCGTCACCTGCGCGCTCGTGGCCGGCTGCAACGGCAAGGAGGCCAGCGCCGAGGACGGTGCCGATTCCACCGCCGCCGAGGGCGAGGAGGCCTCGCGCTCGAACCTGCGGCTCCCCGTGGTCGGGGCGGCGGTCCGGAAGGGTGACCTCGTGCTCTCCGTCGCCACTGCGGGGCAGGTCCGCTCCGACGCCGTCTCCAGCCTGCGGTTCGAGACCGACGGCACGGTGCAGGACGTGCTCGTCCGCCCGGGCCAGCGGGTGGCGAAGGGCCGGCCGCTGGTGCGGCTCGACCCGCGCCCCTTCGACATGGCGGTGGCCGAGGCGGAGGCCGCGGTGGAGCAGGCGAAGGTGCAGTACCTCGACAACATCGCCCCCGACTCGATCGTCTCCGGCCAGCCGCCCACCGAGGAACGGCGCCGGAACGCCCGGGCCCGCTCCGGGCTCGACGGCGCGGAGGTCCGGCTGCAGCGCGCCAGGCTCGACCGGGAGCGCTCGGTGATCACGGCCCCCTTCGCCGGCACGGTGGACCGGGTGCAGGTGGCCGCTGGGGAGCGAGTACGCGCGGGCCAGGACGCCGCCACCGTCGTGGACCTGTCCCGCCTCGTGGTCGAGGCCCAGGTGCTGGAGCACGACCTCCCGCTGGTGAAGGTGGGCGGGCAGGCGCGGGTCACCGCCGCCGCGCTGGGCGGGCGCGAGCTCACCGGGCGCATCACGGCGCTCCTCCCGCTGGTGGACAGCGCCACCCGCGCCGGGCGCGCGCTGGTGGAGGTGCGCGGCGACCAGGTGCTCCGCCCCGGGATGTACGCCGACGTGCGGCTCGAGGCCACGCGGCTCCCCGGCCGCGTGCTGGTGCCCTCGCGGGCCATCATCGAGCGCGACGGCCGGCCGCTGGTGTTCGTGGTGAAGGAGGGGAAGGCGCAGTGGACCTACATCCTTCCCGGCCGCACCAACGGCACCGACACCGAGGTCCTGCCCGACAGCACCTCGCAGCAGGTCCCCGTCGCGGTGGGCGACACGGTGATCATCGAGGGCCACCTCACGCTCACCCACGACGCGCCGGTGCGGCTCGTGGCGCAGCAGGAGTGAGCCTCTCGTCCTTCGCCGTCCGCCGCCCGGTCTCGACCGTCGCGGCGGTGCTGGCCCTCGTGCTGCTCGGCAGCGTGTCGCTCTCCCGGCTGCCGGTGTCGCTGCTGCCGGACGTGACCCTCCCGGTGCTCACCATCCGCACCATCTACGAGAACGCCGCCGCCACCGAGGTCTCCCGCTTCGTGGCGGAGCCGGTGGAGGAGGCGATCGCCGCCACCCCCGGCCTGGTCGAGCTCCGCTCGGTGAGCCGGAACGGCGAGGTGACCACCACGGCGCGCTTCGCCTGGGGCACCGACATGCCGTCCACGGTGCTGGCGGTGCGCGAACGGCTCGACAACGCCCGCGGGCGGCTGCCCGACCGCGCCGAGCGGCCGACGCTCCTCACCAGCGACCCCGGCGAGCGCCCCATCGCGGTGCTCGGCCTCTCCGGCCCCGGCGACCTCCTCTCGGTGGCGCAGACCGCCGAGGAGGTGCACGCGCGGCGGCTGGAGCAGCTGGCCGGGGTGGCGAGCGTGGCGGTGGTCGGGGCGCCGGAGCGGGAGATCCGGGTGGAGCTCGACGCCGAGCGGATGCGGGCGCTCGGGCTCTCGCCGCAGGACGT
Organism: uncultured Gemmatimonadales bacterium; assembly: GCA_963717315.1. Classification (GTDB taxonomy): domain Bacteria; phylum Gemmatimonadota; class Gemmatimonadetes; order Gemmatimonadales; family GWC2-71-9; genus JAICEH01. The sequence continues at coordinate 100,620 of CAVQWA010000039.1, forward strand.
GGCGCAGGCGCTCGAGGCGGCCAACGCGAGCGCGCCCGGCGGCACGATCCGGCGGGGGCAGTTCCGCTTCTCGGTACGCGCGCTCACCGAGTTCCGCGACCTGGGCGAGATCGGCGACACCCCGGTGGGCCCCGCGGCGGCCGGCATCCGGCTGGGCGACATCGCCACGGTGAGCCTCACCACCGCCGACCCCCGCACGGTGACGCGGCTGGACGGCGGGCAGGCGGTGGGCCTCGTGGTCTACAAGGACGCCGGCGCCAACACCGTGGCGGTCACGAAGGACATCGAGCGGACCATCGGCGAGCTCGCGGGCGAGTTCCCCGACGTCAGGCTCACCATCGTGGCGGCGCAGGCGGAGTTCGTCACCGCGGCGCTCGGCAACCTGGTGCAGGAGATCGTGCTGGGCGGGTTCCTCTCCCTGCTGGTGATCCTGCTCTTCCTCCGCGACTGGCGCGGCTCGCTCGCGATCGCCCTGATGGTGCCGCTCTCGGTGATGGTGGCGCTCACGCTGCTCCAGCTCCTCGACGTGACGATCAACATCCTGTCGCTCGGCGGGCTGGCGCTCGGCGTGGGCCTCCTGGTGGACAACGCGATCGTCGTGGCCGAGGCGTCGGGGCGTCACCGGGAGCTGGGGAGGTCGCGGGTGCAGTCGGCGATGGACGCGGCCCAGGAGGTGTCGGGCCCCCTGGTGGCCGGCACGCTCACCACGCTGCTGGTGTTCGGGCCGATCGTCTTCGTCCGCGGCCTCGCGGCCGCCCTCTTCCGCGACCTCTCGCTCAGCGTGGTGCTCTCGCTCGGCGCCTCGCTGGTGCTGGCGCTCACGCTCCTGCCGGTGATGCTGGCGCGGGGAGCCGGCAAGTCACGAGTCGCGAGTCACGAGCCGGGCGAGGGCGGGGTGGACTCGCGACTCGCGACTCGCGACCCCGAACCCTTCCCCGGCTACGCCACGCTCCTCGACTGGTACGACCGCGGCATGACCTGGTCGTTGGCGAACCCGGCGAAGGTGATCGCGGCCGGCCTCGTGGGCACGGCGGTGATGGTCCTCCTCTTCCTGGCACTGCCGCGGGAGATCCTGCCCCAGGTGGACGAAGGGGTGGCCGTGGCGGAGCTCCGGCTGGTCGAGGGGACCGCGATCGAGGAGACCGTGCGGCAGGCGGCCCGGATCGAGGGTGCAGCCAGGGCGCTGGGCTCGGCCGGCACCTACGCCCGGGTGGGGGTGGCCACCGACGAGGAGATCCTCGCCGGCGCCGACCCGGGGTCGGCGGCCACGGCCCAGCTCATCCTCCCCGTGCCCGAGGGGATGGCGGCGCGCCGGTTCGCCGAGGCGCTCCGCGACTCGCTGCCCGACCTGGCGGCGGGGGCGCTGTCCATCGACCTCGCGGGGCAGTCGGAATTCGGCTCCCTGATCGGGCGCGAGGGCCGCGTGGTACGGGTGGAGGTGAGCGCGTCGCGGCTGGAGCAGGCGGAGCAGTGGGCCGACAGCGTGCGCGGGCGGCTCGGGGGACTCCGGACCCTGGCCGACGTGCGCGACGCCTTCAGCGGCACCCAGCCGGTGGTGGAGCTCGAGCTGGCGCGCGACCGGATCGCCCGGCAGGGGCTCTCGGTGGACGAGGTGGCCGACGCGCTCTCCGGCGGGATCGGGGGCCTCGAGGCCACCGACTTCCGGGAGACCGACCGGCGGACCCCGGTGACGGTGCGGCTCGCCGGGGCGGCGCACGAGAACCTCGACGCCGCGCTGGCCACCCCGGTGGGCGGGATACCGGTCGGCCAGCTGGTGACGGTGAAGGAGGCCCGCGCGCCGATCGAGGTGGTGCGGGTGGACCAGCGGCCGGTGTCGGTGGTGGAGGCGACGGTGGAGCGGGGCGGCACCGCCCGCGCCGCGCGGGACGTGCCGCGCGCGCTTGCCGGGCTCGCGGTGCCGGCGGGGCTCACCTGGCGGCTCTCCGGCGCCGACGCCGAGCAGCGGCGGACCAGCCGGGAACTGGGCCTGGTGGCCGTCCTCTCGGTGGCACTGGTGTTCCTGGTCCTCGCCGGCGAGTTCGCCAGCTTCAGCACGCCCCTCGTGGTGATGCTCACGGTGCCCCTCGCCGGCGCGGGGAGCCTCCTCGCGCTCTGGCTCACCGGGCAGAGCATCAACGCGGTGGCGCTCATCGGCATGGTGGTGATGATCGGCATCGCCGACAACGACGCGGTGGTGAAGCTCGACGCCATCCGCCGTTTCCGCGACCTCGGACACGGCCTGGAAGAGGCGATCCACCTCGGCGGGCGGCAGCGCTTCCGGCCGATCATGATGACCAGCCTGACCACCATCACCGGCGTGCTGCCGCTGGTCTTCGGGTTCGGGAGCGGGGGCCAGCTCTACCAGCCGCTCGCGGCCGCGGTGATCGGCGGGTCGGTCACCGCCACGCTCGTCACCTTCTTCCTGCTGCCGGTGGCCTACTCCCTCTTCGAGCGGCGGCGGCTGCGCGTCGGCGCATCGGCGCGTCCGCGCGTCGTGGAAGCCACCCCGTGATCCGCTGGGCCGCCGGCCGCCCCGCGGTGGTCTGGGCCACGGCGATGGCGCTCTGCCTCGCCGGGGCCGTGGCCTTCGCCCGGCTCCCCCTCGCCACCCGGACGACGGTGGAGCTCCCCCGGCTCCAGGTGCAGGCCGCGTGGTCGGGCGCGTCGGCCGAGCTGGTGGAGACCTACCTCGCCGCCCCGGTGGAGGAGGCCATCCAGGCGGTGCGCGGGGTCCGGAAGACCTCCAGCACCTCGACGGAGGGGAGCACCAGCCTCACGATCGAGCTGGAGCCGGGCACCGACGTGCAGATGGCGCGACTCGAGATCCTGGAGCGGCTCGAGCTGCTCCGGCCCGAGTTCCCCCCGGGCGCGAGCCCGCCGTCGGTGAGCAACTACGTCCCCGAGGAACTCGACGAGGCGCCGCTGCTCGAGGTCACCCTCTCGGGCCCCTACACCCCGGGCGCGCTGACGCGGATCGCGGAGGACCGGGTGATGCCGCGGGTGAGCGCGGTGGAGGGGGTGTCGGGGGTGGACCTGCGCGGCACCGCCGAGCTCGGGGTGTCGGTGTCGTACGACGCGAGCCGGCTCCGCCAGCTGGGGATGACGCCGACGGCGCTGGTCGAGGCGATCGCCAATGCCCGGATGGTCCGCTCGCTCGGCGAGCTCACCCGCGACGGCGCCGTGCGGCAGGTGGTGCTCCGCGACCAGCCGGGGGCGCTCGAGGACCTCGGCCGGCTCCCGGTGCGCGGGCCCTCGGGCCGGGTCTTCGCGCTCGCCGACCTCGCGGCCATCCGCCAGGAGGAGGACACCCGCGGCTTCTTCTACCGGATCAACGGCGTGCCGGCGGTGTCGCTCACCATCGCACGGCTTCCCGGGGCCGACGCGATCAAGACCGCCGCGCGGGTGCGGGCCCTGCTCGACGAGCTCGAGCCGACGCTGCCGGCCCGGGTGGCGGTCGCCGTGGCGACCGACGAGTCGGTCGAGCTCCGGAAGGAGCTCAACGACCTCCTCCTCCGCGGGGCGATCGCCTTCGGGGCAGTGGTGCTGGTGCTCGCGCTCGCGCTCCGGCGGGCGCGGCCGGTGGTCCTGGTGATGGGCAGCGCCACCGTGGCCATCGCCGGCACCGCGCTCGGCCTCTACCTGCTCGACATCCCCGCCAACCTGCTCACGCTCGCCGGCCTGGGGATGGGCGTCGGCATCCTGGTGCAGAACGGGCTCGTGGTGGTGGAGCGGCTCCGCCTCGTGCCCGACACCGCCGACGCGCGGGCGGCAGCCGGGGTGCGCATCACCCCGGCCATCGTCGGCGCCACCCTCACCACCGCGGTGGTGCTCTTCCCCTTCCTCTACCTCCAGGGGAACGCCCGCGCGGCGTTCGTGCCCTTCGCCGCGGCGTTCGCGCTCGGCCTCGGCTGGTCGGTGATCTCCGCCGTGGTGTTCGTGCCGGCGGTGAGCGCCGGCATCGCGAAGGAGGGCGCCCGCGGCACGCGGTTCACCCGCTGGATGGGCCGCGGGTACGCGTGGATGGTGGTCAGGATCCTTCGCTGGCGCTGGGCGACGCTCGCCCTGGCCGCGGCGGCGGTGGGCGTGCTCGGCTGGGCGTTCGTCAGGAAGGTGCCCCGCTCGGCGTGGGGGAACTGGTTCGACCAGCGCACCACGCTCTCGGCCTACCTCAGCTTCCCGCGCGGCTCCGACCCGGAGAGCCTCGACCGGGGGATGCGGGAGTTCGAGCAGATCGTCGTCGGCGTGCCCGGGGTGGAGCAGGTGGTCACCCGCGGCAGCTCCGACGGCGCCTCGATGCAGGTGCTCTTCACCCGCGAGGCGGGGCTCGGCCCGCTCCCCTACCAGATGGAGGAGGCGCTCACCCAGCGCGCGGTGCTGGTGGGCGGGGCCCAGGTGTCGGTGCGGGGACAGGGGCCGGGGTTCAGCGCCGGCTACGGCGGCGGCGGCAGCGTCTCCTTCCGGATCAAGATTCTCGGCTTCAGCTACGCCGGGGTGGAGGCGATGGCCTACGACCTCAAGGCGCGGCTGGAGCGGATCAGCCGGGTGCGGGACGTGGACGTCAACGCCGGAAGCTTCTGGCGGCGGGAGAAGGCGTTCCAGGTGACGCTCGAACCCGACCGGAACGCGCTCGCCCGCTACGGCCTCACCGCGAGCGACTTCGCCGCGACCGTCGGCCGCGAGGTGCGGGGGACGGTGAGCCGGGACCGGATCGAGATCGACGGCGAGGAACTGCCGCTCTCGCTCAAGGCCGACGGCACGCGGGACCGGACCCTCGACGACCTGGGGCGCTCGATCGTGCCGAATGCGGCTGCGGCGCCGGTGCGGCTCGCCGACCTCGCGGTCGTGCACGAGCGCGAGGCGCTCTCGACCATCAGCCGGGAGGACCAGCAGTACGTCCGGATCGTGAGCTACGATTTCCGGGGCCCGAACCGGCTGGCGCAGCGCACCCACGACGCGTTCATGGCGTCCATCAGCGTGCCGCCGGGCTACTCGGTGGACGACGAGCGGTTCGAGTGGGAGGAGGACGAGAGCGGGAAGGGCCTCTGGCTGGTCTTCGGCGTGGGCGTGGCGCTGGTGGTGCTCGCGGTGGCGTTCGTGTTCGACTCGGCGTGGGCGGCGGCGATGGTCCTCCTCAGCCTGCCGATCGCGCTGGCGGGCGTGGTGGCGGCGTTCTGGGTGGCGGGCGCGGCGTTCACCCGCGAGGCGGCGGTGGGGGTGATCCTGGTGGTGGGGCTCGCGGTGAACCAGGCGATCCTGCTGGTGGACGCGGCACTGGGGTGGAAGCGGGGGGGGACGGGGCGACGGGGCGACGGGGCGACGGACCGGCACCTCACGGGACCGGCGGTGGTACGGGCCTGCCTCGACCGGGCGGAGATGATCGTCCTGGTGACGCTCACCACGATGGCCAGCCTGATCCCCCTCGCGGTGGGGAGCGCCACCGACACCCTCTTCGGGGCCATCGCGCTGGCCACGGCGGGGGGGACAGTGGCCGGCACGATCGGGGCGATGTTCATCCTCCCGGCAATGCTCGCGGGGCGGCGGACGGGACCGAAACGCCGGCGGCAGGGCCCCTTCCGGCGGCTGCTCGGCCGCCTGCAGCGGGTGCGGATGCCCCGGCTCCGGCTGCCCCGCCGGGCGCCCGCCTGATTCACCGCGGAGGCGCGGAGGAAGCGCGGAGGGCCGCGGAGTGGGCCGTCGATCGCCGAATTTCCAGTATGATGACCCACAGTAACCTCCTTTCGCCTGGCACCACCATGGCCCGGCCGACCCGGGCGCGGTCCCTTGACGATGGGGGGGGGGGGGGGCTGGCAGATTGGCCCCTGCACGAGGGTCGGCACTCTTCGCACCGGCATCCCCATCGAACCTTGTGGAGGCACCATATGCGACGCGCCTTGATTCCTGTTCTGCTCAGTAGTGGCCTCACGATCGCGCTCGCTATCCTGGCTGTCGCGGCATCGAGCTCGACGCTGAGCGCCGCGGAGGAGAACCCTTGCGGCGTCGGTCAACCGAAGTGTGGCTGCTTCAGCCACGCGATCAACCCGTATACCGGTGAGATGTGTTCCCTGAGCAGCTGGTCGTGCGGCGGACCTGCGAATAATTGCTTCCAGGATTGCGGCTACTCCTGCTGAAGCCAACAGCATGAAACCGCCGACCCTCGCGCACTCGGCATCCACTCTCGCTGCCCTCGCATCACACTGAAACACCCGGAAAAGCACCGTGCCACGACCCCGCCCCTGGGCCTCCGCAGATTGGCGGCTCCATCTCGCAAGCATGGCTGTCACTCTCGCACTTCTTGCTAATGCCGCGGCTGTGGGATACGGGTTCCACCGACTCGGGCGGTTGGCGGATATCATTCGCGTCGGCATGCTTTCCTCGATCCCCGCCGCGGCCGCCGAGGCTGGCCGGCAGGAGTCGCTTACGCCCGCTCGGACCAGTGCCTTGACGGTAGAGTTGTACTCCGACTTCGACTGCCAGTTCTGTCGTGCGAGCGTCGAGGCAGTGGCGCAGGCACGCAAGCACTTCGGTGACCGCGTGAAGTGGAAGTATCGATATGCAGCCAACCCGGCCAGCTCCGTGAGCATGCAGAGCGCGGCGATTGGCCTTTGCGCCGAGGATCAATCGGGGCCGTGGCGGCTGTATGCACTGCTGGGCTCCGTGGAGGCCCTCACCTCGTCCGACCTCCAAGCCGCCGTGAGCCGGATCCACCCGGATCCGGGCGCCGTCAAGTCCTGCACCAATGCCGATTCGACCCGTACGCGGCTCTGGACCGAAGTCTTCAGGTCAGCCGCCTTGGGACGGTCTCGTACCCCGACCCTTGTCGTTGGGGGAGTGTCAATCGTCGGCAAGCTGAGCCCCGCTCCACTCGTAGCCCTGATCGAGGAGCGGCTTCAGGCTAGCGATTCTCTGAGGGTGCAGTGAAGGCCTGCCTTCGGTCCTTCGCGATCGGTGCCGCACTCGCTCTCCCGGGGTGCGATCAGGGCCGTCCTCCCTCGACCCCTCCTGAGCTTGCGCTGCGATGCGAGGACAGCATCCCCGGCGAGTTCGTCACCGTGTCCGGGCTGGCCGAACTTCCCGGGCAGATCGTCCTGGTCAGTGATTCCCGAGATAGGAAGGTAGTCGCCGTTTCGCTGGTGGATGGCACGGTCAGGCAGATCGCTCGGGAGGGTGAAGGGCCCGGGGAGTACACGGTTCCCGGCCCATTCCTCACGACGAACGAAGGCATCTGGCTGTATGACGTCGCCCGCCGCCGGCTCCTACTGGTCGAGAGCGGAGATCGCCTCGTGGCCGAGGAGGCGATCCCCGAGGAGTTGTTTGGACACCAGCCAGTCGCGATGATCCGGGGTGGTGGGGTGGCCTTCGAAGGGCCGGGCATGGCCCTAGGGACCGGGGACTCCGCGGACGTCATCGTCTGGCAGTTCGGATCGCCGCCGACTGGGACGCGGATTCGAGTGGACGCGACCGACCGTGCGGTCAAGGCGATCGTCACCAAGCAGGCCGGCGTCAAGCGAACCGCGCGCCTGATGATGCGAGAGCCATTCAGCCTGAGCGACGAGTGGGGCGTCATCTCCGACACCTTGGTTCTGGTGGTCCGAGGGGGGCGGCCGTTGGTGGAGGTCTACGGGTTGGATGGAGCGCTTGTCGGGCAGGCGGAGTGGGGTGGAACCGGACAGGAGCCCGTTACCCAGGCCGACCGTGATTCTCTCGCTGCCACCGGAATCGAGGTGGACTGGAACCTGCCCCAGACGAAGCCGCTCCTCGTGGATGGCACGGGTCGGGCCGACCGACAAGGTCGCTTCTGGGTGGCCAGCCATGGGCAAAGCGGCGCGTCGGTGTCGTATCTAGTCTTCGGTTCCTCAGGGCGCCTTGAGGGCACGGCACATCTCCCCCACGGTGCCGCCGTACTCGGATTCGGGAGTCGATCGGTGTATGTGGGGGCGGTCGATGAGAATGGCCTCGTCCGGATTACCCGGTGCAGTCTAGACGCCCAGTAGGTTGGCTGGGGGGGCCGATCCGCATGGAGCCCGGTCCGTGAATCGGCCCATAAGTAGCGCGAGGCGATGGCAAGCCACCCCGGTTAGACTCGCGGCACTGTTGCTCGCCTGCGGGGTGATTGGAGCGCGCCCACTCCCCAGCCAGGTCCGGGGCGTCGTACTCGATGCCGACTCGATTCCGATCGCCGGCGCCGTGGTCGAGATCTGGCGCGTTGATCAGCGGATCGGTGGCGCGACCGCCAACTCAATGGGGCGGTTCGTGCTCCCATCGATGCCCGCCTACCCCGTATACCTGACCGCCCGTCAGATCGGTTACCGGCCACGGACGCTGCGCCTGGACTCCGCTGCCAAGGCGCCACTTGCCGTCATATTGCGGCGGGCCCCGGTCGTGCTCGAGGAGGTAGGAGTCACCGGTCGGGTGCTCTGCCCTTCGCCAGGATCCTCCGCCGCCAGACGGTTGATCGAGCGCGCCCTCGCACCCTACGCGGTTCCTGTGCCGCGGATGGAGGCCCGAGCCCGGCTATTCCAGGGTGAGACTCGGCGTACCGCACCTCGGATCGCGTGGATGTCCATGGACGAGATGGTCGAGGGGGAGATCGGGTTCACGTCAATTCAGGTCGCTTCGGAGTCTCGCCGGAGGCAGCGGGAGGGCTACATCGCACCGGATCAGTCAGGAGCGCCGGGGGGAGCGGCTGGCCTCGCCGCATTCTGGGGGATCGAGGATTCCCCCCAACTCCTCGCCAGCACAGGTTTCCTGGAGGGACATTCCTTCACGCTGCTGTCGGACGACGAGGCTGATGTAGTGATCGGCTTCTGTTCGCGCGATCGGACACGCCCATTCATCGACGGCCTGATGGTAGTGGACCGGGCGGGATTCGTTACGTACGTGCAGTGGAGATTCGGCCGATCGTCCGCCCTGCGCCAAGCGGGTGGTGAGGTCGTTCTCGCCCCTCGAGACGGCGAGGCGTCCAGGAGTCTCCTGCTCCCACTGGCGTCCCGGTCGTGGTGGCGGCTCCCGGGTGGGCGGTACGCCGAGCGAACGAGGGTCTACAAAGAGTGGAGAGTGTACTCTCGCTAGGTGGACTGAGCAGACTCCATCCAGCAGCGCTCGTCCCACCTGCCCTGTGTGAGTCGGCCTACCCGCGTTATGCTGGCGGAAGCTGACACGAGGCTCGACCGCCTTCGGACCTCCCGCTCAACCAGCCGAACTGGCTCCCATCCGTGGACACCCAACTGCCGTTCCCGGGAACGGACAAGCCACACGCCACGATGCGGGGGAGGGGACACGCTCCACACCCGGGGTCAAATGGAGGTGCCGGGCGACAGCCTGACCCTCCGGGTAATCGTGCGGCGATACCCAGACCGGGACGAGGGCTGCGAGTGGCTGCCGCTCGCGCCTCGGACACCCGACTGATACCTCCCCGCCGCGCTCCCGCCTGATTCACCGCGGAGGCGCGGAGGGGCCGCGGAGGGCCGCGGAGGGGGATTGGAGTCCGGGATCTTGTTGTAAATCATTGTTCTACAATCTGTTATACAATACCCCTCCACCCTCTGACCTTGTCCCTTTCGGACTGCCCCTCCGCGCCCCTCCGCGGCCCTCCGCGGCCCTCCGCGGTGAACCGCCCAGCACCCCGCCACCGTGCCCTCCGCGGTGAACCCCCAAACCCAAGCCAGACAAGCAATTACGGACTTGCTGTCATCAGCGGTTTGAGATTGCACAGAATCACCGGGTGAAATTGCACACTCGGTCTCCCGTTCCTTCCCGGGGAGCCGCCCTCTTGGGTGCCTCCGGGAGCCGCGTCCATGTTGCGTCTCCCCTGGGGTGGAGGCGCCGGTGTACGGATGGGAGTCTCTCGTGCTGCTCAGACATCTGCTGGATCAAGGTCTTTCCAAAGCCGCGGTCGCGCGCCAGTTGGGCGTGAGCCGCGGGACGGTCTATCACTGGCTCACCACCGGCCAGCTGGATCACGATCTCGCCAGCGCGGCGCCCCGTCGGCGCGCCGGGCGCCCGCTCAAGCTCGCCCCCTACACGCCCATCATTCAGGAGCGGCTCGCGATCTACCCCGAGCTCTCCGCGGTCCGCCTGTTCGACGAGGTGCGCGCCGCCGGCTACGCGGGCGGCATCACCCAGCTCCGGGACTACGTGGCCCGGGTGCGACCCCAGCCCGAGCCGGAGCCGGTCGTGCGCTTCGAGACCCCACCGGGCCTCCAGGCCCAGGTCGATTTCGCCGACGTCCGGCTGCCGTGGGGCAAGCGGTCCGTGCTCCTCGTCGTCCTCGGCTACTCCCGCCTCCTCTGGCTGCGCTTCTACCCGCGCAAGACGCTGACCGTGCTCCGCGATGGGCTGGAGGCCGCCTTCGGCTTCTTCGGCGGGGTGCCGCGCGAGCTGCTCTTCGATCAGCTCAAGGCGGTGATCCTCGACGACCAGCGGCCTGAGGGCGGCCGCGTCTTGGAAAACGCCGAGTTCCTCCGCTTCGCCGCGCACTGGGGCTTCCGGATCCGCGCGTGCCGCCCCTACCGGGCCCAGACCAAGGGCAAGGTGGAGCGCCCCGTCCACTATCTCCGCCGCAATTTCCTCTACGGCCGCGAATTTCTCGGCGATGCCGACCTCGCCGCCCCAGCGGAGCGCTGGCTCGAGGCCACCGCCAATGCCCGCGTCCATGGCACCACCTGCGAGGTCCCGCGGGTCCGCTTCGAGGACGCGGAGCGAGCCGTCCTCTTGCCGCTGGCGCCCCGGCCCTACGCCTCGCTCCTCGCGCTCCCGCCGACCCGGCCCCTCGCGCCGGTCTCTCCGGCCGGCCTGCGGCGTCTGCTCACCGTCGAGCGCCGGCCGCTCACCCGCTATGCCGCGCTCGCGGCCGCGACCGCTTCCCCCGAGGGGGCCGAATGAAGCCCGCGGCCCCCTCGCTTCGCGATCGGCTCCGCGGCCAGCTCGCCGATCTCAAGATGCCCGGCGCCCTCGAGGCGCTCGACGACGTGCTCCGCCAGCTCGACGGCGGCAGCCTCAGCCCCAGCGGGGCGATCGAGGCGCTGCTCGGCGCCCAGATCAGCCTGCGCAACAATCGCCGGCTGGTGGCCGCCATGCGCTCCTCCCGACTCCCGGCGGTGACGACCCTGGCCGACTTCGACTTCAGCTTTCAGCCCGGTCTCAAGCGGGAGCAGGTCGACAGCCTCCACGCGCTCTGGGCTTCGTCGAGCGCAAGGAAAACGTCGTGTTCCTCGGGCCACCCGGCGTGGGCAAGACCCACCTGGCGATCAGCCTCGCCATCGCCGCCGCCCAGAGCGGCCGCCGGGTCTACTACGGCACCCTCGCCGACCTGATCACCTCCCTGGAGGAGGCCCAGCAGGCGGGCCGGCTCACCCAGCGGCTCAAGACCCTCGATCTTCCCCAGTCTCCTGGTGGTCGACGAGATCGGCTATCTCCCGATCAGCCGCACCGGGGCGATGCTCTTCTTCCAGCTCATGAGCCGCCGCTACGAGCACCGGCTCCACCATCCTGACCAGTAACAAGGGCTTCGACGAGTGGGGCGAGGTCTTCGGCGATGACGTCATGGCCGGCGCCCTGATCGATCGGCTGGTCCACCACTGCCACATCGTCAACATCAGGGGCAACAGCTACCGGATGCGGCAGCACGCCGAGCTCTACACCGCGCTCCGCGACCGCCGCGAGCCCAGCACCCCACCCCTCACCCGGCGCCGCCGCGCCCAGGAGACGCCGACATCGTGAGGCCGGTCCCCTCTGACCCAGTGTGCACTTTCAGCCGGCGAAAGTGTGCAGTTTCACCCGGTGTTGACAGGCGCGGAGGGGCGCCCGCGCAACATGGAACTCCCCGAAGGGAGGAGGATCGGCCGCACGCGATCAGAGGATCGGTGCACCTATTGACAGTGGGGGGGGGGGGGGGGACGTACCTTGGCGATGTCACCTCGACTAGCCTCACGAGGTCGGCTATGCTGCGGATGCCCTCCATCGGCCCTCGTTCAATACCACTCGCCGTTCTGTCAATCCTTGTAGGCACCGCGTACGTCCTCCACGTTGGACGGTTGAAAGCTCCGTCCGTGGTAAACTCCTATTCCAGCGCCGGGGATACAGTCGCCGTCATGGTCACGGACCCCCGCGACCTCGTGTCGTGCAACCAGGTGGTCGCCGAGTGGATGAAGTGGGCTCGACACTCGCCCGATCGGCGCTTCGTAATCCTGCTGACGCGGAAGCCCGCACCTCGGGAAGACTTCCTCATCAGAAGCACCCGCGCTCCCGTGGAGGCGAAGCTAGTCCCTGGGCGCTTCGCGCGAGCGGGCTCCCCGAGCCTGTTCCTTCTGGCCGACCTTACCCCTCTGCGCAATGTTGTAGGCGCTCCGGCGATGAGGGCGCTCTTGGGATCCGTGAGCCGGACCGCGCAATCAGGTGAAGGAGGGGGCTGAACCGGCGTTTGACGGTGCGGGCGGAACCTGTCAACACACTGGCTGCACTTTCACAGGAGGTACCGAATGAGACTGCGTCGCCACTTGGCGAGGATCGTCATTGCGCTCGTGATCGCCGCCACGATCGAAGCCGTTGCGCCGGCGCCCGGACTGACCGCGGAGGAGGAGAAGGGCCCAATCTGCCGCAAGCATGGCACCAACCCGCTCTGCAATGTTCCCGCCTTGGAGGGGTGTGATCCCTGCGAGACGCGGTAGCGACCGGGCCGACGACGACCCCCCGCCCGCATCGTCGCCCCCATCCCGCCGGTGACCCGTGGACCTGACACGCATCCGGACCTGGCTCGCAGCGTCATTCCTCTGGGCAGCCGTCATCATCGTCGGCTGCCGTGCGGATGAGCCGGCACTCCGGATTGACGAGGGGGACATCCAGGACGATGGAGGACCCGCACTCGCTCTCATCGATTCGATCACGCTCCAGGAATCGGACTCCACCTACATCGGATTCCCGGCGATCGGCTTCACGGTGGACGACCGCGGCTTCATCTACGTGCCGGACATGTTCGGGAAGCGGCTGTATCGGTTCAATCCTGACGGGCGTCTCGACCGGACCTTCGGGGCGCCCGGCCGGGGTCCGGGCGAGTTCGGGAGCATGGGACCGGCCACGATCGTCCACGACAGCATCGTGCTTCAAGGCACGTCACGGCAACTGGTGGCCTTCCACCGGGAGAATGGGCGGTACCTGTTCACCCGGCGGACCCAGGGCTACGTAGTCCACGGCTTTGTCCGCACCGACACGGCCTACCTGGCTTACTTCGACTACGGAACCCGACGCGGCCTCCTGAAGCTGCCGGCGGGCGAACTCCTCGCCCCCGATACGGGTCCGGTCCCGCAGGTGCTGCGGGCCAACCTTCTGCCCGTTCCCCGGGAGTACGATGAGTTTCCGGAGCTGGTCACCCTTTCCGGTTCCACCGTTGCCGCGTGGGCGGACACGATCGCCGTGGGCTTCGGCGGGACCCAGCACCTGCGTCTGGTCACGGCGGACGGCACCGTGCTCGAGGAGGTGGCCATCCCTGTCCGCCACCGGCGGGGGATTCCGGATGGGGCCTACGACGTGTACAAGCCCGGGCCCATTGACTTCAGGGCCCAGGTCGAGGCGGTCTCCAATCTCCGGGAAATCTGGCGCCTGCCCGGCGGTCGCCTGGGGGTGCTGATCCTGGACGGGTGGGTCGAGGAGATTGGCGGGGACGAGAAATCATTCGAAACCGCCTGGATCGCGCTTGTGGACCTGGGGACGCGAAAGGCCTGCGTGGATACCCGCCTGCCCTTTCCAGGCACGGACAAGCCCCGGGTCACGATGCGCGGGGACACGCTCTACGCCCTGGATCACACGGAGGTGCCGGGGGACAGCCTGACCCTTCGGGTAGTCGTGCGGCGATACCTGGTCCGGGACGAGGGCTGCGAGTGGCTGCCGCTCGCGCCTCGGACACCCGACGGATAGCGCCCCGCCGGGCTCCCGCCTGATTCACCGCAGAGGCGCAGAGAGCGCAGAGTGGTTCGCGAGGCCGGGCGGTCAGTCACAAGCTGTTGTGTCCCAATTATTTACATTCCGTCACTAGGGTTCCTGCCCGACCCCCCCAATTGTGTTGTTCTCCGCGTCCTCTGCGCCTCCGCGGTGAACCCCCAAACCCAAGCCAGACAAGCAATTACGGACTTGCACCCCGGGGTGCAAACCGGCTAGATTCCGGGGTTCGCAGGACGCGTTCCCCTACCCACCGACGGCCCGATGACCGCACCGAATTCGCGCGAGCGAATCCTCCCCCGCCTGATCGAGGAGGAGATGCAGCAGTCATTCATCAACTACTCGATGAGCGTGATCGTCTCGCGCGCGCTCCCCGACGTGCGGGACGGCCTCAAGCCGGTGCACCGGCGCATCCTGTACGCGATGAACGAGCTCGGGCTCGTCCCCGGCCGGCCGTACAAGAAGTCCGCCACGGTGGTGGGCGACGTGCTGGGCAAGTACCACCCGCACGGCGACGCGCCGGTGTACGACGCGATGGTCCGGATGGTCCAGGAGTTCTCGCTCCGCTACCCGCTGGTGGACGGCCAGGGGAACTTCGGCTCGGTGGACGGCGACCCGCCGGCCGCCTACCGCTACACCGAGGCCCGGCTCACCCGCGTCGCGATCGCGATGCTGGAGGACATCGACAAGAACACCGTCGGCTTCCAGGCCAACTTCGACGACCGGCTGCAGGAGCCGACGGTCCTTCCGTCGAAGATCCCGAACCTGCTGGTGAACGGCTCGAGCGGCATCGCCGTCGGGATGGCCACGAACATCCCGCCGCACAACCTGCGCGAGGTGGCGAAGGCGGTCGAGGCGCTGATCGACGATCCCGGCGCCACCATCACCGACCTCCGCAAGCTCGTGAAGGGCCCCGACTTCCCCACCGGCGGCTTCATCTACGGCCGGGAGGGGATCAAGGAGGCGTACGAGACCGGGCGCGGCCGCGTGGTGATGCGGGCGCGGGCCCAGGTCGAGGAGAAGGAGTCGAGCGGCCGGAGCAGCATCGTCGTCACCGAGCTGCCCTACCAGGTCAACAAGGCCAAGCTCCACGCCGACATCGCGGCGCTGGTCAACGAGAAGAAGATCGACGGCATCTCCGACATCCGGGACGAGTCGGACCGGGACGGGATGCGGCTGGTGATCGAGCTCAAGCGCGACGCGATCCCGAACGTCGTGCTGAACCAGCTCTACAAGCACACCTCGATGCAGTCCACCTTCGGCGTCATCATGCTGGCGCTCGACGGCGGGGCGCCGAAGGTGATGAACCTGAAGGAGCTGCTGGAGCGGTTCATCGCCCACCGGCACGAGATCGTCGTGCGGCGGACCCAGTTCGACCTCGACGCGGCGCTGGCGCGGGAGCACATCCTCGAGGGGCTCAAGATCGCCGTCGACAACATCGACGAGGTGATCAGGATCATCCGGGGCTCGGAGGACACCGCCCAGGCCGACGCGCGGCTCCGCAAGCGCTTCAAGCTCTCGGAGAAGCAGTCCGAGGCGATCCTCAACATGCGGCTGGCCAAGCTCACCGGGCTCGAGCGGGAGAAGCTCGAGGCGGAGCTGGCCGAGGTGCGCTCGATCATCGCGGACCTCAAGGCGATCCTGGCGTCCCGGGAACGCCGGATGTCCATCCTCAAGGAGGAGATGGCGGAGGTCGCGAAGGACTTCGGGGACGACCGGCGGACGGAGATCGTGGCCTCGAGCGGGGAGTTCACCATCGAGGACCTGATCGCCGAGGAGGACATGGTGATCACCATCTCCCACGCCGGCTACATCAAGCGGATCCCCGTCACCACCTACCGGCGGCAGCGGCGGGGCGGGCGCGGGCTCAACGGGATGGGCACGAAGGAGGACGACTGGGTGGAGCACCTCTTCGTGGCGTCCACCCACGACTACGTCTGCTTCTTCACCGACCAGGGCCGGATCTACTGGCTCAAGGTGTACGACATCCCGCCGGGCGGCCGCGCGGCGCGCGGCAAGCCGGTGGTGCAGTGCATCAGCATCCGTCCCGACGAGCGGGTGGCGGCCCTGGTGCCGGTGCGCGAGTTCAGCGACGACAAGTGGCTGATGTTCGCCACCCGGAACGGCACGGTGAAGAAGACGGTGCTCTCGGCCTACGGGAACATCCGCGCCAACGGCATCAACGCGATCAACATCGAGCCGGGCGACGAGCTGATCGACGTCCAGCCCCTCGACCGGAACAACGACGTGATCCTCGCCACCGCGGACGGGATGAGCATCCGGTTCCACGAGGGCGACGTGCGCGAAATGGGCCGCGCCACCACCGGGGTGAAGGGCATCGAGCTCTCGAAGGGCGACCGGATGATCGGGATGGTGGTGGTCCGGCGCGAGGCGTCGCTGCTCGTGGTGAGCGAGAAGGGCTACGGCAAGCGCTCCCCCCTGGCCGAGTACCGGGTGCAGCGCCGCGGCGGGAAGGGGATCATCACCCTCAGGAAGACCGACAAGACCGGCCCGATGGTGGCCCTCAAGGAGGTCCTCGACGACGACGAGCTGATGATGATCACCCGGCACGGCGTGGTGATCCGGCAGCGGGTGGACGAGATCCGCGTGATCGGCCGGAACACCCAGGGGGTGCGGGTGATGAACCTCGACGCCGGCGACGCCGTGGTGGACGTGGCCCGCGTGGTGCGCGAGGACGAGGGCGAGGGGGCGGAGCCGGAGGCCGTGCCCGCCGGGGGCGACGCGTGACGGCGGCCCGGCCGGACGCCCCCGCGGGTCCCTCGCTCGCCGACCTCCGGGAGGCGGCGGCGGGGCTCGCCGGCGTGGCCGTGCGGACGCCGGTGGTGGACGCCCCGTTCCTCGCCGAGGCAGCCGGCGTGCCGGTGGCGCTCAAGTGCGAGTCCGAGCAGCCGATGGGCGCCTTCAAGGCCCGCGGCGCCTACACCGCGCTCCGGCGGATGGACCCGGCCGCCCGGGCGCGCGGGGTGATCACCTACTCCAGCGGGAACCACGGCCAGGCGGTGGCGTGGGCGGCGCGGATGTTCGGCGTGCGCGCGGTGGTGGTGATGCCGGAGACGGCGCCCCGGATCAAGGTCGAGGGAGTGAAGGGCTTCGGCGGCGAGGTGGTGTTCGCGCCGCCCACCTCGCCGGCCCGGAAGGCGATGGCGGAGGAGATCGCCGCGCGCGAAGGGCTCGCGATCGTGCCGCCGTTCGACCATCCCGACATCATCGCGGGACAGGGCACCTGCGGGCTCGAGATCCTGGAGCAGCGGCCGGACGTGGCCGCGATCCTCGTGCCCGTCGGCGGCGGCGGGCTCCTCGCCGGCATCTGCGCCGCGGTGGAGGCGCTCCGGCCCGGCGTCGAGGTGGTCGGGGTCGAGCCCGAAGGCGCGGCCAAGCTCACCGCCGCCTGGGCCGCCGGCCACCCGGTGGCGCTGGAGCGGACCGGCAGCGTGGCCGACGGGCTCCTTCCCCTCAGCATCGGGTCGCTCACCTTCCCGATCATCCGCCGCGTGGTCCGCCGCGTGGTCACGGTGGGGGACGCCGACATCCGCCGGGCCGTGGCGATGATCCACGCCGGGCTCGGGCTCCGGGTGGAGCCGTCGGGGGCCGCCACGGCGGCCGCGGTGCTCGCCGGCCTGACGCTGCCGGGCCCCACCGTGTGCGTGGCGAGCGGCGGCAACGTGGACGACGCCCTCTTCCGGGAGCTCACCGCGTGAGCCTGCAGCCCAGGATCCTCGTTGCCGACGACGACCAGGCGCTCTGCCGCACCCTCTCCTGGATCCTCACCGACAACGGCAGCGAGGTGGTGACGCTCCCCGGCGGGGAGAACCTGATCGAGCACCTCCTGGCCGACCAGTACGACCTGCTCATCCTCGACATCATGATGCCGAAGGTGGACGGGCTGCAGCTCCTCGAGCAGGTGAAGGCCGACCCGCGGCTCCGCCACCTGCCGGTGCTGATGCTCTCCTCGGTGCCGCCCGAGGAGGGGACGGTCCGCGCCCTCGGGCTCGGCGCCGCCGACTTCATCTCCAAGCCGTTCCGGGTGCGCGAGCTCCTGGCCCGGGTGAACGCGCACCTCCGGATCGGGCGCGAGCTCAACCAGGCCCAGGTCGAGGCGCGCACCCGCTCGGAGATGATGGACATCCTCCAGGAGGTGACGGCAAGCCTCAAGCCGGAGGAGATCTACCAGATCCTGGTGCGCCGGGTGGCGCGCGCGCTCAAGATCTCCCGGTGCTCCATCGTGGTGGCGAACCTCGGGGACGCGTCCGGCACCGTGGTGGCAGCGTTCGAGGACCCGATGCTCCGGAACCTCCCGGTGGACCTGGACCGGTACCCCGAGATCCGCCGCGCCTTCGAGACCGGCGACGTGGTCCTGGTGCCCGACGTGGCCCGCGACCCGATCTACGGCTCCGTCCGGGCCGCGTGGGAGGCGGGCGGCACCCGGGTGGACACCCGCTCCGCGCTCGCCATCCCGTTCGCCCTGCGGGACCAGCCCGCCGGGGTCTTCTTCCTGCGCACGGCGGGAGCCGACCCGCCGCTCAACCAGCAGGACGTCCAGTTCGCCGACCAGGTCATCCGCGCCGCGGTGGCGTCGCTCGAGAAGGCGTACGACCTCGAGAATGCGATGCTCGGCCAGGAGCAGATGCGGCACCTGGCGGAGACCGATCCGCTCACCGAGACCTTCAACCGGCGGGCGCTCACCCAGAAGCTGGAGCGGGAGGTCGAGCGGGCGCAGCGCTACGGCACGGTGCTCACCTGCATCATGCTCGACATCGACAACTTCAAGCTGGTGAACGACACCCACGGCCACCTGACGGGCGACCGCATCCTCCGGCAGATCGCGAACATCCTGCGGCGGGAACAGCGCGCCGTGGACGTGGTGGCGCGCTACGGGGGCGAGGAGTTCGTGGTCCTGCTGCCGGAGACCGCGGCCGGCGGGGCGCGCATCTTCGCCGAGCGGATCCTGCGGAAGGTGGCGGCCCAGGACTTCGGCGAGCCGGGCCGGCCGGTGCACGTGACCATCAGCATCGGCATCGGCATCTATCCGGAGAACCGGGTGTCGGACGGCGAGTCGCTGCTCAAGCTCGCGGACGAGAACCTCTACCGGGCCAAGGCCGCCGGCCGGAACCGCTACCAGGATTGATGCCGCGGCGCCTCCTTCCCGCGGCACTCCTCGCCCCGGCGCTCCTCGGGCTCGCCGGCTGCCGCGTCTCGCTCTCCCCGCTCCAGAACCGCGTCGCCCTCGGGCAGGAACCCTTCCTGGTCTTCGCCGCCACCGGGGAGGGGCGGGCCGGCGACCTCTACGCCGTGAAGCCCGCCGGGGGCGAGATCTGGCCGGTGACCTACACCCGGGTGGACGAGCGGCTCCCCGCGATCGCGCCGAACGGCGTGGGCCTCGCGTTCGTGCGCCGCGCCCGCGGGCGGGAGGTGGTGGTGGTGATGGACCTCTCGACCGGCAGCGAGCGTCGCGCGCTCCGGCTCGAGGGCGACTCGGTGACCCGGCTCGCCTGGCGGGGGCAGGAGGAGCTGTGGGTGCGGACGGCCGGGAGCGCCTGGCGGGTGACCCGCGCCGGCGAGCCGGCCCCGCTCGACGCGCCGGCCGCCGTGCGCGACTCGGCGTTCCAGGTGCCGCTCGGGGAGCCGGCCTTCGCGACGGCCGGTGCCTGCGCCAGCGGGGACGGGGTGTGCACCCGCGGCGTCGACGGCGTGGAGCACCTGCTCGAGGCGGGGGCCCGCGATGCCGCGCGCTGGGGGCCGGATTCGGTGGCCTATTTCGTCGGCGACCGGCTCACGGTTCGGCCCCTCGCCCCCGGCCGGGAGCGGGAGATCCGCTGGCATCCGGCGCCGGTCGAGCCACGGGCGGTGTCCTACTTTGCCGGGCCCTGACTGACTGACGGGGGGATTCACCGCAGAGGCGCAGAGGGCGCAGGGAACTGCTCGGCGGCGTGGGTTTCCGCCTCGTGTTGTTGTTCCCCTCCCCCCCCTGCTCGCGGTGGGGTGGGGTGGGGGTACAACACGTCACGAACCGGCCTCCGCCCGCGGGTTCGTTCCCTGCGCCCTCTGCGCCTCTGCGGTGAATCCGACTCCGGCAGACTACCGCGCCGCGATGGCGTCCCACGCGGCCTGCAGCGCCTGCTCGACGGTGGCGCTCGCCGGCTCCCACTCCTTCGCCGCCACCTTCCACGCGACGAACCCCACCGCCGCCAGCCAGACCGCCGCCCAGAGCTCCGCCGGGCCGGGGCGCACCAGGCCGTCCGCCTTCGCCGCCGCTACCAGCCGCTCGATCCCGCCGTGATACTCGGCCAGCGCGGCGCGGCTCGCGGGGTCCGATGGCGCGTCGCCGGCGCGACGGAACAGGAGCCGCGCCGCCGCCGGGTCCCGTTCCGCCGCCTCCACGAACCGGTGCCCCAGCCGCTGGAGCCGCTCCGCCGCCGGCAGCGCCCGGTCGGCCTCGACCTCGGTGACGATGCCGTGCGCCCACCGCGCCGTGCTCCGGACCACCTCGGCGTACAGCGCCTCCTTGCCGGCGAAATGCCGGTAGATCGTCCCCTCCGCCACGCCGGCCCGGGTGGCGAGCGCGGGGGTGGTGGTGCCGTGGAATCCGAGCGAGGGGAAGAGCTCGAGCGCGGCGCGGAGCAGCCGCTGCCGCGTCGCCTCGGCATGGCGCGTCCGGCGGGGGCGGGGTGCCGGGGAGGGGGAGGTCACGCCGGTCAATCTAAACCGGGGATTCACCGCAGAGGCGCAGAGGGCGCAGAGAGCGTCGCTGAGGCCGGATCCCGTGCCTGGATGGATGTTTCTCTACCCCACCACTACTGCAAGTGCGGGGCGGGTGGGGGGAACAACACCCAAGGCGCCGGGGCCGGCAAGCTCGGCAGTTCTCTGCGCCCACTGCGCCTCTGCGGTGAGTGCCTGAAGTTCGCTGCGCTCTCTGCGCCCCTGCGGTGCGGTCCCCGCCCGGGTTGAGACGAAGCCCGCATCCGGGCTAGATTTCCCGGCTCCGAAACGTCAGCCCCCGTCACGCCGTGAGGCGATTGCGATGCGAATGCTGGTCCTGGGCGCCGGCCTGCAGGGAAGCGCCTGTGCCTACGATCTCCTGAAGAACCCCGCGGTCAC
This sequence comes from uncultured Gemmatimonadales bacterium, assembly GCA_963717315.1. GTDB lineage: Bacteria > Gemmatimonadota > Gemmatimonadetes > Gemmatimonadales > GWC2-71-9 > JAICEH01. The sequence continues at coordinate 121,665 of CAVQWA010000039.1, forward strand.
CCGCGTCACCCTGGCCGACCTCCACCCGGAGCGGATGGGCCCCTTCCTGGCGGCCGTGAAGGACCCCCGGCTCCAGACCGTCCAGCTCGACGTGAGCGACGGCGCCGCGGTGCGGAAGCTCATGGGCGAGCACGACGCGGCGATGAGCGCCATCCCCTACTACTTCAACGGCCCCCTCGCCGCCGCGGCGGTCGACGCGGGCTGCCACTTCGCGGACCTCGGCGGCAACACCGAGATCGTCTTCGAGCAGAAGAAGCTCCACGACGCAGCCGTGGCGAAGGGCGTGAGCGTGATTCCCGACTGCGGCCTCGCCCCCGGGATGGTGAACATCCTCGCCGCCGAGGGCATCCGCCGGATGGACAAGGCCGACCGGGTGATGATCTACGTCGGCGGCCTGCCCCAGCACCCCGAGCCCCCGCTCAACTACCAGATCGTCTACTCGCTCGAGGGCGCGCTCGACTACTACACCACCCCGTCCTGGATCCTGCGCGACGGGAAGCGGGTGACGGTGGACGCGCTGAGCGAGCTCGAGGACGTGACGTTCCCCGCGCCGGTCGGCACGCTCGAGGCGTTCCACACCGCCGGCGGCGTCAGCACCATGCCCTTCGCCTACGAGGGCAGGGTGGAGGCGATGGAGTACAAGACGCTGCGGTACCCCGGGCACGTGGCGGTGATGAAGCCGATCCGCGAACTCGGCCTCCTCGACCTCGAGCCGATCCAGGTGAAGGGGCAGTCGGTGGTGCCGCGGGACCTGTTCATCGCCGCCGTCACGCCGAAGCTGCACAAGCCGAAGGGGCAGGACCTGGTCGCGCTCCGCGTCGAGGTGACCGGCACGAAGGGCGGCAAGCCCCACGCGGTCCGCTGGCAGCTGGTGGACCGGTACGACGAGGCGACCGGGATCAGCGCGATGATGCGCACCACCGGCTACTCGCTCTCCATCACCGGGCAGATGCAAGCGGACGGACGCGTGTCGCTCAAGGGCGTCCACACCCCCGACGAGGTGATGCCGTACCGGGATTACGTGGACGAGCTGGCGAAGCGGGGGGTGGAGATCCGGGAGATGTGAGAGGGGAGAGGGGAGAGGGAGGAGGGGGCCGGAAGGAGAATTCCGGCCCTCTTCACTTCTGCTTCACCCGGCGGCGGCGAAACTCCCCGGCCACCTGTCGCCCCGGGAGAATCGATGCCGGACTTCCGCGCCCTCTGGGCCGAAGCGCAGTCCTTCGAGGCATTCGTCGCCGCGAGCCGCGAGTACGGCGAGCTCTGGTCCGGGGTGCACCGCCTGGCGCGGCTCCCGGACTGGGCGGCCGACGCCGCGGCGGCGGCACCGCCGCTCCGGTTCCTGGTGCTGGCCGAGGACTGGTGCAACGACGGCTTCAGCATGGCGCCAAAATAGGCATCGCGGATGGCCGTTGCATCAATGCGGCCCTGGCGTTCCACGTTGATCAGCTCCCAGCCGGGAAAGGCACTCGGATCGCTTGCTGGTCGCATCCTTGAAATGGCCCACCAGACCCATGCGGGCATCCGCCGGCGCGATACGGGCCACGCCCTTGCGCACGGCCTGCGCCCCACGGCCTCGTTGTAGTAGTCGCGCATCGGCAGCACCTGCACGCGCACCCGGTCGGCCTCGGTCAGGGCGTCCAGCATCATGCCGGCGCGCTCGTGGCAGGTGAAGGGGTTCTTGGGCGAGCGAGCCTGCCAGGCCGAACCCATCACCACGATCACGCTGCGGGCGTTGTCGAGCGCGCGCTGCAGCAAGGCCATGTGGCCGTTGTGGACGGGTTCAAAACGCCCGATGTAGATGATGGTGTCGTACATGTGTCTCCGGTCTGTTCTGATGCAAGGGTAGATCGGCCTGCATCAAAAACAATAGCGCCTTGCGCTGAACCTGTCTTGGTTGTCCGCATTTTCTTGCCACGGGTGCCCAATATACAGGCGCGGGCAGCTCCTGTTGTGATAGCGCCTGCTCGCCGGGGAAAGGAGATGGAGCGCTGCGGATGCGGCGGGGCGCTGCCATGCCGGTGCGTGTGCTGCGCTGAAGGTGCGCCCGAAATGGACACCGAAAGCAATGCTGCTGCGTTGTC
>CAVQWA010000040.1:0-22286 GCA_963717315.1 uncultured Gemmatimonadales bacterium
CACCCCGCGCTCCTGCCCGCCGCCGTGCTGCACCGGCACCAGGTCCAGCCCGCGCCGGGCGAGCAGCGCGCCCGCGCCCACCGGTCCGCCCACCTTGTGCGCGGACAGCGACATCGCGCTGAGCCCGCTCGCGGCGAAGTCGACCGGCACCTGGCCCAGCGCCTGGACCGCGTCGGCGTGCACCGGCACGCCGTACTCGTGGGCGGCGGCGACCCCGGCCAGCGTCTGGAGCCGGGGCTTCAGCACTTCATCCGCCACCTGGCTCATCGTCTTGATGTCGAGCCCCGTCAGGGTGATCCACACCACCGGCTGGGCGTTGATGTCCACCTTCTGGATCACCGGCTCCTCGGCGTCGGCCGGGAGCTCGGCGCGCGCGAGCGCCACCTTGTCGCGCACATCCTGCGCCGCGATGTCGATGTCGCGCTCCAGCTCGAACTCCACCGTGATCAGGGAGACGCCGAGGCCGCTGCTCGAGGTGACGTGCTTGACCCCTTCGATGGTGTTGAGCTGTTCCTCGATCGGCTGGGTCAGGTCGCTCTCGGTGATGGCGGGACTCGCCCCGGCCAGCCTGGTCGTGATGGTGACGATGGGGAAGTCCACCCGGGGGAACTGGTCGACGCCCATGCCCCGGATGCCGAGATACCCGAAGAGCAGCAGGGAGACCATCAGCATCGTCGCGAAGACGGGGCGCTTGATCGAGACGTCGGAGAGAACCATGGCGGGAAACCTCGCGGCCGCTTGACGGGAGCCGCGGTGCGGGATAGGCTTTCTGCTTCTGAGTAAACGCTCAGTTGGGCAACCTAATCGGCGGCCGGTCCACCGACAAGCGCCAGCCGCTTCCAAGGAGTGGAGATGCGACATCGGCCGGCCACGTGGTGGACCTTGGTGTGCGGGCTCGGCACCGTTCTCGCCGCTTGCCACGGAGGCGAGGCGGAGCGCCGCACCCCGGAGGCGGTGGTGATCGACGTCGCCCTGGCGCAGCGGCAAGACGTCCCGGTGCTGGTGTCGACCGTCGGCACGCTCGAGGCGATGAACGCGGCGGAGATTCGCGCCGAGGTGGAAGGGCGCGTCACCGACATCGTCGCGGCCGAGGGCGCCAGGGTCCGTGCGGGCGCGACACTCCTCCGGATCGATCCGGAGCGCTACCGCGTCGGGCGCCAGCGCGCCGCAGCGCAGCTGGCGCAGGCCGTGGCCCAGGCCCAGAACGACTCGATTCTCCTGGAGCGGAACCGGCCGTTGCTCGCCGCCGGCGCCATCGGACCCCAGACCCTCGAAGACGTCCAGACCCGCGCCGAACTCTCCCGGGCCGGCCGGGATGCCGCCCGCGCCGCGCTCAGCCTGGCCGATCGGGACCTGCGCCGGGCCACGGTGACCGCCCCGTTCACCGGGGAGTTCGTCAGCCGGCTGGTGGATCTGGGTGACTACGTCAAGGTCGGCGATCCGGTGGGCCGGCTGGTGGCCGCCGATACGCTCAGGCTCACCTTCCAGCTCGCCGAGACCGAGGGCGTGGCGATCCGTCGAGGCGCGCCCGTCAGCTTCGAGGTCACGGCGCTGCCGGGCCGGAGCTTCACCGGGCTGGTGTACTACGTGAGCCCCGCGGTCGAGGAGCGGACCCGGACCATCGCGGTCAAGGCGTGGGTACCCAACCCGGACGGCACCTTGCGCCCCGGCCTCTCCGCGACGGTGAGGGTCCAGACCGACGTGCTGAAGGACGCCGTGGTCGTCCCCGACGTCGCGATCCGCCGCCAGGGCGACCTCACCTATCTCTTCAAGGTCGCCGGGGGTGAGGCCCAGCGGGTGGAGGTCCGCACCGCGACGCGGCCGAGCCCGGGGGCCGTCGTGGTGCTCAGCGGCGTGGCCGCCGGCGACTCGATCGTCGTGGCAGGGTTTCAGAAGATCGAGCAGGGCGGGGCGGTGCAGGCCAGGGTGGCCGAGATGGCGCCGGCCGACTCGGGTCGCAGCACCGACACGTCCGCCACCGCCGGACCGGGGGAGACTGAACCCTGACCGGGAAGGTGGCCGCATGACGAGCGCACTGCGGGTGCCTGGTCGCCCCGGCGTGGTGTCCGGCGCCGTCACGAGTTCTCGACTCGACAGGAGGCGTTCCCATGGTTGACACTTCGCTGTCCGGAGCCGCAGCCCTGAACAGCGGACTGCTGCTCACCCGGATCGTCCTGGGCGCCGGGATCGCGGCGCATGGCGCCCAGAAACTCTTCGGCTGGTTCGGCGGCTACGGGATCCGGGGCACCGGCGGGTTCTTCGAGAGTCTGGGGTTCCGGCCCGGTGCGGCTTTCGCCCTCGCGGCAGGACTCGGCGAGCTCGGGGGTGGCCTACTCCTCGCCCTGGGATTCCTCGGTCCGGTGGGTCCGGCCCTGGTGGTAACGGTCATGGTGGCCGCGATGCTGGCGGCCCACCGGGGCCACGGGTTCTTCGCCAGCGAGAACGGCATCGAACTCCCGCTGGTCTACGCGGCAGGTGCGGCCGTTTTCGCCTTCTCGGGCTACGGAGGGTACGCACTCGATGCCCCGCTGGGGCTCCAGGGACTCCGGCGCCCGGAGGCCGCCTGGATCGCCCTGGCCTTGGCGGTCGTGCTCGGCCTGGCCACCAACGCCCTGCGGCGGCCGGCTTCCGCCCCCGCGGCGGGGGCGCCGAGCTGAGCGGGGGCGGGAGGCAATTGCCCGGCTGCCTGATCCGGGATCTCTCCGAGGAGGTGGGGAATGCAAGGGCAGCAGATGTTCCTGGTGGTCTACCGCGAGTACCTCGAGGATCTGGTGCGCGACCGGCTGGTCCGGTGCGGGGTCGAGTCGTTCAGCGAGTTCCCCCGCCTGTGGGGGCACGGCACGGCGGGGCCGGCCGAGGACTCGTGGGTCTGGCCGGGCCACAATTGCGCCCTCTTCACCGTGCTCCCCGAGGAGCAGCTGCAGCGCCTGGTGGCCGGGTTCCGCGACCTCGTGGCGGAGGAGCAGGCCCGGCGCACGGAGGAGGTCGCGCTGCGTGCCTTTGTCCTCCCCTGTGAAGTCGTCATCTAGGCCAGGCTCGTGCAGAGCATGGATTCCAGCACCGGAGGCGCGATGGAGCCCGCGGCGTGCACCCCCAACATCGGTCCGCGCGAGCGCAGGAAGCGGATGAACTTCGGCCTCGTGATGCTGGGGGTCGGGGTGGTCGCGCTGGCGGCCCTCGCAGCAGCCGGGCTTCCCCGCCTCTGGCGGCTGGCGCTCTTCCTGCCCTTCTGGGCCGGTGCCCTCGGCGTTTTCCAGGCCAAGGAGAAGACCTGAGTGGCGCTCGCGTCGCGCGGTCAGCGCGACATGGATGCGGGCCCGGAGGCCATCGCGGACCGGGCCGAGCTCGCCCGCGTGCGCCGGCAGGCGCGCAGCGTCCGGCGGAAGTCGCTGGGCCTGGCTGCGGCACTCGTGGTGTTGTCGCTGCTGATTCCCGGCTGAGGATCTCGACGCGGAGGTGAATCAGGATGACGGTACCTGGCAACGGAAGAAGGATCGCCGTGTGGCTGCTCTCCGGTCTGCTTGCCGCGGTGTACCTGCTGGCTGGCGGGTCCAAGCTGGCGGGCGCGGAGCAGCACGTCCAGAGCTTCGCCCGCTGGGGCTGGCCCGACTGGATGCGGCTGGCCGTCGGGACCGTCGAGGTGGTCTCGGCGGCCCTGCTGCTGGTGCCCCGGGTGGCGTTCTTCGGTGCGGCCGCCCTGGTGGTGGTCATGGCCGGCGCCATCTACACCCACCTGTTCCGGGCACCGGGAGAGGCGGGGATGGCGGTCGTGCCGCTGGTCCTGCTGGGGCTGAATGCCCTCCTGGCCCGAGTGCGCCGGCACGACCTGGTCCGCCGGCGTTCCGCGCCGGACGGGGCCCCGGCGGGAGACCGCTGATGCGCCTGCCGATCAAGCTCTCCTCCGACTTCGTCTGACCCTTCTGCTTCGTCGCGGAGCGCACCAGCCTGGTCAGGTTGCCGGAGGAGTTCGACATCACCGTGGACTGGCGCGGGATCGGGAACCGCCGGCGGCCGTGCGAGGGTGGACTCGGTGCGCGCCTCGGGGCCGGAGGGGCGTGACCGGCATTCCCGCGTTGGCGATCGGCGGCGAGCTGGTGGTCGGCTGCCAGCCGTTCAAGGTGTTCGTGCCCGCCGCGCGGCTGGCGGGCGCGCGACCGAAAACCTGAACCAGAGGGGAAACCCGAGATGCGAGTCCTCGTGACCGGGGCCAGCGGGCACATCGGGCGCGCCGTGGTGCGGGCCCTGGTCCAGGCCGGGCATCAAGTCACCGGTCTGGTGCGGTCCGCCGACAAGGAGGCGGGGCTCCGGGCGATCGGCGGCCAGCCGCTGCGCGGGGACCTGGCGGACCCGGCCTCGTACCGGGACGCCGCCGCCGAGCACGAGGCGTGCGTGCATCTCGGCTTCGAGCAGGGGTCCGAGGGCAGCAACATCGACCACCGGGCGATCACAACGCTGCTGGCGGCGGCTCCCACCCGCCGGGCTCCGCGGGTCGTGATCTACACCTCGGGCGTGTTGGTGCTCGGCAACACCGGCGACGCGCCGGCCGACGAGAGCGCCTCGACGGCACGGGCGATCCCCTTGGTCGCCTGGCGACCGGCGCACGAGCGGCTCACGCTGGGGGCAGCGAATGATGCGCTGGTCACGGCCGTGGTCCGCCCGGGGTTCGTCTACGGCGGCAGACAGGGTGTCATTGCTGGTTATTTCGAGAGCGCCGTCACGGAGGGCGCCGCCTTGTACGTCGGCGACGGCCGGAACCGGATGTCGCTGGTGCACCGCGACGATCTGGCGCAACTGTACCGTTTGGTGGTCGAACGGCGGGGACAGGGGATCTTCCACGGGGTGGACGGCGCGGCGCCCCGCGTCGCGGAGTTGGCCCGGGCGGCGAGCGAGGCCGCCGGGAGCGGGGGCGCCACCCGGTCGCTCCCGGTGGAGGAGGCGGCCAAGGCCATGGGACCCTTCGCCAGCGCGCTCTGCACCGACCAGGTCGTCGTTGCGGGGCGCGCGGCGGAACTGGGCTGGACACCGGCCCACCGCCCGTTCCTGGAGGACCCAACCGAGGCCTTTCAGGAGTGGCGAACGGCCTAGCATTCGGGGCCGTCTCGCCCGGACTACCGCCGGAGGTGAGGCCTGGGCAGGAATGGCGCTCCGCCGCCCAGTGCCCGTACCACCTGACTCGAGGTCCGCGCCCAGCGCCAGCGCTTGCTCGATCGCCTGCGCCAACTCCCGCGCGACCGCCGCCGGCGTCCCCCCGCAAAGGACGACCCGCTCGTCCAGGACCGGCGCATGGGTGCGGATCGCCCGTGCCCGCTCGGCGTCGGTCCCGACGAGCAGGGCTCACGCGTCGCCCAGGTCGAAGGCATCACAGTGCCGCTTGCCCGCGGGCACCACCTTCAAGGTCTCCGGCGGGCCGGTGAGCCGCTTGCCTCCGGAGGTCTCGGCGAATGCCCCCTGGAGGACGAAGCAGAGCGCGGGGCCCTCGTGGTGATGCCAGGGCAGGCTGGTACCCGCGGCGTGGATGCCATCCACGGATCCGCTTGCCTCGACCATCACGAGGCCTCCGTGGAACTCGCATCGGCTCCTCCCTTCGAGTCGGAACGAGCGCATGGGGTCCGGACCTTCCCGGGTGGGTCGGAAGTCGCGCGAAGCCCTGGCACCGGGCCGGGCGTCGGGCCGCGCCGTCAATGCCGGGTCAGCGTCACCCGGGCGAACGGCTCGCGCACGCCTGACATTCCCGCCGGCCCGGCATCCGTCGGCCCCTCGCCCGCGCGAGACCTCTTGCGCCCGGGCTAATGGTGGCCCAGCACCCACTCATCGGTGAGGTGGTGGATCGTCGGCCGGCCACCGATGGTCCCGCGCAAGACCCAGCGACCGACGAAGCGGTCGAGCAATCCGTCGCGGAAAGTGGGGAGTCGGGCTGCCAACGGGGCCGAGACCAGGACGAGGGCCGCGCTGGGGGCCAGCGCCGGCAGCCAACGGGCAAGGCTCATGCGCCAGGCGAGCTCCGTCGCCGGAGGGCATCGGAGTCCGGGACCCGGGATCCTGCCCGGGTGTCTTCCGGGAGCCGTGCGACTCCTCACCATCGGCCGGTTCTCCCGCACGCCCACCTCCCGCAGCGCGGCACGGGGAGACGCGAGGGACGCGGTCGGGGCCGATCGTCGTCGCCCGGCTCGTCACCCCGCCGCCGTCAGTCAACTGGCGGCGGCGCGATGCCGCGCCGCCGCCCCTGAGGCTGTCCAGTTCCGTCGACCCCATTCTCGCGCGCGATCCGATCCAGAAGGCGGGTGGCCCGCAGGAGGCCTTCGAGCTCGCCACGCGGCAGCTCCTCCAATTCGCCGACCATGGCCGCCACCCTGCGGGCGCGGCCGGCCTCGAGGACGCGCCTCCCTTCTGGAGTCGCTCGCACCCGCACGCCGCGGCCGTCGCCGGGGGCGGCCTCGCGGCGCACCAACCCTGCCGCCTCGAGCCAGGTGATCATGCGCGTCATGGTCGGCGAGCGGACGTTCTCCCGGGCCGCGAGTTCGCCGACGGTGAGCGGGCCGGCGGTGACGATGGCACCCAGCGCGGACATCGCGGGCGCGGTCAGTCCGACCGCCTCGTTCTCCCACCGCAGCCGGCGGATCAGGCGCACGACGATGTCGTGCAGGCGGTCCGCGACGCTTGCGGCCAGGGCGGACCGCGAAGGTGGCGCGTCGGCAGGGGGGCGGGAGGTCCCCGCGCGGTGGGCTCTTGCGCTTTTTCGGGAGCGTGACAAAATTGTTAGGTAGCCTTGCTATCTATATTGCGTAGACCTACTACCGGATTGCGTAGACCTACTACCGGTGCGGCGCGCCCAGGGCGACCGCCCGACGGCCGGGGACATCGCCGCGAAACACCGGCCGGCTCGTCACCCAACGGGACTCCGCTGGCAGCACAGCGTTTCACGACTCCAGTCCGGGAGGACGGCATGACGAATTATGGGCCGTATCCCCTCGCCTCGCAACATGGCGGCGTGCCCCCGGGCGGCCGCATCGAACCGAGCCGCCCGCGGTCCGGACTGCGCCGATTCATGCGTGGGAGACGGTGGCTCCTCAGCCGGGGACCGGCGTGTCCTCTGCTGCTCGCGCTACTCGCCGCCGCGGAGCCGGCGCCGGCGCAGGCGCCGGTCATCAAGGTGACCCTGCTGGGCACCGGAAGCCCCCAGCCGGTCCTCGAGCGCTTCGGGCAGAGCACGCTGGTCGAGGCCGGCGATCAGAAGCTGCTGTTCGACGTCGGGCGCGGCGCGTTGATGCGGCTGAACCAGACCGAGGTGCCGCTGGGGGCCGTCCGCAAGGTGTTCCTCACCCACCTGCATGACGACCACACCGTGGGCCTGCCGGATTTCTGGCTCACGGGCTGGCTGCTCGGGCGCCCGACCGCCCGGTTCGAGATCTGGGGACCTGCGGGCACCCGAGAGATGATGCGCCATCTTGAGAAGGCGTTTGCGTTCGACATCGGCATTCGTCATTCCGACGACCAGGTGCCGCTGGAGGGAATCAAGGTGGTGGCGCGCGATATCACCCCGGGGGTGGTGTACAGCGCGAACGGCGTGCAGGTAACGGCGTTCGAAGTCAACCACGACCCGGTGAGGCCGGCGTTCGGCTACCGGCTCGATTATCAGGGTCGCTCGGTCGTGATCACCGGCGACAGCCGGCCCGAAGGGGCGTCCGTCACGAATATCCCCCGGTATGGCGCCGGGGCCGACCTGCTGGTCTACAACGTGGGGTCCGCGACCCGCATCCGAACGCGCTTCGCCAGCGATTCGGCCTGGGCCGATCGCATCATTGCCCATTTCACGACCCCGGAGCAGGCCGCCGGCCTGCTGGCCCGAATGAATCCCGCGCCCACCCTGACGGTGTACTCCCATAACGCGCCGCGCACGACGGAAGAGGAAGTGGTCGCTCCGACCCTGCGCGAGTACCACGGGCGGGTAGTGTTGGGGCGCGACCTGATGGAGATCGACATCGGGCCCGGGGTCACCGTGTCGTGCACCAGGGTCGCCGGCGGCTGTCCGCTCGCTGCCCAGCCGTAGCGCGGTCCCCCCGCGGCACCGCGCACATTCACATCTCCTTCCGGCAGCGATGCACAAGACCTCTACCTGGTACGCGAGCCCGTGGAACGACGAGGCGGCACGCGAGCGGAATCTCCGGCCGCAGGTGCCGCCACGGTTCCACGACGTTTCCCTCCGGGACGGCGAGCAGCAGGCCGGGATCGAGTTTACCCCGGACGAGAAGATCCGCATCGCGGAGAAGCTGGCCGAGGCCGGCGTGCAGCGCATCGAGGCGGGCATGCCCGCCGTGTCCGAAGCGGACGCGGCTGCGGTCACGGCCATCGCCCGCCGTGACCTCGGCGGCGCCGAGGTGTTCGCCTTCGCCCGCTGCATGGTTGCGGATATCCAGCGGGCGGTCGACAGCGGCGTGCGCGGCGTGGTCGTCGAGATCCCCTCCAGCGAGCACATCATCAGTACCGCGTATCGGTGGGACCTCGAGCGAGCGATCGACCTCTCGATCGAGGCAACCCTCTTCGCGAAGGGGCAGGGACTCTACGTCGTCTGGTTCCCCATCGACGCCTCACGAGCCGAGATCAGCTGGCTGCTGCGGATGATCGAGCGGGTCGCCACCGAGGGCCACATGGATGCGCTCGCGGTGGTCGACACCTTCGGCGTGCTCCACCCGCACGCGTGCGCGCTCTTCACCCGGCTGTTGCGCCAACGCATCGGGAAGCCCCTCGAGGCGCACTTTCACATGGATTTCGGCCTCGGCGTGGCCAACACCATCGTGGCGCTGCTGGAGGGGGCGGAGGTGGTGCACACCAGCGTCACGGGGATCGGGGAGCGGGCGGGCAACACGCCGCTGGAGGACCTGGTGATGGCGCTGACCGTGCTCTACGGGGTGGACACGGGGATCCGGACGGAGAAGCTGAAGGAACTCTCCGACCTCGTGACCGGCTTGGCGGGTGTGCCGGTCCCCCCCAATCGCGCGGTCGTCGGCGACCTGCTCTTCTCCGTCGAGTCGGGCATCATCAGTTCCTGGCTGATGAACTGCGCGGACGAGCACCTGACCGAAGTGTTCCCCTACCGCCCGGAGCTGGTGGGCCAGCGGCCTCCCCGGGTCGTGCTCGGCAAGGGGAGCGGAATCGACTCGGTCCGGCTGTGGCTCGAGGAGTTGGGCGTACGCGCCACCGACGACGAGCAGCTCGCACTGCTCCAGCTGGTGAAACGGGCGTCGCTGGAAAAGAAGGCCTTGCTCACGCCGGAGGAATTCCGGGACCTGGCCGGCCGCGCCGTGGCCGGAGCGCGGCCGGCGGGGCGCCGCGGCCCGCGGAAATCGAATACCGCCACGCGACGAGGCGCATCATGAGCGAAAGCGGCAGCAAATTCGAGCATTGCGTGCTCCGGGTGAAGGACCTCGAGGGGGCACTGGAGTTCTATCAGACCACCATGGGACTGGTGGAGATCGCGCGGGACGGCGGGATCGTCTATCTCGGCTGCGGCCTCGACCAGAACTACGACCTGGGCCTCCAGGCTGGAGGGACCGGGGTGGCGCACTTCGCCATGCGCGCCCTCGAGGAGGATCTCGACAAGTATGCCCGCCGACTGCGGGAGGCGGGGGTGAGCGTGGAGCGGTGCGATGGGGCCGAGCCCGGCCAGGAGCGGGGGATTCGCTTCCAGACGGCCTTCGGGCACACCATGGAGCTGGTCGTGCCCGCGGACCGGCGGTACCACATGTCCTCCCGCCCGGCGTACCCGCAGCGCCTCGATGGCATCACGCCGATTGACTGCGATCACATCAACATCGCCGTCACCGACTGCCGCCTCGCGGCGCAGTTTCTCCACGAGGTCCTGGATTTCGGGATCTCCGAGTACGTCGAGCCGGAGCCCGACTCGGGATTCTGGCCCACGGCGTTCGTCTTCTCCCCGCGGGGCAGCGTCCATCACGATGTGGGCCTCACGCGTGCGGAGAACGCTCCGGAGGCCACGCTCCACCATCTCGGCTGGGAGATGGAGGGGCTGGATCACTTCAAGCACTTTCTCGACCGGGCGAGCCGGGTGGGCATCCGGCTCGAATTCGGCATCAGCCGCCACGTGGGCTCCAACAACCTGTTCGCCTACTTCTGGGAGCCCGGCGGGAATCGGTTCGAGCTGTCCTGCGAGATGGCGCCGATCGAAATCAACGCGCCCACCAAGGTCACGCGTGTGTTTCAGGATGTGACCGATGCGTGGAGGGTGGTCGAATTCCCCCCCACGTTCTTCCGGGGCTCCTGAACCCGCACGCCGCCGGCGGCCCGGCGGCCGGCAGCGGTCGAGGGGCCTCAGACCACTCAATTCGGGAGACCCTGGTCCATGAACGTGAACGTCCATAGCCACATCATTCCGCCCGAAACCCTGGGGAAAGCGGGGCGCTGGGGCCCGGGATTCGAGCGGCGCGACGGCTCCGTGCTCTTCCGGGTCGGCGACTACGTCGTCCGGCCGTTGCGGGCGCCGGAGCAGGCCGGATCGGACTGGAGCAACTTGATCCAGAACGATCCGACTGGGCGCCTCACGATCATGGACCAGCAGGGGATCGACGTCCAAGGCATCACGGTCAGCCCGCTCTGCTACATGTACTGGGCCGACCCGGAGACGGCGATCGGGTTCGCGCGCCTCCAGAACGATGCCTGCGCGCGATTCTGCGCCACCCACCCTGACCGTTTCTTCTTCATCCCGACGCTGCCGCTTCAGGACATGGCGGCGTCGCTGGCCGAACTCGACCGGGCGTGGAGCAAACTCGGGGGGCGGGGCGTGTACCTTGGGACCAACGACATCGCGGGGCGGGAGCTGGACGACGAGTACTTCCACCCCCTGTACGCCAAAGTGCAGGCGGCCGACGCGCCGATGTTCCTGCACCCGTATCCCTATCCCCTCGGCACCATCAGCCGGGCACCCGAGGGGGGTGACCGGTACAACCTCTCCTGGGTGTCCGGCTATCTCGGCAGTGAGACCGACGCCTTCGTGCGCCTGGTCCTGGGAGGCGTCCTGGATGCGTTTCCCGCGCTCAAGGTGATCCTGCCCCATGGCGGCGGGATGGTCCCCTTCCAGCTCGGCCGGATCGAGCACGCCTGGGCGCGCATGGCCGACGTCCGCGCCCAGCGTCCCGTCCGCGAGTACCTGGGGAACTTCTACTTCGACATGACCGTGCACACCCCGGAGGGACAGAGGATGGTCCTGGACCTCCTCGGCGCGGACCACCTGCTGTCGCCCGCCACGGAGAGTTGGGAAGCGGTGGATGCGGTCCAGATGATCGAGCGGCTCGACATCTCCGCGGATGCCAAGCGGCGGATCCTCGGCGAGACGGCGGCCCGGCTGTTCAAGCTGCCGTCCGATCCGCAGGGGGGGGCCTAGGAGTACGGCCACGTGTTCCTTCCGCAATCAGATAGATAGGGCATACATATATGGAGCTGCGCCGCCCGGTTCTCGCCCACCGGTTCCGCCGATGACCCACTACCGGAAGAGCGATGCCCGCGCCTGGGCGCGCGAGCACCTGCGCGGGGTCGCCAATGTGCTCCTCCCGACGTTTCGCAGCGACCTCCGCGGTCTCAACGAGGCGGCCATCCGGCATGACGTGCGAACCAACATCGGGTACGGGTTCCGGGGAGCGCTTCTCGTGGCCGAAGCGGGGACGACGGCCGAGGAGTACCGCCTCTTCACGGAGATCGCCGCCGACGAGGCGCGCGGCCGGCTCCAGTTGCTCCACCATGCCGCCTTCCCGACCCTGCAGGAGAACGTGGCCGCGGTGCGCGAGGCGGAGACCGCGGGCGCCGACCTGGTACTCCTCGCTTATCCGCCCTATTTCCACCCCACGAGCAACACGGAGATTCTGGAGTACACCGCCGCCATCTGCGCGGCGACGACTCTCGGGGTCATGCTGTTCCCGGCGCCACTCTGGGACTTCGAGCGACTTCACCCGATGAGCCTGGCGCCTGATCTGCTGCGCCGGATGGTCGCCGAGATCCCCAATGTCGTCGCCATCAAGGCGGAAGGCGGCATGCCGACACTCGGAGGGCTGATGCACGCTCGGTGGCTGGTCGGTGACCACCTCGTGGTTGCGGGCGCGATCGAGGGGGAGGTCCTGCCTCTCCTGTCCGAAGTCGAGTTCCAGTTCATGGGAACCAGCAATTACGAGTACGTCGGGGGCGCCGTCCCCCAGATCTTCGACCTGCTGAAGAACCGTGCGATTGATCCCGGCATGGAACTCTTCTGGCGGATCCATCCCGCCCGGCTCATGAACCTCCAGGTCCTGACCGCGGCGGCGAGCAGCCGCTCCATCAACCGCATGGTCTGGAAGTACCAGGCCTGGCTCGTGGGGTACAACGGCGGGCCCATCCGGCAGCCCAGCATGCGGATCGCGTCCTCCCAGATGACTGGGCTCCGCCGTGCGCTCCTCCAGTCCGGCATCGATCCGACCGCCGATGCCGACGCCGATTTCTTCACCGGGCGTCATCCCGCGTGACGGCGCGGCGCGGCGCCAACCCAGGTGCACGGGACGGGGAGGCGTCATGACCCTGCTGCTCACTGATGAGGAGGTAAGAAGCGTAGCGAACATGCGGGTGCTCATCCCGGCCATCGAGAGTGGCTTCCGGGAGGAGGCCGCCGGCCGGTTGGTACAGTCGCCGCGGATGAATCTGGAGACCTCCGGCGCGTTCTTCCGCCTGATGGGGCTGATGCTCCCCGGAGAAGGCCTGATGGGCTTCAAGGTGTTCGGCGGCGAGGTCCCCGCCGGCGTCAGCTATCTCACCGGCGTGTTCGAGATCCGGGGGGGCCGCCTGCTCGCTCTCATGAACGGGGCGTACCTGACCGCAGCGCGCACCGGAGCTGTCGCCGGGATCGCCGCGAAGTACCTGGCGCGCCCGGACGCCACGGCGGTCGCGGTGATCGGAGCGGGTCTGGAGGCGCAAACCAACCTTGAAGCGATGTGCACCGTCCGGCGGGTCACCCGGGTGACGGTCTACAGTCCCCGCGCCGAGCGCCGAGCACGATTCGCGCGGGAAGCGGCCGAGCGGTACGGGGTGGACTCCGCCGCCTGCGGCAGTCCGCGCGAGGCCGTGGCCGAGGCCGACATCGTGGTCGTCGCAACCAATACCGGGCGGAGCCCGGACCCCATCGCGTTTCGGGGCGAGTGGATGCGGCGGGGCATGCACGTCAGCTCGATCGGCTCCACCATGCCGTGGCTGCGGGAGATCGATCCGGCGGTTTTCGCGGCTGCCGACCTCGCCGTGGTCGACGCCCGGGAGCAGGCAGCCCAGGAGTCTGGGGACGTGATCGCGGCCGTGGCCGAAGGGGCCTGCGACCTCCGGCAGGTCGTCGAGTTGAGCCAGGTGGTCGCGGGGGCGCGGCCGGATGCCGAGCCCGAATTGAGCCGGACGACCCTCTTCAAGTCGGTGGGGACCGCGATGCAGGACGTCTGCGCCGCTCACACGGTCTACCGGGAGGCGATGCGACTGGGAACCGGCCGGGCACTCGGCGAGCTTCTCGCGCCCAGGGGGTAGGTGACATTCGCGGCGGCCGAAGGCAAAGCCGACGCGGGCGGTGGCTGATTGGCGAGGTACGAAGCCGGTAGAGGGGTTCGAATCCATCTCTTTCAGGAGGGCACACCATGCACTCCACCATGTCCAGCTCGCCGTGGCGGCGGGGTATCACCATGGGGCGAGGCCGCGATCCGGATGGATGGCGGGGGCGTGACGCCGGGAGAGGATCCTGGATGGTCGCCGTCGCGTTCGCGCTCTGGAGTTCTGCCGCGGCGGCCCAGGACAGCACCGCCGCGCCCCGCGGCGGACCGCCCCCGACGACCGTCAGCGTGTACGGCTTCGTGCGGGCGGAGGCCTGGGTGGACAGCCGGCAGATCGCCAGCCTGGGCAACGGAACCGTCAGTCTCTTCCCACTTCCCGAACGCCTCGATGCCAACGGAGAGGACCTCAACGGCTCCGCCAGCTCGAACAGCATCGCCCTCGGCACCCGGCTCGGGGCCAACGTCGCTGGCCCGGTGGCACTCGGGGCCAGGAGCTCCGGCCGCTTCGAAGTCGATTTCGTCGGCACCACCGAAGCCACGGTCGGCTCCATCCGCCTGCGGCACGCCTACGTCACTTTCGAGTGGCCTCGCTTCACGCTGCTGGTGGGCCAGACCTGGCACCCGATGGCCAACAACGACATCTTCCAGCACATCCATTTCTACCCGTTCCCCTTCCTGCCGACCAGCTTCAACCCGCAACTGCGGGGGACCCTGACGCTCCAGGGGACCCGCCTCTCCGGGGTGCTGGCGACGGGCAACCAGCTCCTCGGACCCAGCGGCCTTAGCACCCAGTACCTGCGGAACGCCTTGCTCCCCGACGCCGGACTCAAGATCGAACGTGATTTCGGGCCGAACGTGATCGGGCTCCAGGGAGGGTACAAGCGGGTGCGGCCGCGCACCGAGGTCCAGAACGGCACCGGGGTCGTACTCAAGGCGACCGAGGAGGTCGGCGGCTACTATTTCGGCGGGTACACCAACATCGTCACCAAGCCCGCGGCGTTCAACCTCAACGTCGCCTACGGGCAGAATCTCACCGATCTCCTTCTCCTCGGCGGCTACGCGGTCAAGAGCCTGAATCCCGCCACGGGCGAAGAATCCTACACACCCACCAAGACGCTGTCCGTTTCCGGGGAGATCGCGCGCGCGCGTTTCCTGGCTCGGAGCATCAACTACGGCGTCTGGGGCGGCTTCGAGAAGCAGTACGGCACCGAGGACCCCAACGCCGGCATCTACTTCGCCCAGGGCTATACCCCCAATCTCGCCATCGACAAGCTGTACCGCGTCATTCCGCACTTGACGGTGCGAAGCGGCGCGACGCTCTTCTTCGCCAACGTGCAGTTCACCTGGGCCGAGTGGGGGACGCCCGACGCCGAAGGCCGAGTGCGGAATGCGGAGTCGGTTCTGCATGTGCGGCCGACTGTGGGGTTCCTGCTCCTCTTCGGGAAGTTCACCAAACTCTAGTAGGGGGACCGGCGCGGGATGGGGTCGGGGTGACCCGGCCCCGATCTCGCCGTGCCTGCAGGCGAGCTGAAACCATGACATTCGCATCCACCAATCCGGCGACGGGTGAGGAAGTCGCGCGGTACGAGGAGTTCTCGGCCGCCGAGGTGGCGGACCGCCTGGGGCGGGCGGCGACCGCCTTCGCGCGCCACGGCGCCACGCCGTTTGGCGAGCGGGCGCAAGGCCTGCGCCGTACCGCCGATGCCCTCGAGGCCGGGGCGCCCCGGTGGGCAAGGCTCATCACCACCGAGATGGGGAAGCCCATCGCCCAGGCGCGGGCCGAGATCGAGAAGTGCGCGGGGGTGTGCCGCTACTACGCCGAGCGGGGCGAGGACTTTCTTGCACCTGAGCCGGTGGAGTGCGACGCCTCACGCAGTTACGTCGCCTTCGACCCCCTCGGGCCGGTGCTCGCCGTGATGCCGTGGAACTACCCGTTCTGGCAGGTCTTCCGATTCGCCGCCCCCGCGCTCGCCGCGGGCAACGTGGTGCTGTTGAAGCACGCGGCGAACGTGACGGGATCCGCCCTGGCCATCGAGGAGCTCCTGGCGACGGCGGGATTCGACCGAGACGAGTTCCAGACGCTCCTCGTGTCCCCGAGCGCCTTGCCCGGGATCATTGCGGACCCACGCATCCGGGGAGTCACCCTGACCGGGGGCGAGGCGGCAGGCCGGGCCCTCGGCGCTGCTGCGGGCGGGTCTGTCAAGCCCTCGGTACTGGAGCTCGGCGGCTCCGACGCCTTCATCGTGCTGGCCGACGCGGATGTGGAGCGCGCCGCTGAAGTCGGAGTGCGGGCACGGTTCCTCAATGCGGGACAAAGCTGCATTGCGGCCAAGCGTTTCATCCTCGAGAGGCCGATCGCGCCAACCTTCATCGACCGATTCGTCCACCATGCGGAGAGGCTGACGGTGGGCGACCCTCTGGCCGAGAGCACGGAGGTCGGCCCGCTGGCGCGCGACGATCTGCGTGACACGGTGCATGACCAGGTGACCCGCGCCCTGGCGGGTGGGGCGACCCTGCGAGCAGGCGGTCACCCGCTCGAGGGGCCCGGGTTCTTCTACCCGCCGACGGTCCTCGGCGAGGTCGCGCCCGGCTCGGTGGCGTTCGAGGAGGAGATCTTCGGACCGGTGGCGTCGATGATCGCGGCCGAGGACGCCGACCATGCCGTGGAACTGGCGAACCAGTCGCGCTTCGGGCTCGGCGCCGCGCTCTTCACCGCCGATCGTGATCGGGGTGAGGCCATCGCGCGGAAGCTGGAGGCAGGGTCCGTTTTCGTCAACGGCATGGTCCGAAGCGACCCTCGCCTGCCCTTCGGAGGCGTCAAGGCGAGCGGCTTCGGCCGTGAGCTCTCGCACTTCGGCCTTCGCGAGTTCGTCAACATAAAGACCGTGTGGATCGGGTAGATGCTGCCGATTCCGTGATGGCAGGAAGGCCGGTCCGGGCACCCCCGGGCTGCGCTTGAGGAGGGGGACAGGGAACCGCTGGGTCCGCCGACCCCCACCTCCGGCCGAAGTCGCTAGCAGGCACGCCTGCGGCGCGAAGAAGGGGGCCTCCGCGGCCGCGAGCAAGGCGGCGCGGGCGCAGACCGAGAACCCCGCGCCACAGACGAGCTGACGATTTCCCATCTTGAGCCACGTCAGGATCGGAGGGCCAGGGTTGAGGAAGGCCCTTCCCCGGGGGTGACCAGGGCCGCGTACTCCGCCGGGGTGCACTGCGCGAGGCCCCGGTGAGGCGGTCGGTGTTGTCCTCCTCGCGCCACGCCTCGAGGGCGGTGCGCGCATCGGCCAGCGTCGGGAAGTGGTGCTGGTTCAGGCCTTCGTCCCGGAGCTTGCCGTTGACGCTCTCGATGAAGCAGGTCGCACCGGCCGGCCCGGCGTGATGAAATCCAGGCGGATCGCCCGGGTCGCCGCCCGCTGTCGGCCACCATCCGCTTCAGCCGCCGGTTCTCGTCCTCCAGCGCCCGGAGCCGCTGGAGCTCGGCCCGCGTCATCCCGCTGAACTGCCGCTTCCAGCGGTGGAACGTATCGGGCGAGATCCCGTGGCGCCGGATCACCTCTTTCGCCGTGACCCCACCGGCGTGCTCCTGCAGAATGGCGACGATCTGCCCGTCGGTGCATTTCCGCTTCGCTTCCACGGGTCCTCCAGGCCGCCAGGCCGGTCGGGACCCTCCGATCCTACCGCGGCTGAGATTCGGGGTCCGGTCAACCCTGAGCAACCGGGGGCATCGGTGACAGAATGTCCGGGGACATGGGTAACACTCGTCGTTGCGGAAGTGAGCCCCGGTGATGGCGTGGGTGTGTTCGTCGAAGCGGCCGGGGAGCGTCTCGTGGCAAGGGATGTTGCCGAGGCCGTCGGCGATCTCCTCGAATCCGACGTATTCGTGGTTGAGGGCCTGGCTCGGAACGAATTGCCCGGCGTGCAGGCGGCAGGTGCCCGCCCCGCGGACCTTCCGGACCTCGAAGTGGCCGGGGTATTCGGGGGGAGCGATGCGTTCGGGGTAGGGTCGGGGTGCGGGCGCCCCCCGTGACGCGGGGGTGTCGTCGTTCAGGGCTGCGGGGGGGCCGCAGCTCGTTGTAGATCTTCGGGAACTGGTTGAAGACGCGCTGTTGGCGGTTGAGGTTCGCCGCGGGCGGTCGCGCGGCTCGCTCCTCGAGGGCCTTGTGGAGCCGTTCGTGCGCGCCGTTCGCCTGCGGGCTGCCGGGGGTGATGCGCTGGTGGCTGATGCCGAGCTGGAGCCAGCAGACGTTGAGGTGGTTGCGGCCGTGGATGCCGGTCGAGGCGAAGGGGGCGCCGTTGTCGCTGGCGGGCGAGGATATCGAAGATGGTGCTGCCCGCCGGCCAGGCCCGCGTGGAGTCCCGGGTGCGGAGGCGCTTGAGGATCTTCCGGGCGCCCCAGCCAGACCGGCGGTGCTCTTCGAGGATCAGCGCGGCAACGTCGGGGGGCGTCGGATGAGGAATGGAGCGGGGGGCCCGGGTTCGGTCCAGGAGCCCGCGCGGCCCCTCGTGCCGGTACCGATCGAGCCACTTGCACCCGGCGTTCCGACGGATGCCGTAGCGCGGGCACAGTTCGGTCATCGTCCACTGGCCACTCTCGAGGCCCCGGGCAAGGTGATGGCGTTCGAGCACGGGGTTGGTCTGCTTCCCGGGCATCGCCGCTCCTCCCACGGGGGGTCGGAGAAGTGTCACCGATGTGCCCGGACACCTGTCACCGATGTGCCCGGTTCGTACCCCCCTGGCCTGACACCCGTATGGCGGCGTCGAGATCCTCCCGCGGGCGTTGTCTCGGCCTGCGCCGCCATCGAGCTTCACCCGCACGGTGCGCAGATTCGTCTGCTTGGACCTCTCGATCATGCGGAAGCTGGTTGATTCACGCTTGAAATCGGGCCGTCGTGCCACCATCTGACAAGCACCGTACCTGGCGTTTGTCGAATTGAATGATGATGCGACCCTCGCGCGCGAACTGCGCCGGGACATCGAAGTTGGAGCTTCGACTGGCCATTGTTGCGCGCGCGATCGGGCGGCAGTGTATGTTTAGCGCGGATTAAACGAACTGAACTCTCCCTGACGTCCGATTCCTTCCCGGTACGGTCCAGCGATGGGTGACGATGTGCACGGATCGCGTCGTCGCGAGAGGCGCCCCGATCAACGGCCCGGAGAGATTCTGCCGGCAGCACTCGGCGTACTCGCTCGGCGGGGGTGGGCGGATGCTCGCCTGGACGACGTGCGGGATCTATCACTGCTTCGTCGACAAGGAAACGCTCTTCGCGGCCGCCCCGGATCACACGTTCGCCACCACCCTGTCGGTGCTGGAGCAGGTTCCGGTCGATGGAGCCCCCGACGAACGCGTCCGGGAGCTGGCGCGACAGTTCTGGGAACTCGCCCGAAACCGGGAGGTCCGGGACGCATGCCGGTTGTCACTCGCCGAGCCCAGCCTGGTGGGTCCCGACCTCCGGTATCGCTGGCGCGGGCTCGCGATCCGGGTGCTGCGGCGATTCGGGCGCGCCGTTGCGGACGGGAGCTCGGAGGGGATCTTTCGCCCGGTCGATCCCCTCGTCGCCACCCGGGTGCTTCTCGCGCTCCTGCTCAAGCACGCGGAGTGGCGGGCTCCGGGGAGCCTCTTCATCGAGGTGTCCCGCGATGACGAGACCACTCTGGCCGAACTGCTCGACTTCTTCCTCCGGGCGCTCCGGCCGGAGGGGATCACGGCCTGGTCCTCCCGTCACCCGGGTGCGCCAGAGTGGGCCGGTCGCAGCGCGCGAGTCGACTCTGGCCGATTCCTGCCGCGGTCCCGCGCGTGGTCGGCCAGGTTCGAAGGAGGTGCAGAGGTGTCTTCTCACACGGCAAGCGCGGCAATGCCACCGGCAGCACTAGGACCGGCCGAGTTCGTGGAGCGCCTCGGTCTCCTGCTCGAGGCCGACGGGCTCTCCCGCATCGCGGGGCGGATGTTCGGCGTCCTGCTGCTCGCCTCGGAGGAGGTCTCCCTGGATGATCTGGCCGGGCGGCTGGAGGTCAGCAAGGCGAGTGTGAGCGTGAATGCGAGGCTGCTGGAGCAGCGGCGGCTGATCGACCGCGTCAGCCGGACGGGTGACCGGCGGGACTTCTATCGCACCGCACCCGATCTTTTCCGGCGCAGCATGGAGCAGCGCCTCGCCCGGTGGCGGGCCGTCCACGAGGCGGTGACGGCGGTGCGCCCGGCGATCGCCCGGAGGGAGGCGAAGGTCCGGCGCCGTCTCGACGATCTCGACGCCGCCTATGAGCACGTTCTCGGGGTGGTGACGGACGCCCTTGACCGCTGGAGCCTCCGGGGCGGCGGCAGGGCCGGAGATTCCCGGGGCCCGACTGCCGCCGCCGGGCGCGGTCGGCGGAAAGGACTGCCACCGCGTGTCTCGTGAGTTGGAGAGATTCAGCATGGGAGAGCTGCCTCGAGCATGACCATTCGACCGTCCGATGAAACCTGGGAGCAGGACCGCGAGGAGCCGGACGTTGCCTTGCTGTCCGAAGACACGGCTCCGGCTCCCCCTCCCCGGCGGCGCTGGCTGCTCGGGGCATTGCTCGCGCTCGCGGTGCCGGGAGTGCTCGCCTGGGGAATTCCCGCGTGGCACTACCAGCGGATCCACGAGTCAACCGATAACGCGCAAGTGGACGGGCATATCGTCCCGGTCCTCGCGAAAGTCGGCGGCTACGTCGCGGCCGTGCGAGTCATCGAGAACCAGCACGTGCCCGAGGGCGCGGTGCTGGTGCAACTCGACAGTGTGGAGTTCGTCCAACGGCTGGCCCAGGCGGAGGCCGACCTGGCGGCAGCGGCGGCGGCCGCCGGAATCCAGGGACTGCCCGGTCAGGCCGAGGCGGCGGTCGAAGGGGCGATCAGCCAGGAAGCCGCCACCCAGGCGCAGATCACGGCCGCACGTGCCCGGGAGGCGAAGGCGCTGGCGGACCGCGGGCGCTATGAGGCTCTTGCGGGCGCGGGCGTCCTCTCCCAGCAGCAGCTCGAGGCGGTACGCACCGAGGCGGAGGCGGCGACGGCCGAGCGCCAGGCGCTGGAACGGCAGGCGTCTGCGGGGGGCGCCTCGGTGTCTGGCGCGCGTGCCGGGGTGCGACTTGCCCAGGCGCGACTCCAGGCCGCCCGGACCGCCGTGGCGGCGGCGGCCCTCCAGTTGTCCTATACGACGATCCGCGCTCCGGCCGCGGGGCTGGTGGCCAGGCGTCAGCAGGTGGAGGTCGGCCAACTGGTCCAGCCGGGCCAGCCGCTCCTGTCCATCGTCGCCGACACCGGCATCTACATCACTGCCAACCTCAAGGAGACCCAGCTCGACCGGGTCCGCGTCGGGCAGCCGGTGGAGCTCGACGTGGACGCCTACGAAGGCTGCGAAGCGCGAGGTCGCGTGGAGAGCATCAGCGGCGCCACAGGGGCCAAGTTCTCCCTCATCCCGCCGGAGAATGCCACGGGGAACTTCACCAAGGTGGTCCAGCGGGTACCGGTCCGCATCGCCCTCGTCCGGGGCTGCGGCGAGTACCGGCCGCTCCGGCCGGGGGTCTCGGTCGAAGCCCACATCGACACCCGGAGGTTGCCGGAGGAGTCGCGGCCGTGACCACCGCGACCCGCGCCGAGCGCACAGGGCCCGCACCGGGCGGCCCCCAGCGTGCGGCCGCGGGTGCACAGGGTGATCCGCATCGGTACTGGATCGGGTTCGCAGTGGTGCTGGCGTCCATGTTGCAGGTCATCGACAGCTCCATCGTGAACGTGGCCATTCCGCACATGATGGGGACCCTCGGGGCGACGATCGACGAGATCGCCTGGGTCTCGACCGGGTACATCCTGGCGAGCGTGATCGTCATCCCCCTTACCGGCTGGCTTGCCGGCTTCTTCGGGCGCAAGCGGTACTTCACCGGCTCCATCCTCCTGTTCACTCTCGCCTCGTTCTTCTGCGGGGCGGCGGACTCACTCGAGAGCCTGGTCATCTGGCGCGTCATTCAGGGTATCGGGGGCGGCGCGCTGCTCTCGACGTCCCAGGCGATCATCTACGAGGCGTTTCCCCGGGAGGAGGCCGGCAAGGCCATGGCGCTGTGGGGCATGGGCATCATGGTCGGTCCGACCCTCGGACCGACCCTGGGTGGCTGGCTCACCGACAACTATGCCTGGCCCTGGATCTTCTACGTGAACCTTCCGGTGGGCCTGCTGAGCATGTTCATGGTGGTGGCCTACGTTCACGATCGCGTCCGGCCTTCGCGAGGGGGTGAAGTCGACTGGCCGGGCATCCTGCTCCTGGCCACCTGCGTGGGCGCGATCCAGTACATGCTGGAGCACGGGCAACGGGAGGACTGGTTCGATTCGCGAACCGTGACGACGCTCGCGGTGGTGGGGGTGGTGACCGGTCTGCTGCTCGTCTGGCGGGAGCTCACCGTGCGCAGCCCGGTGATCGACTTCAGGGTCCTCCGGCATCGCACGATGTGGGTCGGGGTCATCATGGGCATCGTGGTCGGGGTGGGTCTCTACGGCTCCGTCTTCATCCTGCCGCTGTTCCTCCAGAACCAGCTCCGGATGACGGCGCTGCAGACCGGGAGGATCATCCTGCCGGGGGCCATCGCAACGGCGGTCGCGATGTTCGTCGTCGGCCGGCTCAGCAACCGCCTCGACCCGCGTGCCATGATCGTGGTGGGCTCGGGCCTGTTCGCGCTCGCCATGTGGCAGCTCGGGCACATCACGGCCGAGAGCGGGGCGCACGACTTCTT
>CAVQWA010000041.1:0-39707 GCA_963717315.1 uncultured Gemmatimonadales bacterium
GACTCGCCCGCCACCCATGCCATCACCGAGGCGCTGCGGCTCGCGCCACGGTACGACGCCGCCGACCGCGCCTTCCTCCGCGCGGCAGCCGGCCCCGCCTGGCCCGTGCCCTCGAGCCGGGCGGAGCGCATCTCCGCGTGGGAGGCCGCAGTCGCCGAGGCGCCCGACCGGCCCGACCGCTGGTACTACCTGGGGGAGATGCTCTTCCACTACGGGCCCTGGCTCGCGATGCCCGGCGTCCTCGACCGGGCCGGTGCCGCCTACCGCCGGGCGTTCGACCTCGACGAGGCGTTCATCCCCGCGCTCGGCCACCTGATCGACCTGGCCGCGAGCGCCGGGGATACCGCCAGCGTGCGGGCGCTGGGGGCACGCTACGCGGCGCTCGACTCCAACGGCGAACTCGCCGGATACTACCGCTGGCGCGTCGCGGTGGCCCTCGACGACCGGGCGGCGCTGAAGCGGCTGCGCGCCCGGATCGACTCGATGGGCCCGACCGCCCTGGAACGGATGGTGAATGTCTCCCAGCTCGACGGGGTGGCACTCGACGACGCCCTGCACGCGGCGGCGGCGCTCTGGTCCCAGAGCGGCCTGGCCGGAGACACGAGGTGGGCGTTCACGAAGCGGCGGGAGCTGGCGCTCAACCGCGGCCGGCCGCGGGAAGCGGTGACGATCACGCGGGAGCGCACCGCCGCCACGTCGCTCCGTGCGCGGGACCGGCTGGCCGAGGTGGTCGAGGCGCTCACCTGGGGTGCCGACACGACGGCCGCCGGCGCCGTGGCGCGCGCGCAGGCAGCGACGGTCGATCGTCCGCCTGCACGGATGCCGCCGGGTGACGCCGACTATTACCTCGACCTGTGCGGGGTGGCGCTCTGGCGCGTGGCGCACGGCGACACGGCAGGAGTCGCGCGAGCCATCCTCCTCCTGCGGAGCGCCCCGCCTCCGACCGTCGGGACCGAGACGCCCCACCTGGAGCTCTGCGCCCGGAGCCTCGCGGCCCGGCTCACCGCGCACACCGGCTCCCCGGCGGCGCAGGCCGAGCTGGCACGGCTGGACTCCCTCGCAGGCACCGCCCCTTCGGTGATCACCTGGATGCTCACCGAGGCGAACCTCACCGCCGCCCGTCTCTGGGAATCTGCCGGCGACCGGGACCGCGCCCTGGCTGCGGTCCGCCGCCGGTCATACATCACCGACGCCGGCGAGCCCCGGGTCCTGGTCGCGCTCTCGACGATGCTGCGGGAAGAGGGGAGGCTGTCGGCGGCGACCGGCGATGGTGCAGCAGCCCGCCGCGCCTGGCGACGCTACCTTGCGCTCCGACAATCGCCCGAGCCCGAGGTGTTGCCGGAAGTGCGGGCAGTGCGGGCCGCCCTTGATTCGCTCGAGCGGGACGCGGCTACTGCCTCACGCGAGTAGGCCGAAGGTCGCGGGTCACGTCCACCACCACCTGGTTCACCGCCTCGCCGTAGGCCTCGTCCGGGTCCCGGATCGACACCGTCGGGAACCGACCCGTCGCCGAGGCGTGCCCCACCCCGGCTGCGGCCGTCGAGCGGGCCCGCCACAGCGTGCCACCGCTCCGGACCGAAACCAGCCGGACCGCCAGCGTGACGTCCACGTCGGCTCCGACCTGCGCAGTCCCGATGCCGGCCAGCCCCCCCCGCGGCTTGACGCTCGAGAGCACGAGGTCGCCGACGAACACCGCCTGCACGTCGTGCGTCCGGCGTACCGCCTCGGCGAGCACAGATCCCTCCACATCCGTCAGCGGACCCGTCAGGCCGAGGTCCGCGGCACGAAGCTCCACCAGCTCGACGCCGGGCTGGTTCGCCAGTGCGATCTCGGCGAAGCGCTCGGTCGCGTAGGCAGCATGGCGGTCCTGCCCCTGCGCGGCCGAGAAGGTGACGAGGGCGACCTGCCCGTGCGGCTGGAGATCGAGCCGGGGCGGGACCAGCGTGTAGGACGAGGCGCAACCCTGGAGCACCAGGGCAGTGCATATTGCGAGCGCGCAACCCGTTGCGGACACGCGACTTGTACCAATCGGGGCCATCCTGATATCCTCCCGGATCCGGATGACCGGAAAGGGGCAAGAGACGGGCCAGCCGGCCCGGATCGACATTCCCCGGCCTCCCGCCCGGGGGGGCGGAACCCCATCTTCCGGTGGTGAACTTCCGCATCCCGGTCGTGATCCCGGTCGTGCTCGTGGCTCTCGTCGCCGCGCCCGCGGCTGCCCAGCCAGCCCCGATCCGCGTCCCTGTGCCCAACCAGATGGGCGCGAGCATCAGCGAGCACGCAGACCACGCCGCAGCCGGGCGTGACACGGACAGCCCCCGGGCCAACGGGTTCCTTGTCGTGATCGACGCGGCCACCGGTACGGTGCGCCGCGCCACCGAGGTGGGGCCGTACGCCGCCGCGCTCGGCTTGTCGGGAGGAAACTGAGCCGCGCGGGCATCCCGCGCACCGGAGGGATCGATGTCACGCGCATTCGTTCGCGAGGACGCCGACGGGGAGGGAATCCGCCGCCACTACAGCCTGCCGCCCCGCGACGACCCGGGGTACGAGGCCGCCGCGGCCAATGCGCTCCTCGAAGGCGCGCGGGTGGGCGACACCGCCGGCGCCGAGGTGGCCACCGGCTATCGCTGGGGCGACCCGAGCCTGCGGCCCTGGGTGGAGCGGATCCTCGAGCGGGCCCGGAAGGAACGGGACGACCGCCTGGAGCAGGTGGCCGGGAGGTACCTCGACTGATGCCGAACGTCAGGGTCTTCAACCAGCAGGGCGAACTCGTCGGCCCGATCGAGAGCCCCCGCGTGGTCAAGAGCGACGCCGAGTGGCGTGCCCAGCTCACGCCCGAGCAGTTCGTCATCGCCCGCGGCAAGGGCACCGAGCGTCCATTCTGCGGCACCCTGCTCGACAACCGGCGGGCCGGGGTCTACACCTGCGTCTGCTGCGGCCTGCCGCTCTTCGAGTCCGGCTCGAAATTCCACTCCGGCACCGGCTGGCCGAGCTTCTTCCGGCCGATCGCGGCGGAGAATGTCGTCACCGCCGAGGACCGGAGCCACGGCATGATCCGCCACGAGATCCTCTGCGCCCGCTGCGGCGGCCACCTTGGCCACGTCTTCGACGACGGCCCGCGGCCGACCGGGCTCCGATTCTGCGTCAACTCCGAGTCGCTGAGCTTCACCGACGAGGCGGACCTTGCCCGGCTCGCGGACCCGGCGGCGGTGACGCTCGCCCGGTCGCCCTGGCCGCGATGAGGACCCGGGCCCTCCTCGCCGTAGTGCTGCTGACCATTGGCTGCGGCGGGGGTGACGGCGGGAAGAGCGGCCTGATCCGGCTCGCCCGTCCCGCCCCCGGCGACACCGTGACCAGCCCGCTCCGCGTGACGGGCGAGGCGCGCGGCGCCTGGTACTTCGAGGGGAGCTTCCCGGTGCGGCTGCTGGACGCCGCGGGGCGGGAACTGGCTGTCGTGCCGGCCCAGGCCCGGGGGGAGTGGATGACCGAGGCGTTCGTCCCGTTCGAAGTGGTGCTCGAGTTCGACCCGTCCACCCCCGGTACCCGCGGCACGCTCGTCCTCGAGAAGGACAATCCGTCGGGGCTGCCGGAGCATGCCGACGAGCTCCGGGTCCCGGTGATCTTCGGCTCCGCGGCCAGCGTCCCGCCACCCGCGCGCACGACGACGGTCCGGGCCTACTTCTCGAACCCCGCCCTGGGCTCGGAACCGAGCCTGGATTGCGGGGAGGTCTTCCCGGTGCCTCGGACGGTCGCGGGGACCCCGGCTCCGGCTCGTGCGGCGCTGGAGGAGCTGCTGGCCGGGCCGACGGAGGCGGAGCGATCCCGGGGCTACGCGACGAACATCAACCCGGGGGTCCGGATCCGGAGCCTGGTCGTCGAGGGCGGCGTCGCCGCAGCCGACTTCAGCGAGGAACTCGAGCGTACCGGCGGCGCCTGCCTGGTGACGGCGATCAGGGCCCAGCTCGAGCGCACCCTGATGCAGTTCCCCGGGGTGCGGTCGGTGCGAATCTCCATCGCGGGGAGGAGCGAGGACATCCTCCAGCCCTGACGGCCGTTGGCGCGACCCCCGAAAACACAACGCCCGTCCAGTGCAAAGCACCGGCCGGGACGAAGGTTCTTGGCGGTTTGATCACCCGGTCCGCTCTGATTCCCCGGGGCCCGAAGGCTATGTCGAATGGCCCAATATACCCCAGGGGGCCATCTGGCGCAACCCCCCGCGCCAGCAGGATGAACACCGGCGCCCAGTAGTGGGTGATCGACCGGGCAAGGAACAGGGGGGCGGTGGTGCGGGCCAGGCCGGTCGGGTCGAACCGAACGTCGGTGAAACGGACCCCCTCGGGGCGGCGAGCGCGGTCGACCTGCAGGGCTCCAGGCCATGGTCTCCCCCCTCGATGCGGCGGCGGAGGGAAGAACCCGACGCGCCCGTGGCGCAAGCGTCCTGCCGGGCCCAGATTCCGCACCCGTGACCCCGGACATCGCGCAGGGCCTCGTCTATTACATCGTCTTCCTCGTATCCACCACCGGGCACGAGGCGGCCCACGCCTGGGCGGCAAAGCGAGGCGGGGACCCCACCGCCTACCACGGTGGGCAGGTGTCGCTCAACCCCGTGCCGCATGTCAGGCGCGAGCCTTTCGGGATGCTCATCCTCCCGCTCATCTCGGTCCTGCTCTCCGGGTGGCCCTTCGGGTACGCCAGCGCGCCCTACGACCGGCGGTGGGCCGAGCGGCACCCGCGGCGTGCCGGGTGGATGGCGCTCGCCGGGCCGGCGGCCAACCTCGTGCTGGTGGGGGCGGCGCTCGTCGCGATCCGGAGCGGCGCGGCCGCCGGGGTGTTCACCCCGCCGCCACGCGTGGATTTCGGCCACCTCGCCGAAAGCGCCGCGCCGGGCGCCTGGGCCGTCGCCGCCACGCTCCTGAGCGTGGTGCTCTCGCTCAACCTGATGCTCGCCGCGCTCAACCTCCTCCCGTTCCCGCCCCTCGACGGGAGCGGGGCGGTGCCGCTCCTCCTCAACGACGCCACGACCCGGCGCTACCTGGCATTCATCTGGGGCAACCCCGCCCTCGGCTGGATCGGCATCCTCCTGGCGTGGCAGATCTTCGGCTACGTGTTCAGCCCGGTGTTCGGGTTCGTGGTCAACCTGCTGTATCCCGGGGTGACGTACGGGTAGGGCGGCCGGGACGGAGTGCCCGCCACCCACTGCCGTTCCCAGCTGCCCTAAGAGCCTATCGCACAATACGTTACGGAAGCGTTACCCCCGGCAGGTCCCGGCCGGTAGATTACTAGCATGACCGGCACCCACGTTCCGCCCCCGACCGCCCCGGCGGACCTCCGCCACCCGTCTCTCTACCTGAACCGCGAGCTCTCCTGGCTCGAGTTCAACCGCCGGGTGCTGTCCGAGGCGTTGGACCCCCGGACCCCGCTGCTCGAGCGGCTCAAGTTCCTGGGGATCTTCAGCTCCAACCTTGACGAGTTCTTCCAGGTCCGGATCGCTGGGCTCCGGCAGCAGCTCGCCGCGCGCGTGGTCGAGCGGACCGCCGACGGTCTGACGCCGGCAGAACAACTCCACGCCGCCGCGCTCGTGGTGCGGGACCTGGTGCGGCGGCACGATGAGTGCCTCGTGGACGACGTGCTCCCGGGGCTCGAGCGCCACGGGATCAGGATCCACACCCGGTGGTCGGACCTCGAGCCGCGGGACCGACAGGCGCTGGCGCTCTACTTCGAGGAGCACGTCTTCCCGGTGCTCACCCCGCTCGCGGTGGACCCGGCGCATCCCTTCCCCTACATCTCCAACCTGAGTCTCTCGCTCGCGGTCGTGCTCCGCTCGGACGATGGCGTGGAGCGCTTCGCGCGGGTCAAGGTCCCGAAGATCCTCCCCCGCTGGGTACCGCTCGCCACGAAGCACCAGGTGGTTCCGCTCGAGGTGCTGATCGGGGCCAACCTCGAGACCCTCTTCCCCGGGGTGGAGATCCTCGGCTGGCACCTCTTCCGGATCACGCGGAACACCGACTTCGAGATCGACCAGGACGGGGCGGAGGACCTGCTGGAGCTGATCCAGGAGGAAGTCCGGAACCGCCGGTTCGGCGAGGTGGTCCGGCTCGAGGTGGCGCCATCCATGCCGGCGCACCTCCGCCAGCTGCTGGTCGCCGAGTTCGGCGAGGAGGCGGAAGCCGACGCGGCCCCGCTCACGGCGGACGACGTCTACGAGGTGGCCGGCCTCCTTGACGGGGCCGACCTGATGGCGCTCGCGGGGCTCGAGGTGCCGGAGCTGCACGACCCGCCGCACCATCCGGTCACGCAGCCCCGGCTGGCCGGCAACCGCCCGATGTTCGACGTGATCCGCGAGGGCGACCTGGTGGTCCACCACCCCTACGACTCCTTCGCGACCAGCGTCGAGCGGTTCATCCAGCAGGCGGTGGAGGACCCCGACGTCCTCGCCATCAAGATCACCCTCTATCGCACCGGGGGCGACTCCAACATCGCGCGCCTGCTGGCGCACGCCGCCGAGCGGGGCAAGCAGGTGGCGGTGCTCATCGAGCTGCAGGCGCGGTTCGACGAGGAGAACAACATCCGCTGGGCCCAGCGGCTGGAGGACGTGGGGGTGCACGTGAGCTACGGCGTGGCCGGGCTCAAGACCCACTCGAAGGTGCTCCTCGTGGTGCGGCGCGAAGCCGGTGCCATCCGGCGATACGTCCACGTCGGCACCGGGAACTACAATCCCAAGACGGCTCGGCTCTACACCGACTTCGGCCTCTTCAGCGCCGATTCCGACCTCGGCGCCGACCTCACCGACCTCTTCAACGTCCTCACCGGCTTCGGGGCCCCGGCGGCATATCGCAAGCTCATCGTCGCGCCGCGCGGGATGCGCCGCCGGATGCTGGAGATGATCCAGCGGGAGGCGGACCACGCGCGGGAGGGACATCACGCCCGGATCCTGGCGAAGATGAACGCGCTGGTGGACGCCGAAATGATCAACGCGCTCTACGAGGCGAGCCGCGCCGGCGTGACGGTGGACCTGCTGGTGCGCGGGATCTGCTGCCTGCGGCCGGGGTTGCCGGGCGTCAGCGAGCGGATCCGGGTGATCAGCGTCATCGGCCGATTCCTCGAGCACTCGCGCGCCTACTGCTTCCACAACGGCGGCGCCGACGAGGTGTACATCGGCTCGGCCGACTGGATGCCGCGCAACCTCGACCGCCGGATCGAGGCCGTGGTGCCGGTGGACGACCCGGCGCATCGCCGCCTCCTCCGCCAGACCCTCGAGCTGATGTGGGGCGACAACCGCCAGGCGTGGGAACTGCAGTCCGACGGGACGTGGATCCAGCGCCGGCCGGCCGATGGCGAGCCGGAGGTGGCGACCCACCGGGTGCTGGTGGAGAAGGTGTGGGGGTAGGAGGGGAGAGGGGAGGGGGGAGAGGGGGAGGGGGCCCTCTCCCCTCTCCCCCTCCCCTCTCCCCTAGTGCTTCAGCCCCGCCTTCTCCCCGAAGGCCTGCAACGCCGCCGCCGCCTCGGGTGACAGCTTCTCGGGCACGATCACCTGGACCTGCACCAGCTGATCACCGGCCCGTTCTCCCTTGTGCACGCCCTCGCCGCGGAGCCGGAACCGCCGTCCGGGCTGGGTGCCGGGCGGGATCTTCAGCACCACCTTCTTGTCGTCGAGGGTGCGCACCTTGATGCGGGTGCCGAGCGTCGCCTGCACGAGGTTGATCGGGATATTGCACACGACGTCGAGCCCTTCCCGCCGGAAGAAGCGATCGGCCTGCACCTGGAAGGTGATGATGAGGTCGCCCGCGGGGCGCCCGGCCCGGCCCGGCGCGCCCTGGCCCTTGAGCCGGATCCGGCTGCCGGAATCGGTGCCGGGCGGCACGGTGATCATCACCCGCCGCTCGGTGCGCACCTCTCCCGCGCCGGCGCAGGTCGGGCAGCGCTCCGACGGGACGACGCCGCGTCCGCGGCAGACCGGGCAAGGCCGCTGCACCGCGAAACCACCCTGGCCGAACGAGATCGTGCCCTTGCCGGAGCACTCGGGGCAGGTCGAGGTGGTCGCCCCCGGCGCCGCACCGCTGCCGCGGCAGGTGGGGCAGCTCTCGGTCACCGGGAGCGTCACCGGCACCTTCCCCCCCCGCATCGCCACTCGGAACGGCACCTCCACCACCGCCTCCAGCTGGTCGCCCCGGTCCTCCTCCCGCCGCGCCCGGCCGAAGATCGAGGAGAAGATGTCACCGAGTCCGCCGAAGTCGAACGCCTCCTCCGCACCCGGCGCCGCGCCGGGGGCGCGGCCACCCGCCCTCGGGCCGCGCGGGGCGTCGAAGCCCCCGAGCTTCCGCATCCGGTCGTACTGCTTGCGCTTGTCGGCGTCGCTGAGGACGGTGTGCGCCTCGGAAATCTCCTTGAAGCGCTCCGCGGCCGAGGGGTCGTTCGGGTTGGCGTCGGGATGGTATCGCTTGGCCAGCCGCCGGTAGGCCTTCTTGACCTCGTCCTGGCTTGCGGTGTCGGGGACGCCCAGGACCTGGTAGAAGTCCTTCGCGGCCACGGTCAGGCGTGACCCGCGCTCGAGTAGACCTGCACCCGTGCGGGCCGCACCAGCGCGCCCTTGAAACGGTATCCGGCCTGGAAGGTCGCGCTCACCAGGTGGTCCTGCTCCGGCGCCGGCGGGGGCAGCACCGACACCGCCTCGTGGTAGGCGGGATCGAACGGCTGCCCCACCGGGTCCACCCGTTCCAGTCCGGCCGCTTGCAGCTCCTTCCAGAGCTTCCGCTCGACCAGCTGCACCGCCTCCCGCAACCCGTCCACCGTGAGGCCCTCGTGCTCGGGGGACACCACTCGGTCGAGATCGTCGAGGGTGTCCACCAGCCGGAGCGTCAGCTGGGCCTGCGCACGGTCGCTGAGCTCGACCCGCTCCCGGGTCACCCGCTTGCGGTAATTGTCGAATTCGGCGGCGAGGCGCATCTGCCGGTCCCTGGCCTCGTCGAGCTGCTCCTCGAGCCGCTGCACCGCCTCGGCGCCGGGTTCGACGGGAACCCCGGCGGACCCGGTGGGGGCCTCCCCTGCCGGTTCGGGCTCCTCGCCCTCCTGGTCCGTCGGGCCGGCCTTCGTCGGAATGTCGTCCTGCCTGGTCACGGTCACCCCTTGGGTCTGCCCGCCCGGAATATAGCAGCCGGTGTGCCGGGACAGTGCGTCATTGTGGCAGCCGGGCGAAGAGGAGGGAGAGGGCCGCCTCGGCCGCCCGCATTCGCACCTCCTCCCGGCTCCCGAAGAGCCGCAATTGCCTCGTCGTGGTGCCCTCCGGCCCCGCGAGGGCGATCCACACCAGGCCAACCGGCTTCTCGCGGGTGCCGCCGTCCGGCCCCGCCACGCCGGTGACGCCGAGGGCCCAGTCGCCGCCCAGCCGTGCCCGGACCCCCTCGGCCATCGCTGCGGCGACCGGCTCGGACACCGCCCCGTGGGCCGCGAGGATGTCCGCCGGCACGCCGAGCTGCTCGACCTTGATCCGGTTGTCATACGCGACGAACCCGCCAGGATATGCGGCGGAGCTGCCGGGCACGCTCGTGATCCGCGCTCCGAGCAGGCCCCCGGTGCACGACTCCGCGGTGACCACCGTCTGCCCCGTGGCGCGCAGCCGCCCCAGCACGACCGCGGCAAGGTCGGCCTCGTCCCGGCCGAAGACGCCGACGGCGCGCGACTCCAGCAGGTCGAGCGCCTCATCCAGGCGTCGGTCCGCCTCCTCCGGGGCGAAATCCCAGGCGGTCACGCGGAGGTCGACCCCGGACATCCCGGGCAGGTAGGCCAGCGTGAGCGGCGCGATGACCTGCTCCACGTCGCCGAGGCGTTCGGCGAGGGCGGATTCGGGAATGCCGGAGGTGCGCAGGGTGCGGGAGCGGATCACGCGGCCGCCCGCGCGCGGCGCGAGGCGGGGCATCACCTCGTGCTCGAGCAGCTTGCGCATCTCGCGGGGGACGCCCGGGAGGAGGATCGCGAGGCCCGGTCGGCCATCGGGGAGGGGCCCCTCGAGCCAGAGGCCGGGCGCACTGCCCCACCGGTTGACGAGCACCGTCGCCCCGCGCGGGACTTCCGCCTGGCAGCGGTTGTTCTCGGTCGGTGCGCGCCCCACACGCTGGAATCGCGCCAGCAGCGCGGACCAGAGGTCCTCGCGGAACTCGAGCGGGACACCGAAGTGTTCCGCGACGATCGCCTTGGTGATGTCGTCCCGGGTGGGGCCAAGGCCTCCGGTCGTCAGCACGGCACCGGTCCGGGCCAGCGCCTCCCCCACCGCCGCGCGGATCTCCGGTGCACCGTCGCCGACCGAGGTCCGCCGCACCACGCGCACCCCCGCCCCGGCGAGGACGCGTCCCAGCTCGGCGCCGTTCGTGTCCACGGTGAAGCCGAGGAGGAGCTCGGTGCCGACGGTGACGAGTTCGAGATCCATGGTGGGGAGACGGGAGACGGGAGAGGGGAGACGGGGGGCGGGAAGGCGGCCCGCTCCCCGCTCCCGCTTCATCCCCGGAACAGCGCCCGGTTGCGGTACACGTACAGCGCGAAGGAGTAGACCGTGAGCGCCGTGGCGATGGCCAGGGTGAGGGCCACGAACCCGCCGTGGAAGTGGGTCCAGAAGCGGGCGAGAGGGGTGTCGCGCCAGCCCAGGGGCCCGAGGGCGTCACGGAAAGCGAACCAGGCGATCGTGGCGCCGATGAAGATGTTCTGGAAGGCGGTCTTCAACTTTCCGGCGCGCCCGGCGGCGATGATCACGCCGCGGTGCCTGGCCCACTGCCGGAAGGCGGTCATCGCGAACTCGCGCCCGAGCAGCAGGATGCAGACCCACAGGGGAATGCTGCCCCACACCGGGATGCCGTAGAGCTCCTCCCGTTCCTGGGATATCCAGTAGATCGGGATGAGCGTGGCGAGCAGCAGCAGCTTGTCGGCGAGCGGGTCGAGCAGCTTCCCGAGGTCGGTGATCTGGTTCCGGGAGCGGGCGAGATAGCCGTCCCAGACGTCGCTCAGGGCCGCCGCCACGAACACGACGAAGGCGAGGACCTTGGGCCAGTAGCCCTCGATGAAGGGCAGGAGCGCGACCACGGGCGTGATCGCGATCCGGACGATCGTGATGACGTTCGGGAGGGTCCACATCCCCCCGTTCTCCTCAGCCGAGGGACTTGAGCACGATCTTGCTGACCGCCTTGAGGGTGTCGAACACCCCCTCGCCGGTGAGCGCCACCGCCTCGTAGTACGGGGCCCGCTCGAACCAGTGCCCCTCGCCCTGCCAGACCAGGAATTCACCGGGGTGGAGCGGGTCCGGGCTCAGCCGCTGGCGGCCGGGCTCCTCCACCGGCCAGCCCGGATTCAGCGTCTGCTGCAGCTCGGCGAGCGGCGCGGCGTTGGGCAGGTCCCGCTTGTTGTACTGCACCACGAACGGGAGCTTCGTCAGGTCGTACCCGTGCTCGGCGAGGTTGTCGTAGAGGTTCTGCATCGCCTCGATGTTCGCCTCCATCCGCTCGATCTGGCTGTCGGCCACGAACACCACGCCGTCCACCCCCTTGAGGATGAGCTTCCGCGAGGCGTTGTAGTAGACCTGCCCGGGCACCGTGTAGAGGTGGAACCGGGTCTTGAAGCCGCGGATCGTGCCGAGGTCCACCGGCAGGAAGTCGAAGAAGAGGGTCCGCTCGGTCTCCGTGGCGAGGGAGATCATCTTCCCGCGGGAGGTCGGCGCGACCTTCTGGTACACGTACTCGAGGTTCGTGGTCTTCCCGCCGAGCCCCGGGCCGTAGTAGACCAGCTTGCAGTTGATCTCGCGCGAGGCGTAGTTGATCATGCTCATCGCGCGGCTACCTCACTTCCCGAACAGTCGGTCAATCTCATCCTCGGCCTCTCCGACGAACCCGTCGGCCATGCGCGGGGGCTCGCCCCCCGACGCGAACATGCTGGTGAAGACCTCGGCAAGGACGCCGACGGTGCCGCGGACCCGGAGCTTCACGAGCCCGAGCGTGGTCCGGTTGTCGAAGAGGACGACGAGGATCACCCGGCGGGCCACGTCCGCCAGGTACATCGACTCGCGCTCGCCCTGGTGGAAGAGCGCCCCGAACTCCTGCTCGCCGAGCATCCGCGCGAGCTGGTCGTTGGCGGAGAAGTCGGCGGCGGTGAGCGACGCGAACGCGGTCGGGTCGAAGGTGGGCGCCTCGCCCGTCTGCGCCACAAGCTGGCCGGCGCGGTCCACGAGCAGGGCGCTTCGCGCCCCCGACTCGCGCAGGAGGCCGCGGAGGATCTCGTGGATCCGCTGCGCCTCCCGCTCCCCGAGGCTCCAACTCGACGCGCCGCTCATCCCGATGCCGCTCCCGGTCAGGGCCAGGTGGTTTCGAGCCGCCGGAGCAGCTGCGCCGCGCGCGCCCGGAGCGCCGGCACCGGCTCCCACGCGGCGTAGTCCCGCAGGAGTGGCGCCACCTCGGCGGCGGGGTGCCCCTCGAGCCAGCCGAGCGCCGCCCGGCGCCGGTGCACCCGGAGGCTGAAGAGTGCGGCACGATGCGCGTGCTGGACGCGCTTGGCGAGCGCCCATCCGGCAACGAATCCGGTGGCGGCCGCCGCGCCGAACCAGGCACTGCGCGGTCGCCTCACGGGAGTTCCCGGCGCGCGGCCAGTGCGTGCGCGATCGTCACCCCGTCGGCGTACTCCAGCTCGCCGCCCATCGGGAGGCCACGCGCGAGCCGCGTCACCCGGACGCCCCGGCCGGCGAGAAGCCGCTGGATGTAGGTCGCCGTCACCTCGCCCTCCATGGACGCATTCGTGGCGAGGATCACCTCACGGACGCCGTCGGCGGCCACCCGCCGGGCGAGCTGCTCGAGGCGGAGCGCCTCCGGACCCACTCCGTCGAGCGGGGACAGCCGGCCGCCGAGCACGTGGTAGCGGCCGCGGAACTCGCCTGCCCGCTCCATCACCGGCACCGCGGACGGCTCCTCCACCACGCACAGCATCCCAGGGTCCCGCCGAGGGTCGCGGCAGAACTCGCAGAGCTCGCCTTCCGTCAGGTACCCGCACTCCGGGCAGGGCCGCACGCGCTCGGCCACTGCGAGGAGCGCCCGGGCCAGCCGGCTGGCCTGCTCGACCGGCTGCTGCAGCAGGTGGAACGTCAGGCGCTGCGCGGTCTTTCGCCCGATCCCGGGGAGCCGCGCGAGCTCCGTGACGAGGTCCTCGAGCGCGCTCACCGGCTCAGAGCGGCAGCGTGCCGAGCGGCCCGACGTTGCGAATTTCGTGCTGGAGAAGCTCGCCCGCGCGGCGCTGGGCCTCGGCCACCGCCGAGAGCACGAGGTCCGCGAGGAACTCCGCGTCCCGACCCTCGAAGGCCGCGGGATCGATCTGGACGGCGCGCAGCGTGCCGCGACCGTCCACCGTCACCCGCACCAGCCCGCCCCCGGAGGACGCCTCCACCGAGCGTCCGGCGAGGTCGGTCTGGATCTGCTGAAGCCGGCCCTGCATCTGCTGGCCGAGCTGAAGAAGCTGCTGTAGGTCCGCCATTCCCTCGAAACCGCGCAAGTTGCACAACCCGCGAAATCTAGAACCTCAATCCAGTACTTCCAAGTCCAGCGCATCCGCCGCCGTGTCGAGCGCGGGGTCCTTCCTCCGGCCTGCCTCCAGCCGCTCGGCGCGCAATCTCGACTCGGAGATCCTGCGCGCCTTCGGCGGCGCCGCGGCCGGCGACGGCGCCTCCGCCACCCGGATCGCGAGACGAACCGGCTGCCCGGTCCATCCCGCCAACAGGGCCTCCACCACTGCCCGATGCCGCTCGAGCTGCGCCTGGAGGGCGTGGTTGTCGTCCCGCAGCTCGACCAGGACCTCGGGTGGCCGCACCTGCACCGGGGTGGCCTGCGCCAGGGCTTCCCCGAGGAACCGGCTCGTCCCGCGACCCGCCTCGGCCGCCTGCTCCCAGACCGCCGCCAGGCCGTCCACGGTGAACGCGACGGAGCCCGCCGGGGGTC
Source organism: uncultured Gemmatimonadales bacterium (assembly GCA_963717315.1). GTDB lineage: Bacteria > Gemmatimonadota > Gemmatimonadetes > Gemmatimonadales > GWC2-71-9 > JAICEH01. Next base: position 13,956 of record CAVQWA010000041.1, read on the forward strand.
CCTCGGAGGGCGGCGGCGCGGCGGCGCGGCGGCTCGGCGGCTCACCAGCCTCGGGACGGGGGGACGGCGGGACGGCGGCCGGCAATGTCGCGGCGGCCCGGTGGCTCAGCGGCTCGGCAGCTCGGCCCCCTGCCCCACCCCCGCCGCCCGCCAGCACCGCCTCGAGATCCACCACCCGGTCGAGCATCGTCCAGCGGAGCAGCAGGGTCTCCACCACGAGCCGGGGATTCCCGCTCCGCCGGATCGCCTGCTCCTCCTCGCCCAGGAGCCGGAGCATCCGCACCACGTCGCCCGGCTCGAAGCGGGCCTGTTCCGCCTCGATCGCGTCGCGCATGGCGAGGGTGAGGTCGGCGGGCTCTACGCCGAGGAGCCGCATCAGGAGCCCGCGCAAGAGCTCGCCGACCCCGGCCATGAAGGTCGCGAGATCGGCGCCGGAGGCGAGGAGCCGGCCCACCAGGTCGAACACCGCCTCGGGCCGCCGGCTGGCCACCACCCGCAGCACCTCGGCGTACAGCTCGTCGGCGACCAGGCCGAGGGTTTCCCGGACCCGGACGGCGGTGACGGTACCCCCATCGAAGCTCAGGCACTGGTCGAGCACCGAGAGGGCGTCGCGCATCCCGCCATCGGCGTGCCGCGCGATGAGGCGGAGCGCGTCCTCTTCGGCGGCGATCCCCTCGGCCGCGAGAACCTCCGCGAGCCGCGTCCGGATCACCTCGGGCGCGATGCGGCGGAAGTCGAAGCGCTGGAGCCGGGAGAGCACCGGTGCCGCGGTGTTGAAGATCTTCTGCGGCTCGGTGGTGGCGAAGACGAACACGACCCCCGGGGGCGGTTCCTCGAGGACCTTGAGGAGCGCATTCCACGCCTCGCGCGTGAGCATGTGCGCCTCATCCACGATGTAGACCTTGTGGTGCCCCGCCTGGGAGGCGGCGTACATCGCGCGCTCGCGGAGATCGCGGGCGTCGTCCACACCCCGGTTGCTGGCGGCGTCGATTTCCACCACGTCGAGGCTGGCCGAACCGCCCCAGATGCGCCGGCAGCTTTCGCATTCGCCGCAGGGCTCGCCGTCGGCGCCGCGGCGCTCACAGTTGAGCGCCATCGCGAGGACGCGCGCGGCCGTGGTCTTCCCCACGCCGCGCGGGCCGGTCAGCAGGTAGCCGTGGCCGACGCGCCCCCGGGCCACCGCGGCCCGGAGCGTGGACGCGACGTGGTCCTGGGCGAGCAGGTCGCTGAAGCGGCGGGGACGGTACCGGCGGGCAAGTGCGAGGGCCATCGGGGGAATCTAACCGGGCGGCTGGGACGGCTGGCCGGGCGATGACCACGGGACGGGTGGAGCCGTCCTGGCCGTCCCAGCCGCCAGAAAAGGAAAGTGCCCCAGGCTCCCCGAAGCGACACCGGGCATCGCTTAGCGCTGCTACCGGCGAGGTCCTGACGCGATTCGCGCGCCAGTGCCCTTCGGACCTGAGGCGAATGGAAGATAACCGGGATCGGCCTGACGGGGGAGGGTCAGACGCCGGTGGCGGCGAGCTCGATGACGCGCCGAGTTCCCAGGACCCGGCGGGTGACGGTCGTCGCGGGAAAGGACGGGCAGGCGGGGTCGGCCGGGCCGTCGGCTTCCCACCGCCAGGAGCCGGGACGAGCCCCGTCGGGGCCTCGGGAGGCCTCGACCCCGGAAGGAAGCAGGCCGACCGCAGGCAACACCCGGGCGGTGGCGGTCACGGTGGCGACGCCCGACTGGGCGGCTGCAGCAGTTGGGCGGAATCCCATGCCGATCGCGAGCCCGACCCCCAGGCCAACCACGTTCCAGCCATCCGAGCCACGGTACCCGATTCGCAAAATGCAACCTCTCGCCGAGGCGGTGGAGGCGCGGTGCCCCCATCCGACCCGAAGGACAGGTATGGCAGGTCCCGGGCCAGACCGGACGATCGTCCTAAGTACTTGCGATCAAATGACTTGAGCCGGAGTCCGCCGCATCGAAGTTTGACGCTCTTGTGCACATATTTTATACAGTGAAGTGAATTCTGGAAGCCTAAGTGCAGCACTGACTTGCGACTACCATTCGCTTTCCCGACTGAACTATTCTGGATCGGTTTACACCCCACCTGCCACTGTTGGCACACCTGTTGCCCTTCCGCCCCGCCGAGTCGCGTGCCTTGGCGGCGACCCTGCTCCCTTCAATCCACTTTCTCGATGAGGCGGTCCGGTATGCGGAAGTTCTTCCTCCTCGCGCTCGCCGCGCTGGCCGTTCCGGCCGTCGCGAGCGCCCAGTCGGCCTCGGGCTCGATCGAGGCCCGTGCCCGGGTGCTCGGGGCCATTACCGTGAGCCCGGTGACGACCCTCGACTTCGGCGACTTCCTCTCGGCGGGCGCCACCAAGACGGTCGCACCGACCGACGCCACCTCGGGCGAGTTCGCCGTCGCCGGCGACCCGGGTGCGCAGTTGCTGCTCACGTTCGACTTCCCCGCCACGCTCGACAACGGGCTGAACCAGATCACGCTGGGCGCCGCCGCGTGGAACGTGAACGTCGGTGCCACGCGCGCGGGCTCGGCGAGCCTCATTGCCGGCGGCTCCGACGGCGTCAGCGGGAACTCGTTCCTCTCGGCTGGCGGCAGCCTCGGCGTGTTCGTCGGTGGCGAGGCGACCGCCGCGGCGGGTCTCCCGGCCGGCGTGTACACCGGGACCGTCGGGCTCACGGCCGCGTATACCGGCCTCTGAGCGCCTTCCGGCGCGACGCCGGCGGCGGGTCCCTCCGGGCTCGCCGCCGGCTCGCGCAAGGAGCCCTCGTGTCCCGCCGCGCGCTCTTCGCCCTCTCCGCCGCCCTCCTGCTCGCCCTCGCGGGCCAGGCGGAGGCCCAGGGCCGGCCGCTCCGGCTGCAGGGGCTCCAACCCTTGGACTTCGGGGACGTGCTCGCGGGGGTCCCCTTCCACGCCCTCCGCACCGATCCGGCGCGGAGCGGCCAGTTCGAGCTCCGCGGCACCAAGGACGTGGACCTGATGCTCCAGTTCGCGCTGCCCGACGCGATGTCCGGCCCCGGCGGGGCCTCCCTCCGGCTGCGCTTCGACGCCGGTGATGCCGGGTATTCCGCGACCGAGACCATCACCGCCCAGCAGCCCATCGACCCGCGCGGCCCGTTCACCGTCCGGCTCCCGACCAATGGCAAGGCCCGGCTCTTCCTCGGCGGCACGGTGGAGCCGACCCCCGACCAGCGCGGGGGCGACTACACCGCCACCGTGACCCTCACCGTGGCGGATCTCGGCGTATGACCCGCGCCCGCCTGTTCCCGCTCCTGTTCCTGCTCGTGAGCGCCCCGGTCCCGGCACGGGCGCAGGGCGTCATCGTCGCCCCGCACCTGGTGCACGTGGACCATCGGCTCCGCAGCGGCCAGCTGATCCTGCTCAACCCGGGCGGGCGGCCGGTCGAGGTCGAGGTCTCGACCATCTTCGGCTACCCCGGCACCGACAGCACCGGCCGGGTGACGCTGGTGACCGAGCCGGAGCCGGGTCCGGACCGGCCCTCGGCGGCGGGCTGGATCCGGGCCTACCCCCGGCGCGCCACGGTGCCGCCGGGAGAGCGGCAAGTGGTCCGGCTGCTCGCCCGCCCGCCCGCCGGCCTGCCGGACGGGGAGTACTGGACGCGCATCGTGGTGGCGGCCCGCGAATCGCCGGCAGCACCGGCCCCGGCCGACAGCGCCGTCGAAGGGGTCAGGATCGGGTTGACGCTCGAGGTGCGGACGATCATCGCGCTGATCTACCGGAAGGGGGCAGTCACCGGCGGTGTGACCCCCCGCGGGCTCGCTGCCGAGGTGCGTGGCGATTCACTCGAATTCAGGGTGGAGCTCGAGCGCGCGGGCACCGCGGCGTGGCTGGGGATGCTGCGGGCGGAATTGCGCGACTCGACGGGCGCGCTCCGGGCGCGCGACTCGAGCCAGGTGGCGGTCTACTACCCGATGGCACCGCGCTACCGGCTCCCGGTGGCGGGGCTTCCGCCGGGCAGATACCGGCTCCGGCTCGTGCTCGACGGCGAGCGGGACGACGTGCCTCCCGAGACCCGCCTTCCCTTCCCCGCCGTGCACGACTCCATCGGCGTGACGATCCCGTGACCGGGACCTGGCGCCTCGCCCTCGCGCTCGCGCTCGCCGCCGCCCCCGTCCGGGCGGCGGCGCAGGCCGTTTCGGGGACCACGCCGGCCCGCGCCCAGGTGCTGGCGGGCACGCTCATCTTCCTCACCCTGCGCGACCTCCAGTTCGGCGCGCTCACGCCGGGAACGCCCAAGGTGGTCCTCCCCACGTCGCCCGATGCGGGGTACTTCCGGGTCGAGGGCGAGCGGAACCAGCAGGTGAGCCTCGCCTTCACGCTCCCGACCCAGCTCGATCGGTCCGGCGGCGGCGGGACGATTCCCGTGGCCTTCGGCCCGGCGTCGGCGGTGGTCAACCGCCTGTTCCAGGCTCCGAGTGGCGCCGGCAGCACGACGTTCAATCCCGCCGCGGGGGCCACTTCGCGCTTCGGCCCGACGCCTCGGCCGCAGGTCCACGTGTATCTCGGCGGCACCGCTTCTCCCGGGGGGGGCGTCCCGCCGGGACTGTACACCGCTCCCGTCGTCCTCACGGTCACGTACCTCAACTGACCGATGCGCACCCGGCTCGCCGTCGGCCTGCTCGCCGGGCTCGTGGCCCTGACCCTGCCGAGGCCCAGCGCGGCGCAGGCACCGGAGCCGACGATCCTGGAAGTCCGCCTCGGGCGCATCGTGAGCCGCACCGTCGAAGCGTGGCGAGTGGGCGATGCGGCGCTGCTCCCCGTCGGCGCCGTGCTCGCCCTGGCCGAAGTCGGGGGGGCGGTGGCCGGCAGCGTCGCCACCGCCCGGCTGGAGCCGCACGGGGCGGCGCTCGAGGTGGACGCGGCCGCGCGGACGGCCAGGCTGGACCAGCAGGTCCTGCCGCTCGACGCGACCCAGGTGCTCGCGGGGGACGGAGAGGTGTTCCTCGACGCGGCCGTGCTGGCGCGGCTGCTGGGCGTGGACATGATGGTGGACTGGGCGGAGCTCCGGGTGGACGTGCCCGAAGCCGGCTCGCTGCCGGTGGCCCGCCGGATCGAGCGCGAGGAGGCGCGCCGCGTGCTGCTCGCCCAGCGCGGCCAGGCCGGGGCGAGCGCCGTCGAAGTGGCTGTCCCGCCGACCCGGTGGGACGGGCTCGTGGTGGACTACCTGGCGCAGTCGGGCGGGCGCGACCCGTTTGCCGCCACGAACCTCCAGCTCGGCGTCGGGGCCGACCTCTTCGGTGGCTCCCTCGAGGTGCTCGCCCAGTCCGCCGGCTTCGGCGCCGGCAGCCGGCAGGAGGTGGGCGCGTCGTGGCTCGGGGTGTGGCCCGGGTCGGACCGGCTGCGCCAGCTGCGGCTCGGGGACGCCTACGCGACCGGCCCGCGGGCCCGCGCGCTCCGCGGCGCCAGCGTCACCAACGCACCGTACGTGCGCGACCAGTACCTGCGCGACGCCGCGTTCGACGGCATGACGGGACCCGGCTGGACCATCGAGGCCTTCGCCGGCGGCAGCCTCGTGGCCTTCGACTCGTCCGACGCCTACGGCCGCTATTCGGTCGAGGTCCCGGTGCGCTACGGGGAGAACCCGGTGGAGTTCGTCGCCTATGGCCCGAACGGCGAGGTCCGGAGCTTCAGCCGGACGTACCAGGCGGTCCAGGCCCAGCTTCCGGCGCGCGCACTCGAGTATGGCGTGGCGGCCGGCTCGTGCCGCCGCGCGGCATGCAACGAATCCGCCAACCTCGACCTGCGGTACGGGGCGGGCGACCGCTGGACCGTGCGCGGCGGCCTCGAAACCTCGACCCGAGCCGCCGGCATGCTGCTGCAGCCGTACGGTGCGGTCACGGCCACGCCGCTCAATCCGCTCGCCGTCGAGCTCGAGGCCCTCGCCCAGGGATACGTCCGCGCGGCAGTGCGGCTCCAGCCCACGGCCGACCTCCGGCTCGGCGCCGAGGCGGCCGCGTTCGACGTGGGAGTCGAGGCCCCGGTGCTCACCGCGGCGCACCAGACGTCCCAGGCGCGGGTGGGCCTCTTCTGGCGGCCGGTCCCGTCGAACCCCTTCCTCTACGTGGACGGAACCGTCGAGCACGCGGGCACGCACACCGGCGACCAACTCTCCGTCCGGCTCGGCGCCTCGCTCCAGCGCTCGGCGCTCCGGGTGGCGCCCTACGTGCGCGTGACGTCCTCGGACGGACCGTCATTCATTCCCGAGGGCACCTTCGTCGGGGTGAGCGGTTACCTCCTCCCCGGGCCGCGGGCCGGGCCGGTCCTCAAGGGGCTGTGGACCCGGGGCCGGGTGGAGGTACGGGGCGCGGCATTCTCGGCCCTCGAATTGACCCTGGCGCGAAACCTCTCGCCCGCCGTCCGGATCGAGGGCGGCGTGGGATGGCGGCGGGGAGAGCGCACCGCGCTCACCCTGGGCGTCACCAGCGCCCTCCCCGCCCTGCGGGCGGGGGCGGCGGTCGCCTCGGCGCCGGGCGGTGCGCTCACCACCGAGTACGTGCAGGGATCCGTCGTCTGGAACCGCCCCGCAGGCCGTCTCGCCACGAGTCCGGGACCCTCGCTCGAGCGGGCCGGCGTGGCCGGCCGCGTCTTCCTCGACCGGAACGCGGACGGCCACCGGGACCCGGACGAGCCCGGCCTGGGCGCGGTACGACTCACCGTCGGAAGCACGAGCGTCACGACCGACAGCCTTGGCCGCTATGAAGCGTGGAACCTGCTGCCGTTCGAGGCGGTGGTGGTGACCCTGGATACCCTGAGCCTCGAGAGCCCGCTGCTCGTCCCGGCGGTGCCCGCGCTGCGTCTCGTCCCCGCCCCGAACCGCTTCGTCACCCTGGACGTGGCCGTTGCGGAAGCCACGGTGCTGGACGGCGCCGTCGTGCGGCGGGACGGGAACGCCACGCGGCCCCTCCCCGGCGTGGAGGTCGTCGTGCGCGAGGTCCGGGGCGGCCGGATCCTCCGCACCCGGACCTTCGGCGACGGGACCTTCTACCTCACGGGCCTCGTGGCCGGCGAGTGGGAGGTGGCGCTCGACCCGGCGGTGACCGGACGCCTCGGCGTCCCGAGCACCGCCGTGCGGATCATCGTGCGGCCGGCAGACCTGGCGGCGGGCGTGGCGGGGGTGGTGGTGGAGGTGAGAGGTGAGAGGTGAGAGGTGAGAGGTGAGAGGTGAGAGGTGAGAGGTGAGAGGTGAGAGGTGAGAGGTGAGAGGTGAGGAGTGAGAGGGGAGAGGGGAGAGGGGAGAGGGATCGCCCGATCGTGACTCGCGACTCCCGGCCCCGCGCTACCCGAACCGCGCCCGCTGGCGCTCCGTCCGCGCGCGCAGCTCCCAGGTCTGCGCCACGACGCCGCCGAGCAGGAAGACGAAGGCGGTGTAGAAGACCCAGAGGACGAACAGGATGATCGCGCCAAGGTTCGCGTCCGGGGAGAACTGCTGGCTCGCCGCCACCTCCCGGACGTAGAGCGCGAAGAGCCGCTTGGCCACCTCGTAGAGGGCCGCCGTGAAGACCGACGCCACGAGCGCCGGTACCCGCCGCACCCGCTGCGCGCTCGCGTGGCGGTAGACGATGTAGAACAGCGCGACGGAGAAGGTGAACGCCAGCAGCTCGGCCGCCCAGCGGCCGAGGGTGGTGAAGAGGAACCCGTACTCGGGCGCCCACGCCTCGCCGCGCGCCAGCAGGATCCCCAGCATCACCGACATCGCGCTGTTCGCCAGGAGAAGGGCGAGGGCCGCCAGGACCATCACCACGTCGCGCAGTTTCCCGCGGAGGTAGCTGACGAGGAAGTTGCGGTGCGGGCCCGGGCGGGCGGCGACGTCGTAGATCTCGTTCAGCGCGGTCCGGACGCCGGCGAAGAGCCGGGTGCTGAACCAGATGAACAGCGGAAGGGCCACGAGCGAGACGGCGCCGCGGTTCGCCCCGATCCGGGCGGCAAACTCCTCGACGCCGGCGAAGGGGTCCCCCTGCGCGGCGCCGTGCGGCGGCAGGAAGGCGTCGAGCAGGCGGCCGAGGTCGGGGACGCCGCCGCTGCCCCCGAGCCCCGGGGCGAGGGCCGAGAGGCCCACGAAGAGGAGCAGGACGAACGGGACGAGGGCCAGGAGCGCGCCGAAGCTCAGCGCGCTCGCGAGGAAGGGCAGGTTGTTCTCGTCCGCCGCCTGGAGGGTCCGCCGGACGAACCCGCCGAACGACCGGGTCCAGCCCGCGCGGCCAGCGGTCAGGCGAGCGACTCCTCGTCGTCCTCGTCCGCCACCTCCACCCGGCTCCGGCGACGGCTCCGGGCGTCGGCCAGCCGGCGCTCGAGCTCCTCACGGGCGGAGGCCCCGGCGCCGCGGACCGCGTCGCCGAACTCGCCGATGTCGCTCCGCAGGCCCTCGACCCGGTCCTCGACCTCCTCCCGCACCCGGCCGGCGCCGGTCCGCACCCGCTCGCCGAACTCGTCCACCAGGTCCTCGGTGCGGGCCCGCACCCGCCGGGCCTGGCGGCTCAGCCGCCGCCGGGTCTCCTCTCCGCTCGCCGGGGCCAGCAGCAGGGCCGCGCCGGCGCCGAGCAGGGCGCCGAACAGGAACCAGCGCACTCCGGCGGAGTCGCTCTCACGGATCACCACCACGTCCCGGTCATCATTCGGCGTCGTCATGTCACTCTCCCGCGTCCGGATCGTCCTCGGCCGCCGCGTGCACCGGACGGAGCGCCGCGTGATGCTGCACGGGCGCGTGCACGAAGCGGCGGACGAGGTCCGCCGTCCCGTTGACGTTCAGTTGCTCGAAGAGGAACGCGAAGGTGCGCTCCAGGTCCGCCGCGATTGCGTCCCGCACGGCGGCGGGCTGGTCCCAGAATTCCCGCTTGTGCGGCCCGATCGCCTTCTTGCGCGACTTGTACTGGAACTGCTCCTCGGTGTCCGAGTCCTTCCGCTCGGCGGCGCAGTTCTCCCGCACCCATCCCGCCACCCGGTCCCGGAGCGCCGCCGGCACCGCCGGGTGGTCCATCACGATATTCTGGAAGTTGGTGGCGAGGTGGATCTCGGCCGTCTCGACCCGCGGGAAGTTCCCGAAGGCCTCCGCCGGCAGCGTGCTCGCGCCGTGCTGCACCGCCCCGGCCAGGCCGTAGCGGTCGCGCGCCCGCCGGGACAGCGCGGCGAGCGCCTCGAGGTCGAGCTTGACCGCCGCGATCGAGCCGTCGGGGAGCACGACGCCGCCGTGGGAGGTGCCGGTCTGCACCGAGATCTTGCTGATGCCCTCGGTCACGCCGAGGGCGGCGCAGGCTTCGCCGAAGCCCTGCATGAAGGCGTCGAGCTCCTCCACGGTGCTGTTCTTGGATCCGACCTCGCCGATCTCCGCGCCGACCGACACCGTGACGCCCTCCGGCTCGTGCTCCCGGATGAAGCCGGCGATCTCCGCGGCCCGCTCGTAGTTGTCGCGCTGCTGCTCGGCCAGGGTCGGGCGCGCGAGGTCCACCAGCGTGGAGGTGTCCACGTCGATGTTGTAGAAGCCCGCGCCCACTTCCTCGGCGATGAGCTTCTTGACTTCGCCGACCTCCGCTTCGGGGGCGGCCGCGAACTTCTTCGCGCTCACCTGGCAGTGGTCGCCCTGGATGAAGAGCGGCAGGGTGTAGCCCTCGCGGAGCGCGGCGCCGAGCATCACGCTGACGTACTCCGCCGGGCGCTGGTCGGTGTAGGCGATCTCGGACCGGGCGATCTCGAGCAGGATCGCGCCGGCGTTCCCCCGCCGCGCGGCACGGAAGACGGCGCGCGCGGTGTCGTAGGCCATCATCCTGACGTTGATGGCCGGCACGGTGAAGCCGCCGCACTCCCCCCGGCCGCGGGCCAGGTACAGGGCGTTGATGGACGCCGGGCGCGCCCCCGTGGCCTGCCCCAGCTCCCACAACAACCAGCGCGCGGCCTCGCGCCGTTCCCCCTCGGCGAACACCGCGTCGCGCACCAGGGCGTCGGTGGCGGGCGACTGGAGCCGGGTGGGATCGAGGATCCGCACCCCCGCCGCCGTCCGCTCCACCGCGCCACCGTAGCGCAGCACCTGTTCCTGCATCACGTCCTGCATCCCGGGCACTCCGGAGGGTGAGTGGAAGCCGCGTAGGATCAAGAATTTAGCTCGCTGCGCCGTGCCCCGTCAAACGAACCCGGGACGGCCCATCGCGGCATAGGTCAGGCGCTTGCCAAGTTCGACCCCGGGCTGGTCGAAGGGGTTCACCCCGTACCACGCCCCGGCGTACCCGGTGGCGAGCTGGAAGAACATCAGCAGTTCCCCGACGGACGCCGCCGACAGGTCGGGAAGCTCGATCAGGCTGCTCATCCGGCCGGCCCCGGCGAGCGCCCGTGCGGTGGCCTCACGCTCCGCGTGGAGCAGCCCGCCCAGAGTGTGCCCCGGAAGGTAGGCGAGGTCGGGCGGCAGGCCCTCGGCCCCCGGGATCGGCACGTCCTCGCCGTGATCCGCCACGTCCAGGAAGGTGATCGTCTTGTCCGGCGGACCTTCCATGAACAGCTGGACCAGGCTGTGCTGGTCCACCGCACCGACCGCTGCGAGCGGCGTCGGGCCCGTATGCACGACCGCGCCCCCCCGGTCCACCCGCTTGCCGAGGCTCTCCGCCCAGAGCTGGCAGAACCAGTCGCCCACCGCCCGGAGGCGGTCCGAGTAGGCCATCAACACGTGGATCCGGCGCCCGAGGGCGGTGTCCGCGGCCCACTGGAGCCCGGCCCAGAGCGCGGCGGGGTTGGTGAGGAGGTCGGCGGCCTCCGCCGTCGCCAGCGCGCGGCGCGCGCCGGCCAGGAGCCCCTCGACCTCGATCCCCACCAGCGCGGCCGGCAGGAGCCCGACCGGCGAGAGCACGGAGAAGCGCCCGCCGACGGAGGGCGGCACGTCGAGCGCCGCGATGCCCTCGCGCCGCGCCAGCTCGCGGAGCGCGCCACGCTCCGGGTCGGTGGTGAAGACGAGGTGCCGGACGGCGCCAGCGCCAAGGGCCTCCTCGAGCCACGCGCGCACCACCAGGTACTGGGCCATCGTCTCCGCCGTCCCACCCGACTTGCTCACGACGTTCACCAGCACGCGCCGTGGGTCGATCCGCCGGAGAGCCGCGGCCACACTCGCGGGGTCCACGTTGTCGAGCACGGTGAGACGGGGCCAGAATTCGCGCGCTTCGTCGTCGAGTTCGTTCCACGCCGGGCCCCGGAGCGCCTCGAGCAGCGCCCGCGTTCCGAGGGCGGACCCGCCGATGCCGAGGACCAGCACGTGGTCGTGGGCCTGCCCCACGCCGCCGGCGAACCGGGTGATCTCGGCGACGGCCGCGTCCTGCGCGCCGAGCGCGGTGAAGCCGTATTCCCCTCCGGCGCGGCGCCGCTCGACCTCGGCCGCGACCTCGGGAAACCGTTCCCGCAGCGCGGCGAGCCTTCCGGGATCGATCCCCACCCCCCCGGCCAGGGCCGCACCGAGCATCCGTCCGTGATCGAGCTTCATCCATCCACCTCCACCACCAGCCCATCATGCGCCGGCGCGACCCCGGGCGGCAGGTCCCGGAGCAGCGCCTCGTGGGCGGTCTCGTGCGTCAGGTGAGTGAGCCAGGTCTGCCGCGCGCCGAGGTCCCGTGCCACCGCAACCGCCTCCCCGATGCTGAGGTGGGTCGGGTGGGTCCGCCACCAGAGCGCGTTCAGCACCAGGACCTCGAGACCGCGCAGCGCGGCGCGCGCCGCGTCCGGCACCGCCTTCACGTCGGTCAGGTAGGCCAGCGGCCCGATCCGGTAGCCGAACACGCGCTGCGGGCCATGGTCGAAGGCCAGCGGAAGCACTTCGAGGCCCCCGATCGCGACCGGCACGCCGGCCTCGAGCGGGTGGGTGAGGAGCCGCGGCTTCGAGGTGCCGGGAAGCGGCGTGACGTCGTCGAAGATGTAGCCGAAGTTCCGCCGGATGGCGTCCAGCGACTCGGGGGGACCATAGAGCGGCAGCGGCTCCCCCCGGCGGACCGAGAAGGCGCGCAGGTCGTCGATGCCGTTCACGTGATCGGCATGGGCATGGGTGTAGAGCACCGCGTCCACCGCGCGGACGCCGGCCCGGACGAGCTGCAGCCGCAGCTCGGGCGGCGTGTCGAGGAGGAGCCGCACGCCCCCGGCCTCGACCACCGCCCCGGTGCGGGTGCGGCAGTCGCGAGGGTCGTCCGAGCGGCAGACCGCGCAGTCGCACCCGATCTGCGGCACGCCGAACGACGTCCCCGTGCCGAGAAAGGTGAGGCGCATCGGCCCTAAACTGTCTCGATCTTGAGGAGGTTGGTAGTGCCGGGCATGTCCCAGGGCACGCCGGCGGACACCACCACCCGGTCGCCGGGACGGACGAGGCCGCCATCGAGCAGCCGCTCCCGCGCCACGGTGAGCATCGAGTCGTAGTTCGGGACGTGGTCGGTGAGCATCGGCACCACCCCCCAGACCAGGGCGAGCTGGTGGAAGGTGCCCGGTTCCGGGGTGGCGGCCACGATCGGGACGGCAGGGCGGTAGGCCGCGACGGTGCGAGCGGTGAATCCGCTGCTGGTGAAGCACAGGATCACGGGGGCGCGGAGCAGCTCCGCCGCCGCACAGACGGCCACCGCGATCGCGTCCTCGGTGCGGTGGGTGGCCGGCATTTCCACGGCCGGGTCCACCGCCCCGCGCCGGCCCAGCGCGAGGTCGTAGGCCGGGCTCCGCCCCCGGCGCTGCCCTTCCACTTCGCGCGCGATCCGGTCCATCGCCCGAACGGCCTCCAGCGGGTACTTCCCGACCGCCGTCTCCGCCGAGAGCATGACCGCGTCGGTGCCGTCGAGGATGGCGTTCGCGACGTCGCTCACTTCGGCCCGCGTCGGCCGCGGGTTCTGGATCATCGACTCGAGCATCTGGGTGGCGGTGATGACTGGCCGCCCCTTGAGGTTCGCCTGCCGGATCAGCCGCTTCTGCACCAGCGGTACCTCCTCGAACGGGAGCTCCACCCCGAGGTCGCCGCGGGCGACCATGACCGCGTCCGCCGCCGGCAGGATGGTCGCGAGGTTCGCCACCGCGGTGTCCTTCTCGATCTTCGCCACCAACCGCACCGATTTCGGAAGCCGGGCCCGGAGCTCCTCGAGGTCCTCCGCCCGACGGACGAACGACATGCCGATGTAGTCCACCCCCGCCTCGCACGCGAGCCGCACGTCCTCGGCGTCCTTCACCGTGACCGCGGGCGCGCTCACCTCCAGCCCCGGCAGGTTCATCCCCTTGTTCGATCGGAGGAGCCCACCGTCCACCACCACAGCCTCCACCCGGTCCCCGCGAACGGCGGTGACTGCCACGCTCAGCAATCCGTCGTCGAGCAGGATCCGGGCGCCAGGAAGGACGTCCCGGGCCAGCGCCCCGTACGTCGTGGGAATCTCGCCCTCCGACGCCCGCCCCTCGGGGGCGAACACCACCCGCCGACCGGCCGTGAGTTCCAGCGGCTCGGGCAGCGCGCCGACCCGGATGCGGGGTCCCTGGAGGTCGAGCAGGATCCCGGTGGCCCGGCCGAGCTCCTGCCGGACCGATCGGACCCGCGCGATGGTCTCGGTACGCCCGGCGGCATCGCCGTGGGAAGCGTTCACCCGGACGACATCCACCCCCGCGAGGAGCATCTGGCGAATCTCCTCCGGCTCCTGCCACGACGGGCCGATGGTGGCAACGATCTTCGTTCGGCGAATGGGCGAAGGGGTCACGAGCCGGGAGGGTCGAGAGGGGAGAAGGAAGCGACGGACTGGGGGGAAGTGGTGCGTCCGGTGCCGCACATCCAGGGGTTTTCCACAGGGACTGATAACGGGGCCAATCTCACCAATCGGTCACCGGGAGCCTGAACCCATCGCCGAACCACACGTGTGGAAAACATCCAATCTCAACAGGAAGTTGCCCAACCCGAGTGGAACCAGGGAGCCATCTCGTTGCCCTGCAAGGGAATCCGGCCTCGGGTGATTTTCCACCTCCAGCTGGCTGCATAAACTTAGCGTCCACAATGGCTTGTGACCACCCTGTTATGTGGAAAGTCAAGTGCGGACAGGATCAGCCCGTCGATCCCGGCTGGAGGTCCGGATTCCGGCCATGGGCCCCGGGATGCAATCCCACCGACTGAGAATGTGTCCGGTGTGGAGCCCCGTGGACCAGCATTTTCCACACACGGCTAGCGCCGGGTGAAGTCGAGCGTGATGGAGCCGCCGCCGGTGACCGGACCGACCATCCGGATCGGTGAGGCGAGGATGCCGGCAGCAAAGTCGCTCTTTCCCTGCACCTTCAGAGTCCCCACGGTTGCCCGCTCCCATTCGGCAGCCCGGCCCACGCCGGCGGCAAGCGCCCGGTTCCGCTTGCCTTCCACGGCCAGCACGAACGGGCGGTCGGCGGGGGTCGTCGCAGGATCGATGATCCGTCCGTCCCAGGTCAGCGTGGCGCCCTGGTAGCGCAGGACCCGCCGCTGGTCGGTGCCCTCGGGCACGAGCCCCCTGGAGTACTTCACCCCGTCCACGTGAATGAGCTGGTCGCTGGCCAGGCGGCGCACCGTGCCGCTGGTGCTGAAGAGGCTGCCGCGCAACACGATGTCACCCCCGCCCAGGGGCGTGGCCGCCATCGCCGAATAGCCGACGATCACCGGCCGACTGCCCTCGCTGGCCGTGCGCGACCCCGACACCACGCGGGCCGCCTCGATCACGCAGATCTCCGCCGGCACCCAGGCGCGGTACGCCGGCTCGCCGGCCACGAGCCGGGCCACAGCCGGGTGCAGGCCCTCGACCCGTTCGGCCGCCACCGGCGAGAATCGGCTGCCCAGGAGCCTGGCCGCGATCCCGGGGTCCACGAGGTAGCTGACGCAGAACCGGTCGGCGACCGATTCGAGCGTCCAGGTCGCCACCGGCGCCTGGGCGCGGGCGGCCGGTGGGACCAGGTTGGTGAGGGCAAGCAGCGTGGGCGTGACGAGGGCAAGGGCCGCGCGTCGCATCAGGCCTCCGGAGGCCGGGGAAGAGGTCAGGCCGCAGGTTCGTGCACGCCGTAGCGGCGCAGCACGTAGTCGTCGAGGATGGCAAGGAACTCGGGGACGATGCGGTCTCCCTTGAGGGTACGGAACAGCCGTCCGTCCACGTACACCGGCGCCCTGGGCTCCTCGAAGGTCCCGGGGAGCGAGATGCCCAGGTGGGCGTGCTTCGACTCCCCCGGTCCATTGACGACGCAACCCATCACGGCCACACGGAGCTCCTCCACCCCGGGATAGCGCTCCCGCCAGCTGGGCATCTGCCGGCGCAGGTAGCTCTCGATGTCCTGGGCCATCTGCTGGAAGAATGTGCTGGTGGTGCGTCCGCAGCCGGGACAGCTGGTCACCTGGGGGGTGAAGCTCCGGAGGCCGAGCGACTGGAGGACCTGCTGGGCGACGCGGACCTCCTCGGTGCGGTCGCCGCCGGGCGCGGGGGTGAGCGAGACGCGGATGGTGTCGCCGATGCCCTCCTGGAGGAGGATGGCGAGGCCGGCCGTGCTCGCCACGACTCCCTTCCCCCCCATGCCCGCCTCGGTGAGGCCGAGGTGGAGCGGGTAGTCGCAGCGCGGGGCGAGCCGCCGGTAGACCTCCACCAGGTCCTGGACGCCCGAGACCTTCGCGCTCAGGATGATGCGGTCGTGCGGGAGGCCGACCTCCTCCGCGAGCCGCGCCGAGCGCAGCGCGCTCTCCAGCATCGCCTCGATGGTCACCTCCCGCGCATCCAGCGGGTCGGGGCGCGCGTGGTTGGCGTCCATCATCTCGGTGAGGAGGTCCTGGTCGAGGGAGCCCCAGTTGACGCCGATCCGCACCGGCCTGCCCTGCGCCACCGCGATCTCCACGATGGTCCGGAAGTGCTCGTCGCGGCGCTTGCCGCCGACGTTGCCGGGGTTGATGCGGTACTTGGCGAGGGCGTGGGCGCACGCCGGGTACTTCGCGAGCAGGAGGTGCCCGTTGTAGTGGAAGTCCCCGACGACCGGCACCTGCACGCCGATCCGGTCGAGCCCCTCCACGATCTCCGGCACCGCGGCCGCCGCCGCCTCGTTGTTGACCGTCACCCGCACCAGCTCGCTGCCCGCGCGTGCGAGGGCGGCCACCTGGCTCACGGTGGCGGCGACGTCAGCGGTGTCGGTGTTGGTCATCGACTGCACCACCACCGGATGCCCCGAGCCGACGGGCACGCCGCCGACGAGGACGGTGGTGGTGAGGCGGCGGGGGGTGGGGGGCATCCCTGAAATATAGACGGACGGGAAGTCGGGACGACGGGAGGACAAGCCCATCCGTCGTTCCGTCCCGCCGCCGTGCTACCCCAGCGCCCCCGTGATGAACCGCACCAGCTCGTCCCGCACGTCGAAGTAGATCGCCATCGCGTGGGCATCGCCCTCCACCACGCGGGTGCGGACGTGCGGGAGCCCCTTGCCCCAGGCGCGGGCGTTGTTGGCGCCGTCGAAGACATCGCCGGATGACGTGGCGAGGTAAGCCCTGGCCTGGAGCTGTTCCAGCGCCGCGCGGACGCGCTTCGGCCCGTCTTCCCCGAACGCCGGCGCCCCGGCGGCGCCGAGGGTGGCCACCGCCCGGAGCCCCGGCACCCGGGGGGCGGCGATGAGCACGCCGCTCCCGCCGACGCTCGCCCCGACCAGCGCCACCCGCGAGCCGTCCACGAAGTTCTGCAGCACGCCCCAGTTCGCCACCCGGAGGATGTCGTCGGGGATGTGCCCGAAGCCGGCGTGGCGCGCGCTCGCGGTGAAGGCCAGCACCACCCCGGGAAAGGTGAAGTCACTGGGCGTCTGGATGACCACGGCCCCCCCGGGCCCCTCGGTGGACGACCCGTGGCCCCGCAGGTCGAACGCGAGGGTGGCGACGCCCGCCGCGAGGAGATCGTCCACCAGTGGGCCCCACGACGCGCGCGTCGCGGGCCACTGGTGCGCCAGGACCGCGAGCGGGAACGGGCGGTCCGGCGTGCGCGCCGGGTAGCGGAGCTCACCGCGGAGGACGAGGCCGTCCTCCGCGCAGAGGGTGAGCTCGAGCGGTGGGAGGCCGCGATGGCTCATCGCGCGGCCGTCAGAGGAGGCCGAGCGACCGGATCAGCCGGTCCCACTCCTTCGACGTCACCGTCCCGTCCTCCCGGAGGGTACCCAGCACCTTGAGCACGTCGGCGCGGTCGCCGGCCAGCCGGCGGTCCCGCACCTCGCCGATCATCCGGGCGAAGCGCTGCTCGTACTGCAGCTCGGTGATCTGCCCGCTGTTGTGCTCGGCGCAGATCTCGCGGATCTCGCGCGCCAGGCGCTCGGGCTTGATGGGGGTGAGGGCCTCGGGCTGGTCGGACATCGGAGGGAACTCCCGGTCGATGCGAGGAACGAGCCGGGACGACGCCGCCCCGGAGCCGGGAAGATGCCCGCGGCTCCGGGGGGCGTCAACCGCGCCGGGGCCCGGCTAGAAGCGGGAGCCGGTGAGGGTCACGTCGGCCTTCGCGGCCACCTTCCGGTAGACGGCGTCGGTGGCCGCCGCGTCGGCCCACTTGCCCTGCGCCCGCTGGGCCTGGAGCAGGCCGTAGACCGACCAGACGTTGCCGGGGAAGAGCGCCAGGTCGGTGCGGTACGCCTGCTCCGCGTCCGCCGGCCGCCCCGCCGCGAGGTAGGCCTGCCCCAACGACTCCCGGACCGGGTAGTACCAGAGCGGCGGCTCGTTGTAGAGGATCTGGTCCTCGACCTTCGCCGCGGCCTCGAAGTGGGCCACCGCCTCCGCGGCCTTCCCGCCGCGGAGCGCCATCTCCCCCTGGAGCGAGTGCTGGCCGATGTCGAGGATCCGGCGCGCGTCCACGTCGGTGGCCGGGACCTTCGCCAGCTCGGCCTGCACCAGGGCCAGCTCCCTCGCCGCCTCGGCGGCGCGCCCGGTGGCCGCGAACGCCGTGCCGCGGGCGTAGTGGTGCAGCCCGGTCGCCACCGGCAGGTCCGCGGGGGGCGCGGGCGCCTTCAGCACCTCATCCCAGTGCCCGAAGGTGACCAGGGTGAGCTCGCTGAACGGGATCATGCCCTGGATGAAGAGCGCCACCCTGGCGATCTCCGGCGACACCTTCGCGGCCAGGTCCTTCGAGGCGTGGATCGCCACGGCCGACTGGCCCGACATCGTCGCCGCGAAGGCCAGGAAGTGGTAGTTGTGCGGGTAGTAGCCGGCGGGATAGATGCCGTTCGGGCGCTGGTCGGCGATGTACGCCTCGTCGGCGTGCACCGCGTGCTCGTTGGCGGTGACCGCGTCGGCGAAGCGGCCGGTCCGGATGTAGACGTGCCCCGGCATGTGCACCAGGTGCCCGGCGCCGGGCATCAGCCCCGCGAGGCGCTCGGCACAGGGCACCGCCTTCTCCGGCTCCACCGCCTCCACCGCGTGGATGTAGTAGTGGCAGGCGCCCGGGTGGTCCGGGTTCGCCGCCAGGACGCCCTCGATGCGCCGGAGGATCTCGGCCGTCAGCGGCCTCGGGCTGCCCTCCTTCTCCCAGTAGTGCCACGGGCTCAGGTCCATCATCGCCTCGGCGGCGATCGCCTGGGTGTCCTGGTCGTCGGGATACCGGTCGGCCACCTTCCGCATCGCCATCGCGAACGCGGTGTCGAGCTTCGGCCGGTCGGCCGCCGGGTCCTTGCCGTAGCGGGCGACGATCGCGTCGATGAACGCGCGCTCCCTCGCGCTGGCCCGGCCGGCCAGCCGCTTCGCCTCGCGCGCCGCCTTGTACGCCTCGGCGCCGGAGGCCGGATCCATCGGGGCGTTGATGTTCGGGCCGAGGGCGAACGCCACGCCCCACCAGCAGATGGCGCAGGACGGGTCGGCCGCGATTGCCGCGCGGAAGGAGCGGATGGCCTCCCCGTGGTTGAACGCGTAGGTCAGCCGCATTCCCTGGTCGAAGTAGCGCTGCGCCAGCGGCACCCTGGTGGAGATCGGGACGACATGCCTGCCGAGATTGTCATAGATGGGCACCGTGTCGGACGGCGCCGGGAGGTTCACCGCCGCCAGGGCGGCGGCCAGCAGGATCGAGTGCATCACGGGCTCCTTCTGGTGTCGGATCGGGGCCAACGTCGGGAGTCAGGGACGTCTCTCCCGTTTGCGGGATTGGAGGCCGATCCACGACATCGGCGGGGCGCGGGCCGGGGTACTGCCGGCGGCGGCAAGTTGGTGGGTCGAGGCCGGGGGGGACGGACGCGAATCGGGCATCGTTCCGGGGTGGCGTCAGCCCGACGCCGCCCGCCGCAGCCGGGGGTGCTCCGGCCACTCCCCATCCACGTCGTTGGCCCGGGTGTGGAGGGGCGTCGCCCGCCCCCGGTCCCACCCGCCCCGGAATTCGAAGTGCCGCCCGTTGAGCACGCGGGCCGGCAGGGCCAGGGTGGGATCCCGGGCGAGGATGGCAAACAGGACCTTGGCCCCCGCCTCGGCGGCGGGAATCCACTGGTTCGCGGGGACGGACGGATAGAGTTCGGCGAATTCGAGGCGCAACCGGGCCTCGCGAATCGTGGAGTCCACTCGACCTCTGGCGTTCGGCGGTGAGGGGGCACCCGACAGGATGCTAACCCCCGCCCGCGCCTGGCGACAATGGGGGGGCCCCCGGTTGACCGTAGGCCTCAAATCGCCGCAAGACTTCGGCCATCTCCGTGTCGGTCAGCAGTTTGGGCGTGCCGACCTGGCGGGCTCGCCACCAGAGCTGGGCCACCGACTCCACCTCCGCCGCCACCCGAAGTGCCTCGGCCGGGTCCGACCCGACGGCCACAAGGCCGTGATTCGCCAGCAGACAGGCCCTGGAGGCCCCCAGGGCGCCGAGGGCGGCGCGGGAGAGGTCCTCGCTGCCGAAGGGGGCATAGGGGGCGCAGCAGACCCGATCCGCCCCCGTGACGGCGATCAGGTAATGGACCGCCGGGAGGTCCTCCCGGAGGCACGCCAGGGTGGTCGCGAAGGGGGGGTGGGCGTGGACCACAGCCCCCACATCGTTGCGGGCGGCGTACACATCCCGGTGGAGTCGCCACTCGCTGGAGGGGGGGCGCTGGTCAGGCGGCGCCACGCCGTCCATCCCGACGATCACGAGGTCCGAAGCCGCCAGGCCATCGCACGGGAGCCCCGTCGGAGTGATCAGGAATCCCCGGTCGAGGCGCACGCTCACGTTACCGGTTGCCCCGTGATTCAGCCCGAGGGCCACCGTCCGGCGGGCGGCCTCGAGGAGGGCGGTCCTCGCGATCACGCGACCCGCCCGGGGAACAGGGTCCGGAGCCCGGCCTCGGAGGCGGGGACGATGCCCCGTTCCGAGATGAGGCCGGTGACGAGCGCGGCCGGTGTGATGTCGAACGCGGGGTTGAGCACCCTCGCCCCCTCCGGCGCCACGCGCACCGCCGCCGCCCGCCCGTCGGCTTCCCTGCCCCGCACCACGGTGAGCTCCTCGTCGGGGCGCCGCTCGATCGGGATGGCCGCGCCCCGTGGTGCGTCCCAGTCCACGCTCGACGAGGGCACCGCCGCGTAGAACGGCACGCCGGCCTCGCGCGCCGCCAGGGCCACGAGGCTGGTGCCGACCTTGTTGCAGACGTCCCCGTTCCGCGCGACGCGGTCGGCGCCCACCAGGACCAGGTCCACCATGCCCTCGCGGAAGAGCCAGCCGGCGGCGGCATCAGCCACGACCGTGTGCGGCACGCCGGCGCGGGCCAGTTCCCAGGAGGTGAGCCACCCCTGGCTCCGCGGCCGGGTCTCGTCCACCCAGACGTGGACCGGGAGTCCCTCCTCGTGCGCACGATAGACCGGGGCGAGTGCGGTGCCGTACTCGAGGGTGGCAAGCCAGCCGGCGTTGCAGTGAGTCAGCACATTGACCGGCCGGCCCGGGACGGCCCGCCGGGCCGCCTCGCGGAGGATCGCGAGACCCTCCGTTCCGATGGCCCGGCAGGCCGCGGCTTCCTCATTCGCGATGAGGCCCGCCTCCGCATAGGCCCGCTCGGCGCGCGCGGCGGGGTCGCAGCCCAGCAGGGCGGCAGTCATGCGCCCGAGGGCCCAGTGCAGGTTCACCGCGGTGGGCCGGGTACCGGCGAGTGCCGCGACGGCCGCCTGGATCGCGGCGTCCGACGGGTCGGCGCGGACGGCGAGGCAGAGCCCGTACGCGGCGGTCACGCCGATGAGCGGGGCGCCCCGCACGCGCATCTCCCGGATCGCGTCGGCCGCGTCCTCGCCGGTGGCGAGACGGAGGGTCACGAGGTCATGCGGGAGCCGGGTCTGGTCGAGGATCTCGACCGACCATCCGTCGCCGGCCACCCGGAGCGGCCGCACCGCTCAATGGCCCGGGAATGCGATCAGCGCGTACACCTCCACACCATCCGTCCGCACCCGGGAGGCACCGCCGAGGTCGGGCAGGTCGATCACGAAGCAGGCCTCGTCGAGCTCCGCACCCGCCGCGCGGACGAGCGCGATGGCCGCGAGTGCGGTACCCCCGGTGGCGATGAGGTCGTCCACCAGGAGCACACGGTCGCCGGGGCCGACCGCGTCCACGTGCATCTCCACGCGGTCGGTGCCGTACTCCAGCGCGTAATCCTGGCCGAAGGCTTCGCCGGGCAGCTTGCCCTGCTTCCGGACCGGCACGAACCCGGCGCCCAGGCCGTGGGCGATGGCGCCGCCGAGGATGAACCCGCGGGCCTCGATCCCCGCCACGTGCGTGATGCGGCGCGTGCGGTAGCGGCCGACCAGAAGGTCCACGACCTCCCGGAATCCCTGGGGATCGCGCAGGAGGGTCGTGATGTCGCGGAAGATGATCCCCGGCTTCGGGTAATCGGCGATCGAGCGGACCAGGCGGGCGAGGTGGTCGGCCATCGGGTCAGGCCCGGCCCAGCACGCGGCCCGCCACCGCGTCGAGCCGGGCGAGGAGCGCGGGTTCCCGGGCCCCGGCGGGGGTGACGATCGCGCCGTCGAGGGCGCGGTCGCAGCCGTGGGGGCAGGCGGCGGGATGGGTGGCGAGGCGCGGCGCGACGCCGCGGAGGAGCGTGCGGGCGCGGCCCACGTTCGCGGCCATCACGGCCATCACGTCGGTGGCGCTCACGTCGGCGTGGCCGTCGTGCCAGCAGTCGAAGTCGGTGACCATCGCCACGGTAGCGTAGCAGAGCTCGGCCTCGCGCGCGAGCTTCGCCTCGGGCAACGGGGTCATCCCGATCAGGTCGGCCCCCCAGCGGCGATGCAGCAGCGACTCCGCCCGGGTGCTGAAGGCGGGGCCCTCCATCACGACGCAGGTGGCGCCGCGCACCAGCGGCACGCCGGCTGCGGCCCCGGCGGCGGCCAGCGCCTCCCCGAGGCGGGCGCACACCGGCTCGGCGAAGCCGACGTGCGCCACGCAGCCGGTCCCGAAGAAGGACTCCTCCCGGTGCCGCGTGCGGTCGATGAACTGGTCCACCAGCACCAGGGTGCCGGGCCGGAGCCCGTCGCGAAGCGAGCCGACTGCGCTCACCGACACCACATCGGTGACGCCGACGCGCTTGAGCGCGTCGAGGTTCGCCCGGGCATTGATCTCGCCGGGCGGGATCCGGTGGCCCCGGCCGTGGCGGGGAAGGAAGACGAGCGGCGCGCCGTCCAGCTCGCCGACCAGGAGGGCGTCGGACGGTTCGCCGAAGGGAGTCGGGACCCGCTCCAGGCGGGTGTGCTCCAGGCCGTCGAGCTGATAGAGCCCGCTCCCGCCGATGATGCCGAGCAGGGCTACCTCCGGCGGCGCCGGGCGCGCCCGGCCACCGCGACGGCCTTCTCGGCCCAGGGGGCCAGTGCGTCGGCATCCTCCAGGACCCCGTCGGGCAGCTGCCAGTACCGCATCGCCTCGCCGTCGGGGCCGAAGGGGCGGAACGGCCCCATCCCGGCCGCCTCGAAGTCGGGGCGGGTGAGGTCGTCCACCTTGAGGTAGACCACGTCCTCGTCCACCAGGCCGAAGATCCGGCCGTCGGCGTAGAGGCCAAGCCCGCCGAACATCGCGCGGCCGGTGACGCCCGGCACGACCCGGCCGAGCTGCTCGAGCACGAGGTCGCGGAAGCCCGGCGAGACGCTCACGCCGTGGCGCGAGAGGGCTCGGCGGTGATCGGGTCGATCATCGCGAACACTTCCTCGACCTTGTTCGCGGGAAAGCCGCCGCGGCGGGCGTGCTCGCGGATGATGTCGGCGTCGGGGGCGCGATAGACGCAGTAGATGCGGTCCGCCGTCACGTAGCTGTGCACCCACTGGATCCGGGGCCCGAGATCACCCAGGACCTCGCAGGACCGTTGCGAGATCGCCTGGAGCTGCTCGCGCGAGAGCTGCCCGGAACCCGGGATCTCGCGCTCGATGACGAAGTTGGGCATGAAAGCCTCCGTTCGGGAACCGTGATGTATTGCGCGGCGTCCGGGGTGGCGCAAGGGGGGCGGCCCGGCGCGCTGGTGGACGCCGGCCCACGGGTTGATCGCCCCCCTCAACGCTCCCCCGACTCCACGTGGAGCCGGTGCAGGAGGCGGTGGATGAAGGGCGCGACGAGCAGGCCGGCCACGACGAGGAACACCACGCCGGAGTAGACAGCGTAGGCACTGGCGAAGAGCTTTCCGCCCGAGGTGCGGAGCGGTTCGGGGGGCCCCATCCCGGTGAGGATCATCGCCGCGTTGTACAGGGCGTCGAGCCAGCGCATCCCCTCGGTCAGGCGGTACCCGAGAGTTCCGCCGGCGAGGGAGAGCAGGATGACGACGAGCGCCGCCCCGCCGTGGCGCCCGACCCGGCGGACGAAGGCGCGCAGCGGAAGCACGCCCTGGGTGCGGTGTTCGTAGCCGTTCATCGTTCCCGCGCGGCGGCGGCGAGGTTGGCGAGTTCCGCGCGATAGATCCGGCGGAGGAGGCCGGGCACGAGGAGCCATTCCACCCATCCCGGCGGCCCGGCGTTCTCGTAGCGGGTGGAGATGGTCACCCGCGCCCCCCGTCCCTCCGCGACCGGCTCCACCAGGAAGGTGGTCGCCGTGCCCGAGTCGGGGTAGGTCTCCACCAGCCGCCGGCCCGGCTCGGGCTCGGTCACGTTCGCGCGCACCGTTCGTGTCGCTCCGAGCACGCGCATCTCGAACCGGATGCGGGTGCCGGCGCCCCTGCCGCCCGCCTCGACCAGGAGGTCCCGGAAGTACTTCGGCGGCAGGATGGACGGATGGCCTTCCCGGTAGTCGGCGAGGATCCCGTAGACCGTGGCGGCCGGGGCGGACATGGTGGCGGAGGCGGAGGCGGCGATGGTGGGCATGGGCGCACGGATGATGCATCGCCCCGCAGGCCGGCGCCAGCGGGGCCCCGAAGACCGAAGCGGCGCCCACCCTCGGGCGCCGCTTCGTGCCGCGGCCTTCGCTTGTCCGGAGCGCCCGCCGTGGCGTCACACTGCCCCGCGTTCCCCGCTCCCCTCGGCGTGCGGCTCAGCCGCACTCCGAGAAGCCGCACACGTGGCACTTCACGCAGCCCTCGGCGTACTCGAGCTGGCTGCCGCAGTCGGGGCAGGCGCCCGCCATCATCTCCCGGCTGCTCGAGAGCGCGAGCTGCTGCTCGGCGCCCTCGGCGCCGGTCCGGGTGGTGCGCTCCATCATCACCGGCTCCGCCGCCGCCGTCCCGGCCGCCGGGAGGAGCTCCTGCTGGATGCCCTGCTTGTCCTGCATCCAGCGCTCGATGGCAATGCCCACCGCGTCCGGCACCGAGAGCACCTTGTTCGCGCCCAGCCCGATGGTGCGGTCGGAGCTGATGCCGCGGAGCTGCCGGTGGATCTCCCGCATCGGGATGCCGGAGCGGAGCGCCAGCGAGATGAGCCGGCCCAGCGCCTCGACGTCCGCCATCAACGCGCCGCCCGCCTTGCCGAGGCTCATGAAGACCTCGAACGGCTGGCCCTTGTCGTCCTCGGTGACGGTCACGTAGAGGGTGCCGAGCGGGGTCTCGAGCCGCCGGGTGGCGCCCTTCAGGAGCTCGGGCCGGGAGCGCTTCTGGCGCCGCTGGAGGTTCTCGGCCTCGAGCTCGTGCACCACCTTGCGGAGCCGCTCGTTCTCGGCCCGGATCTCGGCCAGCTCGCCGTGCAGGTCGGCCGCGGCCACCGGCTCGGCGCCCTCGGCCGTCATGCTGTCGAGGTCGGCCCGCGCCTCGGCGTGGCCGGCGGCGGTTGCCTGGTCCTTCACCTTCTTCGCCGTCGCCCCGGTCGAGAGCACCTGCATGTCCCGGCTGCCGTCGCGGTAGACCGTGACGCCCTTGCAGTTGAGCGCATACGCCAGGCGGTAGATCTCCTCGACCTGCTCCTCGGTGGCGGTGTGGGCGAAGTTCACCGTCTTGGAGATGGCGGAGTCGTTGAAGTCCTGGAATGCGGCCTGCATCCGGACGTGCCACTCGGGCGCGATGTGGTTGGCGGTGGTGAACACCCGCTGCCACCTGGCCGGGACCGCGTCGAAGTGGATGTGCCCCTCCTCGGCGATGCGGCGCATCAGGTCCTCGGAGTGCCACCCCTCCCGCTTCGCGATGGCCACGAAGTCCTCGTTCACGTCGGGCATCAGCACGCCGGCCTGGTTCCGCATGAACGCCACCGCGAAGAGCGGCTCGATGCCCGAGCTGCAGCCCGCGATGATGGAGATCGTGCCGGTGGGCGCCACGGTGGTGACGTTGCAGTTCCGCAGCCGGCGCATCGGGCGGATCCGCTCCCCCTTCGCGTTCCGCGCGCAGGTGGCGTCCGGGCCCCAGATGCTCTTCTCCCACTCGGGGAAGGGCCCGCGCTTCTGCGCCAGCCGCTCCGACTCGACCT
>CAVQWA010000042.1:0-3300 GCA_963717315.1 uncultured Gemmatimonadales bacterium
CGCCTCATTGTCTTGGATCGAAGCTTGGAAGAACATCTTCGAAGGAATGTTTGAGCCCGCCATCGTTGCCGCTCAAGTGAAGTACACAGTAAAACCGGAGCCTCCGACGGCGGCCAGGCCACCAGGTAGTTACGTAGGAAAATATGCCAATAACTTTGTTGGCGAGGCAGAGATCGCGACAGATGCCGATGGCTTACTTTTGAGAATCGGCCCGAACGGCAATACGGTGTTTCGCTTGACGCATTATGATCGCGATCTATTCCTGTATTATCCGGATGCTGAAATGCCGGGCAAACCTTCTGCTCTGAGCTTTGCGCTAGGCGCAGATGGGAAATCGACGCCGAGGTGGTACTCGGGATCGGGCATCCCGAGGTCGGCGAAGAACGCCGCCGACATCTGGTGGTCGTAGTGCTGGCCGGTGTGCACCAGGGTGGCGCGGTGGCCCGCCGCTCGCGCGGCGCGGAGGATCGGCGCCACCTTCATGAAGTTCGGGCGGGCGCCGGCGACGAGGAGGAGGTGCATCAGGCGAGCCGGGCGCGGTAGGCCTGGAGCGAGGGGTCGGGCTCGGGGATCCGGGGCGCCATCCGCTCGAGGGCGTCGACCACCGTCCGCGCCACCGCGAGGTTCCGCGCCTTCCGGTCGTCCCCGGGAATGACGTGCCAGGGCGCCCACGGCGTGCTGCAGCGGCGGAGGAGCTCGTCGTACGCGGCGGTGAAGTCGTCCCAGCGATCGCGATCGTCGAGGTCGCCGGGGTTGAACTTCCAGCTCTTCTCCGGGTCGTCGATCCGTTCGAGCAGCTGCTTCCGCTGTTCGCCCCGGGAGATGTCGAGGTAGAACTTGAGGACGGTCACGTGGTTCTCGGCCAGGTACCGCTCGAAGGCGTTGATCTGGTCGTAGCGCCGCTCCCACTCCTCCCGCGGCACCAGGCCGTACACCCGGACCGGGAGCACGTCCTCGTAGTGCGACCGGTTGAAGATGCCGATGGCGCCCTTCGGCGGCACCCGCAGGTGGACCCGCCGGAGGTAGTCCTGCCGGAGCTCGTCCTCGGTGGGCTTCTTGAAGGAATGGACGAAGAAGTCCTGCGGGTCGAGCGGCCCGAAGACCTTCTTGATCAGGGAGTCCTTGCCGGCGGCGTCGCGCGCCTGCAGCACCACCAGCAGCGCCTTCCGGCGCTCGGCGTAGAGCGCGCGGTGCAGGTGCACCATCCGGTCGGTGAGCGCCTCGAGCTGCTCCCTGTGGTTCGGCCCGTCATCGTCCCGCGCCATCGGCGTGATGCGCCTCGTTCGGAGGATGCCCGGGGCGGGACTCGAACCCGCATGAGCCGAAGCTCGGGGGATTTTAAGTCCCCCGTGTCTGCCATTTCACCACCCGGGCCTGCGAGGAACATCGGCACGGGCCCCCGCCCGGGCAACCCGGGCGGACCTAGTCGGGGATCTCCTCGAGGCGGGCGTGGCCGGCCGGCCGGCTCTGCCACGCGACAAGCGGGCGGCCGAAGGCCGCCTCGTAGACGGTCCGGGTCCGCCGGAGGATCTCCCGCTCGCGGCCCGCCGGCAGGAGGGCGAGCACCGCCCCACCCCACCCCGCCCCGGTGAGCCGTGCGCCGTGGGCGCCGTGGTGCAGCAGCGTCTCGACCAGGAGGTCCGCCTCGGCGCAGGAGCTCTCGAAGTCGAGCCGGAGCGAGGCGTGGCCGTCGGAGAGGATGCGGCCCAGGCCCGCGAGGTCGTCGGCCTCGATGCACGCCGCCGCCGCGTGCACCCGGGCGGTTTCCGTCACCACGTGCCGCACCCGCCGGGCGAGCGGAGCGGGGAGCAGCACTTCGGCCTCGCCCAGCCGGTCGGGCGGGAGCGAGGCGAGCGGGCCGTCCAGCAGCCCCTGGCCCGTCAGCGTCGCGGCCGCCGCCTCGCACTCTGCCCGCCGCTGGTTGAGCGCCCCCAGGGCCGGCGCGTGCCTCACCCCCGTCTCGAGCACGTGCACCGGGAGCCGGAACGGCAGGTGCCGGATCTCGCCGGTGGCGGTCTCGTACAGCAGCGCGGTGTCCACTCGCGCGTGGGCCCCGATGACCTGGTCCATCCGGCCGCACCGGACACCGACCTCGTCGTGCTCGGCGTGGTAGGCGATCTCCGCGAGCGCCGCGGGGCCAAGCCGCCGACCGGAGAGCCGGGCCAGCGCCCGGACCGCCGCCAGGGTGAGCGCAGCCGAGCTCGCCAGGCCGGCGCCGGCGGGGACGTCGCTCGCCACCGCGATCCGGGCCCCGCCGAGCGGGGCGCCACCGCCGCGGAGCGTCCGCACCACCCCCGCGAGGTAGTCGGTCCAGCGGCCGACCGGGGCGGCCCCGGGATCGAACGGGCCGGCGGGCTCGTCGCGGGTGGACGCCGCCCACCAGCCGGCGGCCGGCGCGGCCACCACCGCGGTGCGGCGCCGCACCGCCATCGGGAGCACGGGGCCGCCGTTGTCATCGAGGTGTTCCCCGATGAGATTCACCCGGCCCGGCGCGCTGGCCGCGAGGGTGGGCCGGGTGGCATACGTGGCGGTGAACAGGGATGTCGCGAGGCGGAGCGGCGACGTGGTCGTCACGCCGGGGAGCCTAACAGCGGAGGCGGGGTGAGGCAATCGGCCTGGCTGGCGGCCGCGATCGGGCTGGCGGGGTGGGCGCACGCGGCGCACGCGCAGCTGCCGGCGCTCGGCGTGCCCCGCGGCATGGTCCGGCTCGAGGTCGGCGGGGGATTCGCCGCGGCGGGCGACCGCTTCGAGGACGGGACCCGCGAGGACCTCCTGGCCGACTTCGCGAGCGAGGCGCTGGGCAGCGACGTCTTTCCCGAACTGGCGGACGCAGAAGGCCGCTTCGCCGCGCTGCTCGGCGCGCCCTACCGCTTCAACCTCGGCGCGTTCCGGGCCAACGGCTTCGCGGAGGCGGGTACCCTCCGGGTGGGGATTGCGGTCGGCCTGACCTCGCGCGTGACGCTGTTCGCCAACGTGCCGTTCACCCGCACCCGGGTGCGGCTCAAGGGCCCGATCGACCCGGCCGGGGCCACCGCCGGGGTGAACCCGGCGCACCCCCTGCACGGCACCGCGGCGGGACAGCTGCAGACGGCGGCCTTCCTCGCCGACTTCACCACCGCGCTCGGCACCCTCGACGCGCGCCTCCAGGCCGGCGACTACGACGGCGACCCCGCGCTCCACGCGCTGGCCGAGCAGATGCTCGCCGAGGGCACCGCGCTCCGCGACGGCCTCTCCGGTGCCCTGGCCGACCCGCTCACCGCGTCGCCCTTCGCCCCGCTCGAGACGAGCACCGAGGGGGTG
>CAVQWA010000043.1:0-3823 GCA_963717315.1 uncultured Gemmatimonadales bacterium
CGGCGTGCGGTGGCGCACGAAGACCGGCTTGCCGCGCCAGAGCACGGTGATCGCCTGGCCGACCTCGACATGACCGATGTCGATCTCGGTGGTGGAGAGCGCCAGCGTGTCGGCCGACGGATTCATCTGATCGATGAAGGGCCAGACGAGCGAGGCGACGCCGACGGCGGTCACCGCACCTGTGGCCAGGAAGAGGAAGTCACGCCGCGTCCCCTCGCCATGCGCGTCAGGGCCATGCCCCGCGCCCGCGCTGGCCTGAAGGCTTTCCGCCATCTCTCTCTTACTCCTTTGGTCGCGCCCCACGCCCGAGGCCCGGATCAAGAAGCACCTTGCAGCGCAGGACCGATCAGGACCGACCGGTCCGTTCCCTCCCCGCAACTACCCGGCGAACCGCGCGTCGAAGCTGGACCCGGTGGAGGCGCTGCGGTACGAGTAGTCGCGAGTCGCGGGCTGCGAGCCGCCCCGACTCGCGACTCCCCGCCCGGCCCGGGTTATCTTGGGGGCATGCCCCTCGCCGAGGCCATCTTCCTCGCCGCCCGCGCCATCTGGAGCGCCAAGCTCCGCTCGTTCTTCACCCTCCTCGGCATCATCGTCTCGGTCGCCTTCCTGGTGATGGTCGTCGCCGTCATCCAGGGGATGAACGCGTACGTCCGCGAGACGCTCACCGGCGCCATCATCGGCACCAACGCCTTCCAGGTCCGCCGCACCCCGATCGGCCTCGGCCTCCTCGACGACGAGGAGGTGAAGGCCATCGCCCGGCGGCCGCGGATCACCCGGGAGGACGCCGCCGCGGTGGGCCGCGCCGTGCCCGAGGCGGAGGCCGTGGCGCTCCAGTCGGGCTGGCCCACGCCGACCAGCGACGTGAGCTGGCGGAACCGCACCGTCGGCGACGTCCGGGTCTTCGGGATCACCCCGCCCTACCAGGTCGTGCAGGACTACACCTTCGCGGCGGGTGAGCCGCTCGCCGACCCGGACGTGCGGGAGCGGCGCCTGGTCGCCGTCATCGGCGCGGAGGTCGCGGACAAGCTGTTCGGCGATCCCGCCCGCGCCGTCGGCCAGGCCATCCGCATCGCGGGACGCCCCTTCACCGTGAAGGGCGTCACCGCGCCCAAGGGCCGCGTGCTGGGCCAGTCGTTCGACGGCTTCGCCATGGTCCCGCTCAGCAGCTTCGAGGCGATCTACGGCCGGCGGCTCACCACCGTCGTCTCGGTCAAGATGCGCGAGGCCGGCGCGATCGACGATGCGATGGCCCGGACCGAGGAGGCGATGCGGCTCGCCCACCGGCTCCGGCCGGGCGAGGACAACGACTTCACGATCGACAAGGCGGACGCGCTGGTCGCCTTCTGGAAGTCGCTGACGAAGCTGCTGTTCGCCGTCATCCCGGCGGTGGTCTGCATCGGGATCGTCGTGGGGGGCATCGTCATCATGAACATCATGCTGATGACGGTGAACGAGCGGACCCGCGAGATCGGGCTGCGCAAGTCGCTCGGCGCCACCCGGGGGGACATCCGGCGGCAGTTCCTGGTCGAGGCGGTGATCCTCGCCTCGCTCGGCGGGTTCCTCGGCGTCGCCACCGGCTGGAGCGGCGCCGGCGTGGTGGCAGCCTTCACCCCCCTCCCCGCGCGGGTCACCGCCTGGTCGGTGGCGGTCGCCCTGCTCCTCGGCGCCGGCACCGGCGTGCTCTTCGGCGTCTATCCCGCCAGCCGCGCCGCGCAGCTCGACCCCATCACCGCGCTGCGGCAGGAATGACCCGGCCGGTTCACCGCGGAGGGCGCGGAGGGCCGCGAAGCCCCGCGGAGGAAGGGCGGTGGGGTCACCCCACCCCCCTCCGCGCTCCTCCGCGGCCCTCCGCGTTCTCCGCGTTCTCCGCGGTGCATGCGAGGGGGGGGGCGGGATGCTGATCCGGAATGCCGACGAGGGCATCCGGATCGCGCTCGACTCCCTCCGGGCCAACAAGCTCCGGGCGGGGCTCACCATCCTCGGCGTGGTGATCGGCGTCGCCACCGTGATGGCGATGGCCTCGATCGTCCAGGGGGTCCGCTCGCAGATCTTCAGCACGATCGAGATCGCCGGGCCGACCACGTTCTACGTCCTGCGGTTCTGGTCCCAGACCCCGCTCGATCCCGACCAGCTGCCCCGGGAGGTCCGGATCCGCCCGGTCCTCGCCCCGCGGGACGCCGAGGCGTTGCGCGACCTGCCGGAGATCGAGTACGCCGGCCTCTGGTTCCAGATCTTCCAGCGGGTCGAGTACCAGGGGATCCGTACCCAGGCGATGACCATCTTCGCCGCGGACGACCGGTACATGGACATCCAGGGCGGCACGCTGCTCCGGGGCCGGTTCTTCTCCCGGGCGGAGGTCGCCTCCGGCACCCCCGTGGTGGTGCTCGAGGAGGAGACCGCCGACCGCCTCTTCGGCCGGGTCGACCCGATCGGGCGCGTCGCCCGGATCGGCGGGAAGGCCTTCCGCGTGATCGGCATCTACGCCCGGCCGGGGAACATCTTCGAGCCGCCGGGGCAGCAGGTGGGCGCGATCGTCACCTACGAGGCGGGCCGGCGGAACTTCGACTACGACGAGACCAACGCCCTCTTCATCGCCGCGCGGCCCCGCGCGGGGGTCCCCGCCGACCGCGCGCTCGACCTCGCCACCGTGGCGCTCCGGCGGGTCCGCGCCCTCCGCCCCGCCGACCCGAACACCTTCGACCTGATCTCCCAGGACCAGATCCTCGACACGGTCTCGAGCCTGACCTCGGCCTTCTTCCTCGTGATGGTGGCGCTCAGCGGCGTGGCGCTGCTCGTGGGCGGGATCGGGGTGATGGCCATCATGATGGTCTCGGTCACCGACCGGACCCGGGAGATCGGCCTCCGGATGGCCCTGGGCGCCACCCGGCAGGAGGTCCTGTGGCAGTTCCTCGTGGAGGCGGCCACGCTCACCCTGATCGGCGGGCTCATCGGCATCGGGATCGGCCTCGGCGTCGGGCAGCTCCTCAAGCTGGGGCTCGGCCTCGAGACCGGGGTGCCGCTCTGGAGCGCGGCGCTCGCCACCGGCGTGAGCGTGCTCATCGGCCTGGTGTTCGGATTCATCCCGGCCAACCGTGCCGCGATGATGGACCCGGTGGACGCGCTGCGGCACGAATAGGGGAGGGGGGAGGGGGGAGGGGGGAGAGGGCCCCTCTCCCCTCTCCCCGCTTCACCTTACCTTCTGTTCACCCCAGCCCCGGCCCCCATGCCCGTCTCCCTGCTTGCCATCGCCGCCCACCGCGACGACGTCGAACTGACCTGTGCCGGCACGCTCCTCAAGGCGCGGGACGCGGGCCACGCCACCGGCATCCTCGACCTCACCGGCGGCGAGGCCGGCACCCGGGGGAGCGCCGAGCTCCGCGCCCGGGAGGCGGCGGCGGCGGCGGAGGTGCTGGGGGTGGCGGAGCGCCGGAACGCCGGGTTGCCCGACGCGGGGCTGTCCAACACCGACGAGACCCGGCGAGTGGTGGTGGAGCAGATCCGCCACTTCCGGCCGCGCCCAGGGCGAAATCGTCGGCGTGATCGGCTCCAACGGGGCTGGCAAGACGACCTTCATCAACATGGTGACGGGCTACTTGCCGCCCAGCAGCGGTGACATCCTGTTCGACGGTAACTCGGTGCTGGGACGCAAACCGCGTGACATCACGCGCATGGGAATGGCGCGTTCTTTCCAGGTAGCGCAGCTGTTTCCGAAACTGACGGTCATGGAAAACGCCATGGTGGCCCTGGTGGCGGCCGAAGGCACGCAGCCGTCTTTCCTGCGTCCACTCGATACCCCACAACGACGTGAACAGGCGAACGCGAT
>CAVQWA010000044.1:0-21648 GCA_963717315.1 uncultured Gemmatimonadales bacterium
AGATCGGGGAGGCCACGGCGGGCCAGATCGCCGGCCGTCTCGAGCAGAAGATGCGACGCCGGCATCCCCACCTCTTCGACCTGGGTGAGCTGGAGCCCTGGGGACGCCTCAAGCGCCGCGAGCGGGTCGGGGGCGCGCTGGCCGGCCTGCCACCCACTCTCCCACCGCTCCTCGCCGCGTTCCGCCTCCAGGAACGGGCCGCCGGCGTCGGCTTCGACTGGGACGACGCCGCCGGGCCGCTCGCGAAGGTGCACGAGGAACTGGCCGAGGTGGAGGCGGAGATGCGGCAGCCCGCGCTGCCGTTTGACGAGCCCGAGGGCTACGTCGGCCACCGCCCGCCCCCCATCCCGGACGAGCGGCTGGTCGGTGAGATCGGGGACCTGCTCTTCGCGGTGGTCAACCTGGCGCGGAAGCTCCACGTGCAGCCGAGCCTGGCCCTCGACCAGGCCAACCGGAAGTTCCGGGAGCGCTTCGAGACCGTCGAACGGCTCGCGGCCGAGCGGGGGCTGGAGATGCCCGGCGCGGGGCTGGAGGCGCTGGACGCGTTGTGGGAGGAGGCGAAGGTGGGGGAACGGGGAACGGGGACCGGGGAACGGTGACCACCCAACCGCCCCCCCCTGTTCCGCGATCCCGGCCTACGGATAGAGCCGGTGTATCTGCCGGGGGAAGGCGATCGTCTCCCGGATATGGGGCACGCCGCAGATCCAGGCCACCGTCCGCTCGAGGCCCAGCCCGAAGCCGGAGTGCACGAACGTCCCGTACTTCCGGAGGTCGAGGTACCAGGCGTAGGCGGCGGGATCGAGCCCCTGCTCCAGGATGCGGGCGAGGAGCCGGTCGTGGTCGTCCTCACGTTGCGACCCGCCGATGATCTCCCCGTAGCCCTCGGGCGCGAAGCAGTCGTTGCTCAGCACCGTCCGGGGGTCGTCGGGGTTCTCCTTCATGTAGAAGGCCTTGATCGCCTTCGGGAAGTTGTAGACGAACACCGGGCGGTCGTGGCGGCTGGCGAGGACGGTCTCTTCGTCGCCGCCGATGTCGGCGCCCCACTCGATGGCGGTCCCCTGCTGCTGCAGGTACGCGACCGCCTCGGTGTAGCTCATCCGCGGGAACGGGGCCTGCACCCGCTCCAACGGCGCCGGGTCCCGCTCCAGCTCCTTGAGCTCCTCCCGGCGGCGGTCGAGGGCG
This sequence comes from uncultured Gemmatimonadales bacterium, assembly GCA_963717315.1. GTDB lineage: Bacteria > Gemmatimonadota > Gemmatimonadetes > Gemmatimonadales > GWC2-71-9 > JAICEH01. The sequence goes on from CAVQWA010000044.1 coordinate 1,183, forward strand.
CGGCCGACGACGTAGCTGACGAACTCCTCCTGCAGGCGCATGTTCGCGTCGGAGTCGTTGAACGCGACCTCCGGCTCCACCATCCAGAACTCGGTGAGGTGGCGGCGGGTCTTGGACTTCTCGGCGCGGAAGGTGGGGCCGAAGCAGTAGATCTTGCCGAGCGCGGCGGCGGCCGCCTCCCCGTAGAGCTGGCCGGTCTGGGCGAGGTAGGCCTTGCCGAGGTCGAAGTAGTCGGTGGCGAAGAGCTCCCCCGCCTGTTCCCCGATGGACCCCGTCAGGATCGGCGTGTCGACCAGCGTGAAGTGGCGCTCGTAGAAGAAGTCGCGGATGGCCTGGACCACCTCGCTCCGCACCCGGGCGATGGCGACCTGGCGGCGGCTCCGGAGCCACAGGTGTCTATGCTCGAAGAGGAAGGACGTCCCATGTTCCTTGGGGGAGATGGGGAAGTCCCGGCTGGGCCCGAGCACTTCGAGCGCCGTGACCGTGAGCTCGTGCCCCCCTGGCGCGCGGGGGTCGGCGCGCACCGCACCGGTCGCCGCCACGCAGGTCTCCTGGGCCAGCCCCTCGAACGCGGTCCAGACCGCCTCGGGGACTTCCTTCTTCAGCACCACGGCCTGCAGGAGCCCGGTGCCGTCCCGCAGGACGATGAAGGCGATCTTCCCGCTCGACCGGGTGGTGGTGACCCACCCCTGGACGGTGACCGTGCCGCCGACCTGACCCGGGAGTTCTTCGATGCGAACGACCGTCATCTGCCGCCTGCTGGGGGAGCGTTGCCGCGCCTGACCGGCGCCGGGCGGAGTCTAGCCGTGCTCTGCGGGCTGGTCAACGCGGCGTGCCTGCAATTCCGGCCGCCGCCGGGGCCGGTGCCGGAGGCGCTCGCGGGGCCGTATCACGCGGCCTGGACCACCAGCGCAGGACGGGGCACGAGCGGCGAGATCGTGGTGCAGGACGGCACGGCCTACCTCGGCGGGACCGACCGCACGGTCTACGCGGTGGATCTCGCCAGCGGCGCGGTGAAGTGGCGCCGGCGCCTCGGCGGCGCGATCCTCGGCGGGGTGGTGGTCTCCGGCGGCACCGTGTTCGTGGGGACCGACCGGCCCCAGGGCGCGGTGGTCGCGCTCGACGCGGTCACCGGTGCCCAGCGCTGGCGCAGAGTCCGCTGGCGCACGGGAATGCCGCTCGCCGTCGGGGCGGGTGTGGTGGCGATGCACGCTCGGGAGGGACACATCGTTGCGCTCGAGCCCGGCACCGGCCGGGTCCGCTGGCGCCGGAGGATCGGCGCCTCGGTCACGCCGCCGGTCGCGCTCGCGGATGCGATCCTCGCCACCACATCCGACTCGCTCTTCCGCCTGTCGCCGGGCGATGGCGCCGTCCTCGCCCGCGCGGCGGGACCGGGGGACGCGCCCGGCGGATGGCGGACGGCGGGCACCCAGCTCGTCGGGGGCACGGCGCAGGGCGAGGTGGTGGCGCTCAACCCCGGGAGCCTGACCGTGGCGTGGCGCGTCGCCCTCCGGTCGCCGGTGCTGGCCCCGCTCGGCACGGACGGCGACACGCTGCTGGCGGGTACCGTCGGCGGGGAGGTCTGGGCGGTGCTGCCGGGCGGGGGGCACCGCATCCTCCGCACCGGCCGGCCGATCGCGGGGCCACCGGTCGCCGAGGGCGACCTGGTCCTCGTCCCCGGCGCGGATGGGACGCTCCGCGCCTACGCCGCCGACGGCTCGGAACGCTGGCGCCTCAACCACTGGCGGCCGCTCGGCGTGCCCGCGATCCGCCTCCCCGGGGGTGACCTCCTGGTGGTCGGGTCCAACGGCGACCTCGCCCGGTACAGCCGATGAGCCGCGCCCCGCTGGCGTGCGCGCTCGCCGCGATCCTCGCGCTCACGCTGGCGGGCCCCGCGTCCGCGCAGCAGGCGCCGTGGACCGTCCGGTACGGCAAGTTCGTCGCGCTCGCGCTCGCCGGGTTCGGCGCCTGGCACGCGCAGGACCACCACGAGAGGGCGGACGATGCGTACAACGCGCTCGACGAGCGCTGCCGCCAGCAACCGTCCGCCTGCATCATCGGCCCCGGGGGCTATGATGACCCCGAGAGCGAGCGGCTCTACCAGGCCGCCCTCCGGGAGGACGACCGGGCGCGTGCATGGCTGGTGGGTGCGGAGGTGTCGCTGGTAGGCGCGGTGGCGCTCTTCATCTACGAGATCACCCGGCCCGACGGGCCCGAGCGCGACGACATTCCCTTCGAGCCGCTGGTGGATCCTCGCGTCGGGAAGGTGGGCGCCCGCTTCCGGGTATTCTAGCCGGTCCGGAAGAGGTCCACCGCCCGCGGGAAGCGGGCGACGGCGCGCTCGCGGAGGGCGCGGTGCTCCGGCCGCTGCAACGCCGGGTCGGCCGCCAGCAACCCCGCCGCCGCCTGGTGCGCCGCCTGGAGCAGGTCCTCGTCCTCGGGAAGCCGTGCCACGCGAAGTTCCCATCCCCCTGACTGCCGGGCGCCGATCAGGTCGCCCATCCCGCGTTCGCGGAGGTCGAGCTCCGCGATCTCGAACCCGTCGGTGGTCCGGGCGAACGCCCGGAGGCGGTCGGGTGGCCGGCCATCGGAGAGCAGGATGCAGTGGCTCTCTCCCGCGCCCCGGCCGATCCGTCCGCGCAGTTGGTGCAGCTGTGCCAGGCCGAAGCGCTCGGGGTGCTCGATCACCATCACCGTTGCGCTCGGCACGTCGATCCCCACCTCGATCACCGTCGTGGCCACCAGCACCTGCACCTCCCCGGCCCGGAAGCGGCGCATCACGTCGTCGCGCTCCTCCGGCTTGAGCCGCCCGTGCACCAGCCCCACCGCGACATCGGGCCATCGGGCCTGGAGCGCCTCCGCCATCGTGGTGGCGGCGCGAAGGTCGGCCTTCTCCGACTCCTCGATGACGGGGAGCACCACGTACGCCTGTCCGCCGCCGCTCACTGTCTCCCGCACGAAGTCGAGCACCCGGTCGCGCTGGCCCGCAGTCCGGACGGCGGTCCGGATGGCCCCGCGCCCGGGGGGGCGCTCCCGGAGGATCGAGACGTCGAGGTCCCCGTACCGGGTGAGGGCGAGCGAGCGCGGGATCGGCGTCGCGGAGAGAAGGAGCACGTCGGGGGCCGACCCCTTCCCCACCAGCGCCGCCCGCTGCTCCACCCCGAACCGGTGCTGCTCGTCGATCACCGCGAGGCCGAGCCGGTGGAAGGCCACGGTCTCCTGGAACAGCGCGTGGGTCCCCACGACGAGCCGGCTCCTCCCGTCCGCGAGCCTCTGGCGCGCCGCCTTCTTCTCCGCGGCCGACTGGCGGCCGAGGAGCACCTCGGGAAGGAGGCCGAGGGGCGCGAGCAGTCCCGCGAGGGTAGCGGCGTGCTGCTCGGCGAGCAGCTCGGTCGGCGCCATGAGCGCCGCCTGGAAGTCGTTCTCCACCGCCAGGAGCATCGCGAAGAGCGCGACGACCGTCTTCCCGGTGCCGACGTCGCCAAGGAGGAGGCGGTGCATCCGCTCCGGGGCGGTCATGTCGGCGGTGATCTCGCGGAGGGCGCGCTTCTGGTCGTCGGTGAGCGGCCACGGCAGCGCGGCCCGGAGCCGGGAGGTCAGGTCCTTTCGCAGGGTGAACGCCACGCCGGCGCGTTGCCGCTTGGCGAGCGTGCGCGCCCGCACCAGCATCAGCTGCTGGTCGAGCAGCTCGTCGAAGGCAAGGCGGCGCCGTCCCGACTCCGCCTCCGCCAGCGAGCGGGGGCGGTGCGCGAGGCGATAGGCGGCCGCGGCCTCCGGGAGCTCCAGGGCGGAGAGGAGCGCGGGTGGCAGCACCTCGCGTACCCGCGCGGTGAGGGTGTCCAGGTGCCGATCCACCAGGGCGCGGATCTGGCGGTGGCTCAGCCCCTCGGTGGCCGGATACACCGGCAGGATCACCCCGGCCTCCGGCGCACCATCCTCGGTGCCGGCATCGGCGAGGACCAGGAACTCCCGCGGCACGAGCTGCCGCCCGTGGTAGAAGCGCACCGGACCGCTGACGAGCAGGGTCTGACCCACCTCGATGGTCCGGTCGAGGAAGCTCTGCCCCGGCCAGGCGCACTCGAGCATGCCCGAGCCGTCCCGCAGCACCGCGCGGAAGATCCGGAGTCCGCGCCGGGTCGGCATCACTCCCTTCGCGATGACCCGGCCCACGCAGGCGACCTCGTCGCCCACCTTCGCGCGGGCGAGCGGGGTCACGGTGGAGGCGTCGAGATAGCGATGCGGGAGGTGGCGGAGCAGGTCGCCCGCGGTGTGGACGCCGAGACGGGCGAAAGCCTCGGAGCGGCGGTCGCCGATGCCCTTGAGGAAGCGGACGGGGGTGGAGAGGTCGACGCTCATGGGAGAGGGGAGAGGGGCGAGGGGCGAGGGGCCTCCCCGCTCCCGGCTCCCCGCTCACTCCTCGAGGACCCGCTCCGCGAAGGCGCGGACGTCGAACGGTTCGAGGTCCTCGACATCCTCCCCCGTGCCGAGGAACCGGATCGGAACCTGGAGCTCGCGGCGAAGGGCGACTACGGCACCTCCCCGCGCGGTGCCGTCGAGCTTCGTCACTACCAGACCGGTCAGCGCGGCGGCGCGGGTGAATTCCCGGCCCTGCTGCACCGCGTTCTGTCCCACCGTCCCATCGAGCACGAGCAGGGTCTCGTGCGGTGCGCCAGGCGCCCGGCGGCCGACCACCCGGACCACCTTCCGCAGCTCGTCCATCAACCCGTCCTGGGTGTGCAAGCGGCCGGCGGTATCCACGATGACGGTGTCGAGCCCCCGCCCCGCGGCCGCCTCCACCGCGTCGAACGCGACCGCGGCAGGGTCGCCCCCCGCAGCACCGCTCACGCACGGCACGCCGACCCGCGCCGCCCAGGTCTCAAGCTGGGCGATGGCGCCGGCCCGCCAGGTGTCCGCCGCCGCGAGGAGCACGCCCCGGCCCTCGCGTTGGAGGCGCCAGGCGAGCTTCGCCGCCGTGGTGGTCTTGCCGACGCCGTTCACGCCGGCCAGGAGGACGACCGTCGGCCCCTCGGCCGCGCGGGCGATGCGCCCTGGCTCCGCGGGTCCCGCGAGGATCTCCTCCAGCCGGGAGACGATCGCGGCCCGCAGGTCGGCCTCGGTGCGCAGCCTCCCCTGCCGCACCCCCTCCTCCAGCGCCTCCACCAGGTCAAGGGTGGCCGGGACGCCGAAGTCCGCCTCGAGGAGCAGGCGTTCAATTGCCTCCAGGTCCTCGCGATTGAGCCCCCGCATCAGCGCGTTCACGTCGGTGAGCGCGAGGCGCTTGAGCCGGGCCCAGAGGCCGAGCCTTCGGCCGGAGATGCTGGTCATGCCGGGAGTATACCGGGTCGCGAGTCGCGAGTCACGAGTCACGAGTCGCGAGTCGCGAGTCACGAGTCACGAGTCACGAGTCGCGAGTCACGAGTCGCGAGTCGCGCCTGGGGAGGCGCGCGACCCAATCGCGATTCGCGACTACCGCAGCCCCAACCGCCGCCGCCACCACCACTCCCCGCCGAGGGCCAGCACCACGAGCAGGTAGGGCCACCACTGGGTGCGGAACGGGGCCCGGGTCCCGGTGGGCGGCGGTCCGCCGGCGTTGGCAGCCAGCGTCACCGCGCGGGGCACCCACTCATCCGAGTATTCCTCCACCGCCACCGTCCCGCGGCCCCCGTCGGCCAGCCGGTAGCGCCATACGCCGGGCTCCAGCCAGAGCTCGGCGCGGCCCGCGCCGTCGAACCGGAGGGTGTCGGTCAGGGTGTGCGTGCCGGTCTCGAGGACCACCGGGATGTCCCCGGCCGGGGAGTCACCGGTCCACGCGAATCGCATCGGCAGGCCGCGCGGCACCACGGTCCGAACCGGGCGCGCGCGGCCGGCGGCGGAGTCGGGCGCAGCCAGCAGCCAGGACGCGGCCGCCGCCACCAGGCTCCGGTACGATTGCTCGGCGAGCCCGCCGCGGAACCGCCAGCGCCAGAAACCGTCGGCCCGCACCTGCACTTCCCGGCGCTGGCCGTCGGACCGTCCCGTGATCACCGGACGCGGAGTCCCCCGTCGGCTCGCCTGGGCCGTGGCCGCCGACCAGCCGCCCGGTGGCGCCGGGCCGTCCACCACGCGGGCCAGCGGCGGGAGCGACTCGACCGGCAGGGCGAGCGAGCCGCCGAGCGGAGAGGCCCCGACCTCGCCGACGTACCAGTCCCCGGCGAGCGCCGTCCCTCCCTCCTCGCCGCTGGGCCAGCGAAGGACGCCGCGCGCGCGCGCACCGGTGGCGAACCCGCCGGTCCGCCCCTTCAGCACCAGGAGGTCCGCACCCGCCGCGGCGTGCGCGACCTCGGCCTCCGACGCGGGGCGGAGATCCTCCATCCGGCGCCAGCCTCCCGGGCCGAGGTGGACGAACCCGCGCATCGGGATGTCGGCCACGTCGCGCAGGGTCCGGTACAGGAAGCGCGCGTCCCAGTCGCCGGGGCGCGCGAGCAGCACCGCGCCCGGCGTGGCCGACACGGCGACCAGGCGGAGACGGGCGTCGTCCCGCGGCTCCGCATCGGCCGGCACGACCGCGACGCGCACCGCGTGCACGCCGGCGCCGAGCGCCGCCGCCGGCAGGGTGAAGCCCACCCGCCGGCGACCGACGGGGAGCGCGCCGAGCGGCAGCTTGAGCAGCGTCCGGCCGCCCGAGGTGACCTCGAGTGCCAGGGTGTCCCCGGACGGCGCGCCCCCGGGCCCGGCCTGCACCGTGACCTCGGCGGCGAAGGCGATCGTGTCACCGATCGCGGCACGCTCGGGCGCCTCCAATGCGGTGAGGGCGGCGTCCGCCACCGGCGCACGCGGCAGCACCACGACGGCGGTGCGGCGAAGCACCGACGGATCGAGGTCGCCACCGTCCTCGACTTCCCCGTCGGTCACCACCACGAGGGGGCGGTCCGAGGCGGCGGCGGCACGGAGCGCCGGACCGAGGTGCGAGCCCCCGCGCGTCGGCGCCGTATCGGTCCGGGGCGAGGCGTCGCCCACAAGGCGGAGCTCGCCGCGCGCCATCGCGGTGTCCCGCGCGGCTTCCCACCGGCCACCCGCCGCGCCGAAGCTCAGGGACGCATCCAGCAGGACGAGCGGGCGCGGGGCACGCCCGCCCGGCAGGAGCGGGTCGGCGAGGAGGAGGAAGAGCGCGAAAAGCGCCAGCGCGCGAAACGCGGCCGGCCGCCAGCGGGCGGGCCCGAGGCTCGACAGCGGGCGGTACGAGGCGGCCGCAAGGACGAGCGCCAGGGCGGCGGCGAGGAGGACGGCGAGGAGGGGCACCCGTTCCCTACGGCGGGGGGGACCCGGGGATTCGGGCCGGCGGCGGCTCGGGCGCTACTGGCCCACCTGCCACTCCTCGGGGGGGGAGTCGCCGCGAAGCCCGGCCAGCAGGCGGTCGCGCTCCACGACGAAGGCGGCGCGCCGGGCAGCCGGGATCGGCTCCCCGCCGCCCTGGTCGAGACGCCTCGGGTCGCGCGGCTGGCCGTTGACACGGAATTCGTAGTGCAGGTGCGGCGCGGTGGACAGGCCGGTGGAGCCGACGTAGCCGATCACCTCGCCCTGGCTCAACCGAGCGCCGGGGTGCACGCCGCGAGCGACGCCCCGCAAGTGGCCGTAGCGCGTCGTGATCCCGTTGGCGTGGCGCAGCTCCACGAGGTTGCCGTAGCCGCCGGCCCAGCCGGCGCGGAGCACCACGCCGTTCCCTGCCGCAAGCACCGGGGTCCCGGGCGCCGCGGAATAGTCGGTGCCGGCGTGGCGGCGCACGGTGCCGAGGATCGGGTGGCGGCGCATGCCGGGGCGGGAGGAAATGCGGCGGAACTGGACCGGGGCCTTGAGGAAGGCGCGGCGAAGCGAGCGGCCCTCGGCGTCGTAGAAGGCGGTGCGCCCGTCGTCCCCGGCGAACCGGAATGCCGTCAGCTCCTTGGCGCCCACGCGCAGCTCCGCGGCGAGCACGCGGCCGAAGCGGACCTCCCCCTCCTCGGACACCTCCCGCTCGAGCAGCACCTCGAACCGGTCGCCGTCCCTGACGTCACGGGAGAAGTCCACCTGCCACGCGAAGACGTCAGCGATGTCCCACGCGAGCCGGGTGCGTTCTCCGCCGGGGAGGAGCTCGTCGGCGATCGCGCCGTCGAGCCCGGTGTAGAGGGAGGACCCGATGTCCCCCGCCACGCGCACCGGCTGGGGCCACCACCGGATCGCCTCCGCCTCCGCGCTCCAGGCGCCGCCGGCGCGGAAGAAGCGCAGCCGGCGCTCGGGCGAGGTGCGGACGGTGATGCTCTCCGGCACGCTGTCGGCGAGCGAGCGCCGGAAGTTGAAGACCAGGCCGGCGCGCACCCGCCGCGGATCGAGCCCGATCCGGGCACCCAGCCCGCCGAGATCCAGCCCCACCACGCCGCGGCTCCGGAGCAGCTCGCCCACCGTCTCGCCGGCGAGCAGCGTGTCGGCCTCCTCGGCCCAGGCCTCGGAGACCACGATCGGCGGCGCCACGTGCAGCTGCGGCCAGGGCCACTCGCCCCGGAGGGCGAAGGCGGCCCCCGCCGCAACCGTCCCCGCCGCGAGCAGGGTGGAAAGCCGGCGCCTCATCAGTCCATCTGCCGCCGGATGAACGTGGGGATCTCCATGTCGCTCACCTCGGCGGCCGGGGCCGGAGGCGCCTGGGGGGCGGGCCGGCGTGGCTCGGCGCGGGTGCCCGCCGGCGGCGCGGCAGCGGCGGCGGTCCGCCGCTCCCTGGGGAAGGGCAGCACGCCGGCGGCGGGCACCTGGATCCCGCGGCCGACGTCGCCGGTGACGGCGCGGTCGAAGCCGGTGGCGATCACGGTGACCCGGATCTCGCCCTGCATGGCGGCGTCGCTGGTGGCGCCGAAGATGATCTCCGCCTCGTCGCCGGCGGCGTCGTGGATGATCTCGCTGATCTGGGTGGCTTCGCCGAGGGTGAGGTCGTCGCCGCCGGTGATGTTGATGAGCACGCCGGTGGCACCCGAGATCGAGACGTTGTCGAGCAGCGGGCTCGAGATGGCCTGCTGGGCTGCCTCCATCGCCCGGTTCTCCCCCCGGCCGATGCCGGTGCCCATCAGGGCCGCGCCGCCGTCCTGCATGATGGTGCGGACGTCGGCGAAGTCCACGTTGATGATGCCGGTGGAGGTGATGAGGCTGGCGATGCCCTGGGTGGCATGGAGCAGCACCTCGTCGGCCTTCTTGAGCGCCTCGGTGAACGGGATCTGCTTGCCCACCACCGCCAGGAGGCGCTCGTTGGGCACGACGATCATCGTGTCCACGTTGCGCCGCATGTCGCCGATCCCCATCTCGGCCTGGCGCATGCGTTTCCGGCCCTCGAAGAGGAACGGCTTGGTGACGATGCCCACGGTGAGGGCGCCGAGGTCGCGGGCCACCTGGGCCACGATCGGGGCTGCGCCGGTGCCGGTGCCGCCGCCCATCCCGCAGGTCACGAAGACGAGGTCCGAGCCCTGCACCGCGGCCAGCACCTCGTCCCGGTTCTCCTCGATCGCCTGGCGGCCGATCTCCGGCCGCGCGCCGGCGCCGAGCCCGCGCGTCAGCTTGCGGCCGATCTGGACCTTGAGGTGCGACTTGGACGCGGTGAGCGCCTGGGCGTCGGTATTGACGGAGATGAACTCCACCCCCGACAGCCCCTCGTCGATCATCCGGTTGACGGCGTTTCCGCCGCCCCCGCCGACCCCGACGACCTTCATCCGCGCCTGCTGCGGCGCGCCTTCGTCCAGTTCGAAGATCATGTCGCCCATGGGTTGGCCTCCCCGGCCGATCCGCTCAGAAGAAGTCCTGCAGCCACCGCTTGACCGGTCCCCACACCTTCTCGACGTTCGAATTCCGCCTGGCCCCGGTACCGAAGCCCGAGACCCCCAGCTGCTGCGCCCCGTAGAGGGCGAGTCCCGCCGCCACCGAGAATCGCGGGGATTCCACGCTGTCGGCAAGTCCCGTGAGTCCCGCCCCGGGCCCCCCCAGGCGCACCGGGGCCGCGAAGACCTCCCGGGCCAGCTCCACCATGCCCGGGGCCAGCGCGCCGCCGCCGGTCAGGACGATGCCCGCGGGGAGCCGCTGATGGTAGCCCGCCCGGGTGAGCTCGTCCGAGGCGTATTCGAGGACTTCCTGGAGCCGCGCGTGCATGATGTGCGCCAGCACCCGCCGGGCCGCGATGCGCGGCCCCTGCGCCGGGGTGCTCGGAAGCTCGACCGTGTCCGACTCCGGCACCAGCGGCTCGTACGCCGCGCCGAAGCGTTCCTTGATCCGCTCGGCGTCCTGCTGGGTGACCTGGAGCCCCTGCACGATGTCCGCGGTGACGTGCCCGCCCGCGCAGAGCAGCGACGCAGTGTGGCGGATCTTCCCGCCCTGGAAGATGGAGACCGTCGTCGAGCCGCCGCCCAGGTCCACCAGCGCCACGCCCAGCTCCCGCTCGTCGGGCGTGAGCACCGCGAGGGACTCCGCCAGCGGGCCGAGTACGAACTCCGCCACCGCGTAGCCGCCCTGCTCGACGCACTTCCGGGTGTTGACCGGGACGCTCGAGAGCACCGAGACCAGGTAGACCTGCACGTCCAGCCGGGTTCCGGTCATGCCGATCGGCTCGCTGATTCCGGCCTGCTGATCCACCTGGTAGTCCTGCGGTATCGCGTGCAGGAGCTCGTGGTCCGCGCCGAGCCGGGTGCTCGCGGCGACGTCATTCACCCGCGCCATGTCCGCGGTACGGATCTCGCCGCCGGTGATGGAGACGACGCCGTTGGACTGCTTGCCGGCGACGTGTTCGCCGGCGATGGCGACCAGCACTGATCCGACCTTCACCCCCGCCATCCGTTCCGCGTCCGCCATTGCCTTGCGGATGGCACGGGTGGTCTCCTCGATGTCGCGGACCACGCCCCGCCGCACCCCCGAACAGCGCTCGAGGCCCACCCCGAGGATGCGCGCCCCCGGGTTGCGGGCGCTGCCGGTGCCCTCGGCCACGATGGCCTTGACCGCCGTCGTGCCGATGTCGAGCGCGGCGACGAGGCGCTGCGGTGCGGCGCTCACGACGCCAGCCCCCGCACCACCACCTGCCGGGCAAAGCGGCCGTCCAGCTCCGCGTAGGAGCGGCCCTGCCGCGCGAGTTCCTCCGCCACCGCCGTCACCGAACGAAGCACCTCCGCCGTCACGTCCACCGGCAGGCGCCAGCGCCGCCCGGCCACCTCCACCACGAGGTGGCCCCCGGACCGCGCGGCGGTCGAGACCTGCGCGAAGAGCTCGGGATCGAGCTCGCGCAGGCGGGCGAGCCCCAGTCCCACCACCGAATCGGCGCGCAGCGCCACCGGAAGGTCGGGCGCCCCGCGCGCGGGATCGAACGGCAGCGCGCGGCCCAGCGAGTCCATCAGGCCGAGCCGCCCGCGTCCCGGCGCGAGCGCCACGGGTTCGCGCTCGCGGATGGTCACCCGGATCGTGCCGGGAAGCCGCCGGCCCACCTCCGCCTCCGCGACACCCGGGACCGTCCGGACCCGCGCGGCCAGGGGGTCGAGATCATCGAAGACGCTCGCTCCGGGGGCCAGCCCCAGGACCCGGGTGAGTTCGCGCTCGTCGCCATAGCGCAGGCCAGCGAACTCCACCCGCCGCACCCGGAAGAACCCGACCTGGCGGAGCGCCCGGGGGAGCCCGGCCCAGAGGGCGAGGCCCAGCGCCACGGCGCCGAGGACCACCCACCCCGGCTTCAAGCGGCGAGCCACTGGACCAGCTCGTGACCCGCGCGGGTGATGTCACCTGCGCCGAGGGTCAGGACCACGTCGCCGGGTCGGAGAGCGCCAGCCACGCGCCGGGTGAGCTCTTCGCGCACCGGCACGAAGTGCACCTCCGCGCCCGCCTCCGCCGCCGCGTCCGCCACCAGCCGCCCGCTCACGCCGGTCACCGGCTGCTCCCGGGCGGCGTAGATCTCGGTGACGATCACCAGGTCCGCCCCCGCCGCCAGTGCCCGCCCCATCGCGTCGCCCTGGGCCCGGGTTCGCGAGTAGAGGTGGGGCTGGAACACCGCCACCAGCCGGCGCCCCGGGTACGCCTGTCGAGCGGCCGCCAGCGTGGCGGCGAGTTCGGTGGGATGGTGGGCGTAGTCGTCCACCACGCTCACCCCGCCGGCTTCGCCCAGCCGCTCGAACCGCCGTCCCACGCCGGGAAACTCCGCCAGTGCCGCGAGGGCTCGGTCCCGGTCGGCGCCGACAGCCAGCGCCGCGGCCAGCGCCGCCGTCGCGTTGCGCACGTTGTGCAGACCCGGCACCCGCAGCCGCAGGTCGGCCCGGCTCCCGTCGGGCAGAAGGAGCTCGGCGCGCGAGCCCTCGGGACCCTGACTCACCGCCCCGATGCCGACGTCTGCGCCCGCGGCCACCCCGTACCGCCAGACCGCCCCGCCCACCCGGCGCGCCACCCGCTCCGCCCCCGCGTCGTCGGCGCAGGTCACGAGCCGCTCCGCGCGCCCCGCGAACTCGACGAAGGCGTCCTCGATGGCGTCGAGCGAGCCATAGATCTCGAGGTGGTCCGCCTCGACGTTCGTGACGACCGCCACGGTCGGGTGGAGCGCCAGGAAGGCCCGGTCGTACTCGTCGGCCTCGACGACGAACAGGTCGTCCCGCCCGGGGCGGGCGTTGCCCCGCCAGAGACTCACCCGGCCGCCGGCGATACCGGTCGGGGCCAGACCCGCCCCCACCAATGCCTCGGTGGTCATGGCGGTGGTGGTGGTCTTTCCGTGCGTACCCGAGATGGCGATGGTGCGTCCCCCTTCGACGAACCGGGCCAGCGCCTCCTTCCGCGGCACCACGGGGATGCCGAGGGAGCGCGCCTGCTCGAGCTCGGGATGCCCCGGGGGCACGGCAGCCGTGACCACCACCGCCCGCGCACCCCGGACGTGTGCCGGGTCGTGCCCCGCCCACACCTCGGCACCCGCCTCCGCCACGTCCGCCGCGCCGGTCGGGTCGGGATCGCATCCCGTGACCGGCACGCCACGCCGGAGGGCCAGGAGCGCGAGGGCACTCATCCCCGCACCACCGATGCCCACGAAATGGAGGGGCCGCGGGTCATCAGCGTCGAAAAGGGCCATCAAGGATGAGCTAATTTACACGGCCATCAGCATTTGGGAAAGCCCGTGCGACCGCCGGAATCGTCAAGAAATGTGACACGATCTCCGCCGCGGCGTCAGGCCGGCCGCGCCGCAGGGCGGCGGCCGCCATCCGGTCCCGCCGGATCCCCTCGGCGAGGAGTTCCCCGACCAGCCGTCCCAGCGAATCCGCGTCAAGGTCCGCCTGTCGGAGCAGGACCGATGCCCCGGCCGCTGCCATCGCCTCGGCGTTCTTCGTCTGGTGGTCGGCCGCGGCGGTCGGCAGCGGGACCAGGATGCTCGGCACCCCCCAGGCGCAGAGCTCCGCCACCGAGAGCATCCCCGCCCGGCTCAGCGCGAGGTCGGCCACGGCCCAGCCGTCGGCCATCGGATCGAGGAAGTCCACCACGTGGCGGGCTGGCGGAGCGTGGAACGGCGCGAACTCGGCGTGGGTGCCCTTCCCCGTCACCCAGATGAGGTTCAGCCCGTCCGCTCCGCCCCGCCGCACCCACTCCGCGACCGCCCGGTTGATGGCCAGGGCGCCCTGGGAGCCGCCGGTGACGACGAGCGTCGGCCGTGCCGGATCCAGCCCGAACCGGGCCTGCGCCCGTTCCCGGCGGTCGGCGTCCGGCGGGATGATCGGGTTGCCGGTGTCGAACACCCTGGTGCGGGGGCCAGGGAGCAGGTACCGACCCGCCTCGGGCAGCCCGAGGTAGACATGATCCACCCGGCGCGCGAGCCAGCGCGTGGCCAGGCCCGGGAACGCGTTCTGCTCCTGGATGGCGGTGGGCAGGCCCCGGCGGGCGGCCCACCACACCGCTGGTGCCGAGGCGTAGCCCCCCGTCCCGATCGCGGCCACCGGGCGCTCCCGGGCGAAGAGGGTCCGGACCGCGCGGAGAACGCGGACCGCCGCGAGGGGCTGGCCTGCGTTCCGCCACCACTGCCGGCGGTAGATCGGCTCGGCGGGAAGCAGCGCGAAGGCGAAGTCGCGGGTGGGGAGGACGTGCGCCTCGACCCCGCGCTCCGCACCCACGAGCACCGGCTCGAGCCCGGGCACCCGTTCCCGGAGCGCGGCGGCCAACGCCAGCGCCGGCATGAGGTGGCCGCCGGTGCCGCCGCCGGCGACGAGGACGACCGGCACGGCCTCAGCGCTCGCCGCGCGAGGCCGGCGAGCCACGCAGGCGCCCGACGCTGAGCAGGATGCCGGCCCCGGCGAGGGCGATCCCCAGGCTCGACAGGCCGTACGACATGAAGGGCAGGCTCAGGCCGGTGGTCGGGATGAGGGCCACCGAGACGCACATGTGCATCACGGCCGTCACCCCGACGAGCGCGGTGAGCCCCGCGGCGAGGTAGCGGCCGAACGGGTCGGGCGCGGTCCGCGCGATGCGGAAGCCGAGCCAGCAGTACACCGCAAAGAGGATCACCACCAGGCTCACGCCGAGGAAGCCCCATTCCTCGCCGATGGTGCTGAAGAGGAAGTCGTTGTACGCGTACGGGAGGTAACCGAGCTTCTGCTGCCCCTCGCCGAACCCGACGCCGAGGAAGCCGCCCGACCCGAACCCGATGAGTGACTGCTTCACCTGGAAGGTGGCCTCCCCGCCGGCTTCGGCCGGGTCGAGGAACGCGGCGAGCCGCGCGGCGCGGTAGGACACCCCCTCGATCCGCTCCCAGACGAACCAGATCGCGCCCACCCCGAGCAGGAGGAAGTGCCCGATCTTGGCCCCCGCGCTGAAGAGGATGAGGAAGCCGCAGAGCGCGGTCAGGACCGCCATCGACATGTTCGGCTGGAGCAGGATCAGCAGCGACACCAGGCCGAGCACCAGGAGGAACGGCATCATGCCCTTCTTGAACTCGCGCACCTGCGTCCCCTTCTTGGCGGCGAGCATGGCGCACCATACCACCACCGCCAGCCGGGCGACCTCGGAGGGCTGGACCGAGAAGGGCCCGAGGTCAACCCATCGCCGCGCCCCGTTGAGCGTGGGAGCGATGGCGCGGGTGAACGGCAGGAGCGGCACGAGGAGGAACAGCAGGGTGAGGCCGAGGAATGGCCAGGCGAGCCGGCGCCAGAGCCGGTAGTCCACCCGTGCCGCCACGGACATCACCAGGAGGCCACCGAGCGCGCCCGCCACCTGCTTGATGCCGTTCCCGGTGCCCTCCTGCAGCACGACGGCGGCGTAGCTGTTGGCCACCCCGAAGACGACCAGGGTGGCGGTGACGACGGCGAGGAGCCGCGTCTCCCAGCGGTACTCCCCGGGATGCCGGACGACGGGGTCGCTCACATCGCCTCCACGGCGGCGCGGAAGGTGGCGCCGCGCTCCTCGTAATTCCGGAACTGGTCGTAGCTCGAGCACGCAGGGCTCAGCAGGACGGCATCCCCCGGCTGCGCCAGCCGGCGGGCCGCCTCCACGACCTCGGTGAACGTCCCCGCCCGGACCACCCGCAGGAGGCCGCCCAGGTCGGCCTCGACCAGGTCCCCGGCCTCGCCGTAGGCCACCACGGCGCGGCACCGGCCGCCCGCCGCCTCGGCCAGCCTGGTGTAGGGCTCGCCCTTGTGCCGGCCCCCGAGGAGCAGGACGAAGGGCCGCGTCATCCCTCGGAGCGCCACCTCGGTGGATGCGACGTTCGTCGCCTTCGAGTCGTTGATCCAGAGCACCCCGCCGACCTCGCGCACCGGCTCGAGCCGGTGCTTCATCGGCCGGAACCCGCGGAGCCCTTCCGCCAGTGCGCCCGGATCGGCGCCCGCGGCCGACGCAGCGAGGAGTGCCGCCAGGGCGTTCGCCACGTTGTGATCCCCGAGCAGGGGCAGCTCGCCGCGCGGCAGCACCGCCCGCCCGTCCAGCACCAGCGCGTCGGACGCCCGGTCGTACCAGGCGTCGGCGCGTCCCGTGACGGAGAAGCGCCGGTGGACTCCGGCCACGCCGGCTGCCATCGCCTGCACCGCGGGATCGTCGAGGTTGGTGACCCAGACGGCGCCCGGCGTGCCCAGCCGGAAGAGCCGGGCCTTGTCGGCGTAGTACGACTCGAGGACGGGATAGCGGTCGAGATGGTCGGGCGCGAGGTTTGTCAGCAGCCCGACGTCGAGCCGGAGGTGGTGCGTGTCGTGGAGCTGGAAGCTGGAGAGCTCGAGCACGAGCCAGCGCTCGGCCCCCGGCGCCCGCGCATACTCCGCCAGCGCGCGGCCGATGTTGCCCACGGCGGCGGCCCCGATGCCCGCCCCCTGGAGCAGGTGCGCCACCAGCCCGGTGGTGGTCGTCTTGCCGTTGGTGCCGCTGACCCCGATGATCCGCCGGGCCGGAAGCGCCGCCCATCCCACGTCCACCTCGGCCACCACCTCCACGCCCGCGTCGAGCGCGGCCCGCATCGGTGCCGCATCGGGCGGCACGCCGGGGGAGACGACCACCGCCGCGGCCCGCGCGATCCGGGCGAGGTCGTGCCCCCCGGTCTCGACCGCGGCCCCCGCCCCCCGGAGCACCGCGGCCCTCCCCTCGACCTCCGCCCCGCTCGCGGCGTCCGACACGTAGACCGGGATCCCCCGGTCGCGAAGCAGGAGGGCCGCGGCCTCGCCGCTCCGCGCCAGGCCCAGCACCGCGACCTCTCGCCCGGTGGCGCGCCAGCGGCCGAACATCAGCGGAGCTTGAGGGTGGCGAGGGCGATGAGGGCGCAGAAGACGCCCAGGATGTAGAACCGCATCACCACCGTGGGCTCGGCCCAGCCGAGCTTCTCGAAGTGATGGTGGAGCGGCGCCATCCGGAACATGCGGTGGGCGTCGGCGTACTCCCGCCCGCGGGTCCGCTTGTGCCACTTGTAGGCTCCGGTCTGCAGCAGCACCGACGCCCCCTCCGCCACGAACACGCCGCCCACGATCACCAGGAGGAACTCGGCCTTGAGCAGGATGGAGACGGTACCGAGCGCCCCGCCGATCGCGAGGCTCCCGGTGTCGCCCATGAAGACCTGGGCCGGGTGGGCGTTGAACCAGAGGAACCCCATCGCGGCGCCCATCAGGGCCCCGCAGAACACCGCCAGCTCCCCGGCGCTCGGGAAGTAGAACAGGTTCAGGTACTGGGTCATGTCGGTGCGGCCGAACACGTAGGCGAACGCCGCGAAGGCCGCCGCGGCGATCGCGGTGAGGCCGGTGGCGAGGCCGTCGAGCCCGTCGGTCAGGTTGACCGCGTTGGAGAAGAAGCCGCTCACCAGGGTCACGAACCCCACGTACAGCCAGGGCGCGAAGACCACCACGACGAACTTGAGGAAGGGCACCGTCGTGGCCGAGGCGGGGATGGTCTCCGGCGGCACCACCGGCCAGCGGAGGAGGGCGAGGCCGAGCAGGAGCCCGAAGGAGAGCTGGCCCACCAGCTTCCACTTGGCGACCAGCCCGCGGGAGCTGCCGCGCACGATCTTCAGGTAATCGTCGAGGAAACCGATGGCGCCCATCCAGAGGGTGGCGAAGACCGCCACCAGGATGAAGCGGTTGTCGAGCGGGGCCCAGAGCAGGGTCGGCACCACCGTGGCCAGCACGATGATCAGGCCGCCCATCGTGGGCGTGCCGCGCTTGCCCTGGTGGGAGGCCGGGCCCTCCGCGCGGATCACCTGCCCGATCTTCCGCTCCCGCAGGCGCCGGATGATCGCGGGGCCGACGACGAACGCCAGGAGCAGCGCCGTGACCACCGCGCCGGCGGCCCGGAAGCTGAGGTAATTGAAAAGGTTGAAGAAGAGGAAATGCTCCCCGAGCGGGGTAAGCAGGTGGTAGAGCATCGCCCCTCAGTGCGATGACGACGTGGGCTGGCCGGTGATCACCGGAAGTATACGTTCGAGCGCCACGCCGCGGGACGCCTTGAGGACCACGAGGTCGCCCGGGCGGAGCAGCGGGGCGAGCCGGGCGCCGAGCGTCCCGGGGTCGTCCGCCGTCACCAGCCGGCGGCCGAGCCGGGCGGCGTGGGGGGCGAGGGCGGGCACGAAATCGCCCACCGCACCGAGCAGGTCGGGCTCCAGGGCCACCAGCTCCCCGGCGATGGTGGCGTGCAGCGCCGGGGCCTCGGCGCCCATCTCGCGCATCGTCCCGGCCACGAAGACCAGCCGACGCCCGCCCCGCATCGCCCGGGCGGTCTCCATCGCGGCCCGGAACGAGGGCGGGTTGGCGTTGTAGCAGTCGTTGAGGATCACCAGCCCGCCGGCGTGAAGCACCTCGCCCCGCCCTCCCGGGATCTCGAGCCGCTCGAGGGCCGCCGCGGCCCCGCGGCGGTCCAGCCCGAATTCGCGGACCAGCGCCCAGGCCAGCATCGCATTCGCGGCGAGGTGCCGTCCCGGGAGCGGCAGCCGGAAGCCGACGCCATCCACCGCCACCGTGGCGTGGCCCCCGGAATCGAGGGTGACGGCTTCCGGCACCACGTCGGCGCCGGCGAGGCCCGCGGTCACGACGCGGCCCGCCCGGCGGCGGGCGCCGGCGGCAAGGGCGGGCGGTTCCGGGCCCACCACCACGAGGGGCACGCCGTCCGCGAGGGCGAGTTCTTCCGCCAGCACCCCGACGAGCGACCCGAATCCTTCGAGGTGCTCCTCCCCGACGTTCGTGATGACGCTGGTGTCGGGCCCGATGATCTCACGGTAGCGGGCGACCTCCCCGGGCTCGCTGGCCCCGGCCTCCACCACCAGTGCCTCGGTGCCGTCCGGCGCATCGAGAATGGTGAGCGGGACGCCGACCAGGTTGTTGAGGTTGCCGCGGGTCGCGTGGGTCCGGTACCGGGTGGCGAGCACCGCCGCCACCATGGCGCGGGTGCTGGTCTTGCCGTTCGAGCCGGCCACCGCGACCACCGGCCCCGGCAGGCGGTCCCGGTGCGCGCGCGCCAGCTGGCCGTACGCGCGCAGGGTGTCGGGCACCTCGTGGAGGACGAGCCCGGGCACCGCCCTGGTGCCGGTCCGGACGACGGCACCGGCGGCGCCCGCGTCCCGGGCCGCGGCGAGGTGGTCGTGCCCGTCGAACCGCTCCCCGCGCAGGGCCACGAACAGCGCGCCCCGGGGCAAGGTGCGCGTGTCGGTGCTGACGGCGGTGTACCCCGGCTCGCCGGCCACCGGGCCCGGGAGGCCGAGGGCGGCGCGGACGAACGCTGCGCGGAAGCGGGTCACCGGGCGCCCAGCCGCGCGACGATCTCCCGCTCGTCGAAGGGCTGCTTCTCGGTGCCGATCACCTGGTAGGTCTCGTGGCCCTTGCCGGCCAGCAGGATCGTGTCGTCCGCGCCGCCTTCCTCGAGCGCCACCGCGATGGCGCGCCGGCGATCGACCTCGCGCCGGTGGGGCACCCCGCCCATGCCGACCTCGATGTCGCTGAGGATGGCGTCCGGGTCCTCGGTGCGCGGGTTGTCGGACGTGACCACCGCGAGGTCCGCGAGCTCCGCCGCGATCCGGCCCATCATCGGCCGCTTGCCCCGGTCACGGTCCCCCCCGCAGCCGAACAGCACGATGAGGCGGCCGCGGGTGAGGGGGCGGAGGGTACGGAGCGCACGCTCGAGCGCGTCGGGGGTGTGGGCATAGTCGCGGAGCACCGTGCAGGGCCGGGTGGCAATCCGCTCCATCCGGCCCGGCACCTGCGGCGCGGCCGAGAGCCGGACCACGACTTCCTCCAGCGGCCGCCCGAGCGCGACCGCCGCGCCCGCCGCACCGAGGGCGTTGGCCACGTTGAAGTCGCCGAGGAGGGAAACACGAAAAAATGGTTTCTAATGCAGAAGAAGTTTTAAAAAGATTAGAGCTTCCGTATAGAGTTTCATTGCTTTGTACTGGAGATATGGGTTTTGGATCTTCTAAAACTTATGATATTGAAGTATGGCTTCCTGGACAAAATTCTTATAGAGAGATTTCTTCTGTTTCTAACTGTGAAGATTTTCAGGCCAGAAGAGCCAACATTAGATTTAAATCAGGAACAAACAAGCCTCAATTTGCACACACCCTGAATGGTTCGGGTTTAGCTGTGGGAAGAACACTCGTAGCAATTTTAGAAAATTACCAAAGAGAAGATGGTTCAGTAGAAATTCCAAAGGCTTTGCAGCCTTACACAGGATTTAAAGAGATCAAATGAAGTTTTTTGAATTCTTAGCTGAAAATAAATCTCTCTATTTGCAGGGGACCCTTTGCATCGGCCGCCATTCGATTTCGGTCTGCACCAACATCTCGTGCATGCTGCGCGGCGCCGAGCAACATGGTGGCAGTTCGAGCGCAAGCTCGGCGTGAAACTCGGCCACAGCACGCCAGACGGCAAGTTCTATCTGAAGCCCGAGGAAGAGTGCCTGGCCGGCTGCTGCGGCGCGCCGATGATGCAGGTGGACCATGTCTACCACGAGCATCTGACGTCGCAGCGGGTCGATCAAATCCTGGACGCGCTGGACTGACACCATGACGGCGGAAGTCAAAGT
>CAVQWA010000045.1:0-36383 GCA_963717315.1 uncultured Gemmatimonadales bacterium
TGCCCTGTTGCTGGTTCAGTTCCGTATTGTTGAGCAGCGAATCCCGGGCAGTCTCGGTCCGCACGCCCAGCGCAAAGTTGAAGAACGACGTCGGATTCCGGCGCTGGGTCAGGAAGTAGAGCTCGGCGTTGTTCGGAAGGGCGAAGATCGCGTCTCTCGGTCCGGTCCGAGCTCCGATCTCCTCCTCGATCTCTCGATACCATCGCGCTTGCGCCGCCGGGATGCGCAGGCCGTTGCGGCCCCCGGATTCGACAAGTTCGGGCCGCTGGCCGCGTCCCCAGATGTCCGTGATCGCTCTTGGCCAGCCTACCTGCCACGCCGCGGAGCATGCGATGATCAAGAACCACGGCAACGAGCCACGGCCTGGAGCGACCCTCGCCGAGGCGCATCAGCGCGAGTCCCACCACGGGGGCGCCGGCGCCGACATAGAGCGGCGACGGCGTGTGCGCCATCAGCAGCCCTGCGAACGCCCCCACCACCAACGCACCGCCAAGATCCCGGATCCTGACGCGCCGGTTCACCCGCCAAGCAATGGCCAAGGCAAGGCCCAACGGCGAACACACGAGTGCGAGCCAGAACGCGCCAGTGAGGGTTGCGGCGGGCGTGAGGCTGGCAACGCCGAGCGCACCCAGCGCGAGATAGGTCGCGTAGCTTCGGTTGGTGAGCTCCTCGACGCCCGAGATGGTGAGCGCCACCCCCACAGTATCCCCGACGAACGGCCCAAGCGTGCCCGTCGCCAGCACGTACCCGGCCATGGGGAGGATCCCAATCGCGATTCCGGCGACGAACGATCCAAGCCGCCGGAACGCCTCCACGTTGGAGAGATGCACCTCCCTGAGCGCCACGAGCAGAACGAGCAACGGGGCGGAGCCGAACAGGACGAGCCCGACGACATCCGCAAACCAGGCGACGTAACCGATCGTCCCGGCCAGGACGATTGCCACCACTGATTGCGCGAACAGCGGCCGGCCCGAAACTCGGGACTCTCCGGATTCTTGCACCAACATCAGCTGGACAAGGGTGGCGGCTCCAGGATGGCTCCCGTCAATTGGCGAAACATCAGCGCCAGCCCGCAGACGAGCCCAGCCAGCAGGGCGATAGTCCACCGGGGACCTGTCCTTCGCTCAAGGACGACGGCCAGCACGAGGGCGAGGGTCAGGCCATACCAGTTCGCTGATGGACTCAAGAAGAGGAGCATCCCAACGAAGGGAGCGCCGACCCCGGCTCCCACGGCCAGAAGGAATCCTCGGTGGACGAGCAACCATGCGACGGCTGCTCCCTGTACCATGGCGAGGAGCACGAGCGGGTATCGCATCGAGACCAGCCGCTCCCCGAACACCTTGAGGGCGAAGGCATTGACAAAGTTGATGTACCCAGGGTGGACATCCTGCACTTCGCGGTGGAGTAGATCGCCGTCGAGAAGGCGCTCGGCCACGTGGGCGTAGCTCCCTTCATCCGGAGCGTACCAGTACACATCGTGGTAGTGGACCATCACCAAGGCCGCCAGCACACCCGCCAACGCCACAGCCAGGGCTGGCCGACCGGCGGTGGCGCTCACAGACGCCGCCCCTCGACGACCTGGTTCACGAAGTAGCGCCCCAGTCCCGCCGCCACCCGGTCGAGCAAGGGGAGTACTGCCCGAGCGCCGGGAAATTGGAAGGGCAGTGCGTGCAACCCGGTATGGGCCATCACCTCGCCACCCGAGGCGACTATCCATCCGTGCAACTCCGTCCATCCCGGCCAGTTCTCGTACCCCTCGTAGAGGCGCAGGCGAAGCGCGGAGGCGACTACCACCGCCCAGTGCCACGCCCGGTTGGGGCAAGTGAGGGCGAGCATGCCACCCGGCCGGAGTACGCGGAGCGCCTCCACCACGGCCACGCGGGGCGCGACCGTATGCTCGATGCATTCCGAGGTGACCACCGCGTCGAACGCTCCGTCCCGGAACGGGAGCCGGAGGGCATCGGCTGCCACCGGATGACGGGCTCCCTTGCTGCGCGCGACCTCGAGGAGCTTCGGACCGATGTCCACGGATACGACCTCGAAGCCGCGGGCCTGGGTTAGCAAGGTGAACGGGCCGGTCCCGCATCCAACGTCCAGCGCGCGCGCCCCAGCCGGCAATCCCGCCCGCACGAGAATGTCCGCAACCGCTTCCAGCCGCCGGGCCAGGTCGTACCGGTTCATGACCGCGTCGAACTCGGGCGCGATCGTGTCGTAGAAGCGAGAGCGGTCGCGCACCGTGGCGCCCGATTCAGCCACCCGCACGCTCGGCCACCACGTACGGGGGACGGTGCAGGGTCGCGATGAAGACGCGGGCCAGGTATTCCCCGATGGTGGCGAGGACGACGAGCTGGATGCCGCTGAGCAGGGCCACGAGCCCGGCCACCGAGGCCCAACCGGGAACCACCCGCGTCCCCCCGAGCCGGGCCACCAGCACGAACGCCAGGTAGGCGAAGGCCCCTCCGGCGAGCAGGGTTCCGGCGAGGCCCGCGAGCCGGAGCGGAATGGCCGAATACCCCACCATGCCCTCGAGGGAGAGGCCCATCATCCGCCGCCAGCCGTAGCTGGAACGGCCGCCGATCCGCGCCGCTGCGTGGTACGGGAGAAAGACCGTGCGCAGTCCCATCCACGGCAGCAATGCCCGGAAAAAGGGCGGCGGTCCCTCCTGGCCGAGCACCAGATCGGCTGCGCGGCGGCTGAGGAGCCGGAAGTCGGCGGCGCCGGGAACGATCGGCAGGCCCGTCAGCCCGTGAAGCACCGCGTAGTAGGCGCGGGAACTGAGGCGCCGGACCGAGGTGGTGTGGGCGTTCGAGGCCCGCACCGCCTGTACCACCTCGGCACCATCGATCCACGCCGAGAGCATCTCCGGGATCAGTTCTGGCGGATGCTGGCCGTCGGCGTCCATCATGATCACCGCGCCTCCCGTCGTGTCCCTCAGCCCGGCGAAGAGGGCGGCCTGATGGCCGAAATTCCGGCTGAAGCGGACCCCCCGCACCGACGGGTGCCGGGCGGCGAGTTCCTGGATCACGGCCCAGGTCGTGTCGCTGCTCCCGTCATCCACGATGACGAGCTCGTGAGCACGCCCGTCCAGGACGGCCTCGATGGCGTGGACGAGGGCGGGGAGCGAGGCCGACTCATCGTGGGCGGGAAGCACCACGGACACCAGCTCCAGGCCTCGCGGCCCGGTTGCCTCCGACGGGAACCCGGTCATCGGCATTCGCACCTCCACACCAGGTAGGCCTCGACCGGCAGGGGCGGCCCGTCGAGGCAGGGAACTGGCCCTCCGTCACCCTGTCCTGCGAAGTAGGCCCGATAGTCGAACCGCTGGGAGCCGGCCCAGATCGGGCCATCCGGCTCCGGTCGCGGCATGATCACCATCGTCGGCGGACGCTTCGCGATGTCCGCCTCGAGCTCCGCCGCGACCAAGCGTTCGTCCGCCGACCGCTCGGCCGGCGGGTGCGTCGGCACCATCCCGGGCCCCCGGAACTCCCGCGGATAGACGGCCGCGAGCGCCCAGAGAGCCGGATGGCGCGAGGTCCAGTTCGAGCCGGTCAACCAAGTGAGCGGGAATCCCGCACTGATGTTGATCGAGAGAAGCAGGAGGGTCTCGCCGCCTCCCGATCGGCCGACCTCGCGCACCAGCGCCCGGAGGCTCGGGTCCACTTCCGCCCACCTCCGCTCCGGCAGTGCCGCCAGCTCGGCAGTGCGGCGCACCCCTCCCCACCCGACGACGGCGATTCCGAGCGGCACCGCCAGTCGGTAGATGCGACGCACCAGCCGGTCCCCGCTCCAATTGGCGCAGGCGGCGGCCGCTGCAGCCGCGAGCAGTCCGACCGTGCTCGTCGGCAGGAAATGGTATCCCCAGCCCTTGGCCTGGAGCGCGGCGGCGAGGTGAAACCCCGCCAGCCCTGCGGCGATCACCGACAGTGAGCCGGGCCAGGGCCGGATCGCGGGCGCGAAGGCGAGGAGTGCCAGGATGCCGAGCCACGACCACTCGATCCCCTCACCAACCAGCCCGATCCAGAGCGGATTCTCGAAACCGAAACGAAGGTAGAGCGGGCCGTAGAGCCGGGCGTAGCCGAACCAGTCCGGGTGCAGCAGGAACGTGGCGAGGATCGCAAGCGCGGGCACGAGAGCGGCGGCAGTCAGTTCAGGCGCGAGGAGAACGCGAGGGCTCCGCTCCCGGCGGAGGAGCACCACGGCCACCAGCAGCCACACCAGGCCGAAGTGGGGCTTGATCGAGAGGCCGAGACCGCCCGCGAGCGCCAGCGCCGCAGCCCGTCCCCGTCCGAGCGGCACGCCTTCCTCCCTCGCGGCCACCGCAAGCAGCCAGGGCACCACCAGCGCGACGGTCAAGTGCTCCCGCTGCCCGAAGTCGAGCATCGGGAGGAGGAAGAGGCCCACCGCGAAGACCGCGAGGAGCAAGTCGGCCGAGCGAGCCAGCGAGGGTACCTCGCGGAGGAGCCCGCCGGTGAGCGCCAGCGAGCCGGTGGCCATCAGGGCCGCGGCTGCCACCCAGAGGAGCCACGCGTCCCATCCCGTGGCCCGGGCGAGGAGAACCACCGGCGCCTTGAACCAGAGGATGACCGGGGGGGAGTTCTCGACGACGTCCACGCCGAGGGTGGCGCCATCGAGCAGCCGCCCGGTCACGTAAAGCAGCCACGTCGTGTCGGTGCGGGGCACGGTGAGAAACGCCCCCGCAGTGCCGATCACGACGGCCGCCGCTGTGGCCGCGAGCCACGTCAGCCGACTCGGCGGGGTCACGCCTCCGGCCTTCCCGCCCGGGCCAGCTCGGCCAGGTACGCCTCACTCCTCCCGACCTCCGGCTCCTCGCAGGCGAAGAACTGGCAGAACGAGAGCCGACGACTCGGCCCGAAGGTGCGTACCTCCACCTCACGGAAGAAGCATCTCAGGAGCCCCTCGATCTCGCGCGCGGTATTCACGTGCTCGTGGCGCATCAGCAGGCCGTAGTCGAGGCCGTGGCGCAGCCGGAACTCCAGGCCGGTCGAGAGGCGCCACCCCAGGCTCCAGAGCGGCGGACCCTCGCTGGGAATCGCCGCGCGGAAGGTCCCCCCCGGCGCGAGGAGGAGCGCGGCCCTCGCGAGAACCTCGGGGAGATTGCATATGTGCTCCAGCGTGGCCACCGACGTGATGCGGTCGTAGCGCACGTCGCGCGGGACGTCCCCAATGTCCGCGAAGGCCTGCCGGATTCGGTTCCGGTACGGGCTGTCATCGTACAGCTCCTTGACTGGTTCCACGATGTCGTAGGGGCCGAGCACCGGCTCGTACGGGAGCTGATTGAGCGTGCCGGCGCCGAGCTCCAAGGTGGTCCTCGGGGAATGGTCGGCCGCCACGTCGGCGGCCACCTGCCGGTGCAGCCACGCCTCCATCCGCTGCGCGAGGGAACTGGCCGGGGTTCCCCCCTCGCGATTCACCTTGTAGCAGGACCGGTAGATGCGCGCGATCCCCTCCGGCAGCGGCGGGCGCACCTTCGGCACGAGCGGCAGCCGGACCGGACCGGACTCGCCCCGGCCCATCAGTTCCTCGCCCGATACACGAGGTAATCCCCGACGGTACCCGCCGTCCACCCGGGATCGCGCGCCAGCGCCGTCACCGACGCAGGGAGGATGGTCGAGTAGTCGAACCGGAAGAGCACCTGCCAGGGTTCCGCGTTCGCCATCGGGCGGGGGATGATGACCAGAGTCGGGGGCCGGAGCGAGACGTCCCCCTCGATCTCCGCCGCCAGCCGTCGCTCCAGGGGCGTCCAGCTCGCGCGCGGACGCGTGCGGACCACGCCTGGCGAGTCCAGTTCGGGGGCGTAGATCGCAGCGAGCGGCCACACGGCAGGGCCCCGGAGGGTCCAGTCCGCGCGGGCGAGGTGCGCGAGGGGCCAGCCGGACGCGAGGTTGGTCGAGACCACGAGCAGGCGCTCCCGCCGTCCCGACCGCCGGACCTCGCGCAGCAGCGCGGGCAGGCTCGGGTCTGCCTCCGCCCACTTCGCCGAGGGCCGCACGATCACCTCGACGGCCCGGCGGCCTCCCACCCAAGCCGCCACTGCGATGCCGAGCGGCACGGCGACCCGATACACGCGACGCACCACCCGGTCGGACGGCCACCCGGCGCATCCGTCGGCAGCGGCGGCCAGGCACAGCCCGAGCACGCCGGCCGGGATGAAGTGGTAGTCCCACCCCTTCATCTGAGCCGCCGCAGCAAGGTGGAAGGCGATGACCGCGGAGAGGAGCACGACGAGCGATCCCGGCCTCGGGCCGATTGCCGACGCGAACGCCACCAGCGCCAGGATCCCGAGCCACGACCACTCGACCCCTTCCCCAACGAGGCCGACCAGGAGCGGGTTTTCGCTGCGGAAGCCGGCATACACGGCGCCATAATCGCGCACGTATCCGAAGTACCCAGGGTGGAGGCCGAACGCGATCACGAGCGCCAGCAGCGGGGTCACCGCCGCTCCGGCGAGTTCCGGGGGCAGGAGCGCGCGCCCCGGCGCTCGCCGGCGCCAGAGTACCACGGCCGCGACGGCAAGCCACACGAGGCCGAAGTGCGGCTTGATCGAGAGGCCAACCCCGCCGGCGAACGCGAGCCCCCAGGCCAGGCCGCGGGGCAGCTCCGCGGCCTCGAGCCGGGCGGCGAGCGCTAGGAGCCACGGCACCGCAAGGCAGATCGCGACGTGCTCCCGCTGACCAAAGTCCTGCTGCGGCAGGAGGAAAAGCCCGACGGCGAGCACCGCCATCAGCGGTCCGGCCGAGCCCGACAGCGACGGGACTCGGCAGAGCACCCGATGACTCGCGACAAGTGAGACCGCACCGAGCAGGGAGACGGCGGCGACCCAAACGACCCAGGAATCCCATCCGGCGGCTCGCGAGAGCATCACCGCCGGCAGCTTGAACCAGAGGATGACCGGCGGCGAGTTCTCCACGACGTCCACGCCAAGGCGGGCGCCGTCAAGCAGCCGCCCGCTTGTGAAGAGGAGCCAGGAGACGTCGGGGGTCGGGAGCGTCGCGAACGCGCCGGCGACGCCGACGGCGAACGCAGCGCTCGCCGCAGCCGTCCAGGCCCAGGGTTTCGCGGCCGTCACGCGGCCGGCGGTTCGGCCAGCGACTTCGCCTCCGGCCCGCCCACCACCGCCACGTGGGGCCGGTCATAGTCGCCCCGCAGCGCCCGGCCGCGGATGACGAACAGGTCGCGCAGCATCCGCAGCGAGTCGCGCGCCAGGCTCACCCGGGAGCCGGGCTGGTGCACCCAGTTGACCGGCACCTCCGCTACCCGGTGGCCGCCGCGCTGGGCCATCAGCAGCACCTCGACGTCGAAGCTGAACCCGTCCATCCGCATCCGCGCGAAGAGGTCCTGCGCCACCGGCCCGCGGAAGAGCTTGAACCCGCACTGGGTGTCCTTGAACCCGCGGATGGTGAGCAGCTCCACGAACCGGTGGAAGCTGCGGCCGATGAGCCGCCGGTACCAGCGCGCCTGCACGTGCGTCTCGGCCGAGCCAAGCGCACGCGAGCCGATGGCCACGTCGGCGCCCGATGCGATCGCCGCCTCGAGCCGGGCGAGCTGGTCCCAGGGGGTGGCCCCGTCGGCGTCGGCGAAGAGCACGAGCTCGCCGGTCGCGTTGAGCACCCCGCTCCGGACCGCGTAACCCTTGCCGTGGTTTGCCGCGAGCCGCACCAGCCGCACCTCGGGAAGCTCCGCCGCCAGCCGCTGGACCAGCGCCGACGTCCCGTCCCGGCTTCCGTCGTCCACGACGATCACCTCGGCGTCCGCGCCCCGCTCCCGCACGCACGCCACCGCACCCCGCACGGTCGGCTCGAGGCGGCCCTCCTCGTTGAAGGCGGGGATGACGATGGAGAGGGTCGGAGTGGGCATCGGGTCGCGTGGAAGCAAGGGACGTTCCGCCCCAAGGCGGCTCAGGGGCTCGGCGGCTCGGCAGCTCGGACCCAACCCAAGCTCAACGAGACGTGGTGACAGCGCAACACCTTGCACCGGGGGGGTTGGCAGGAATGCGGGCCCGCAGCACTATCCGCCCGTGCCCCGGACGCCCCGCCGCGACCTCGCCGCCCTGCTCCTGCTGCTGGCCGCCCTCGGGGGGGCGTTCCACGCCCTCACCTCCCCGGTGGGGATGCCGAGCGGGGATCACGTGGACTTCTACCTCTGGGTCCACCAGGTCAACGCCGAGCTCTCGGCGGGTCACTGGCCGCAGATCCTGCCGGACGCCATCCGCGGCGGCGGCCACGCCCTCCCCCGCTTCTATCCGCCGCTCGCGCAGGCCGCCGCGGCCCTCGTGTACCCCCTGACGGGCGACATCGTGCTCGCCGCGCACCTGTCGGTGCTGGCGGGAGTGCTGCTCTCCGCGGTGACCATTTTCGCCCTGCTCCGCCTCCTCGGCGCGGGGACACTCGTGGCGGCATTGACCGCCGCGGTCTACTGCCTTTTTCCCTACCGTGCCACCCAGCTCTACGTCCGCGGCGCCTTCGCCGAGGGCTGGGCGATGGCGTGGTACCCGCTCGTGATGCTCGGCGTGGTGCGGTGGGCCCGGGACAGCCGGCTCCCGTGGTGGTGGCCGCTTCCGGTGGCCACCACGCTCCTGAGCCACACCGCTTCGTCGCTCTGGGCGCTTCCCGCGATCGGTCTGGTCGGGCTCCTCGCCGCGCCGCGGCTCCCGGGTGCGGCCGCGTGGCGGTCGCTGGCCGGAGCCAGCGCGCTCTCCCTCGGGCTCGCCGCGTTCTCGCTGCTCCCGGTGGCGTGGTACCTCCCCGGCGTCCGCGCCGCCGAGCCCGGGCTGATGGCGGCGACGGTGGAGCTGATCGGGGCCACCGGCAACGTCTGGCGCCGGCTCGGGCCGGTGGCCGCGCTCGAGCTCGCGATCGTGGCGGGGGCCATCGCGCTCATCCGGGCCGGCCGCGGGAAGGACGACCACTCGCGCCTGCTCGGCTGGAGCCTCCTCGGGCAGGCGGCACTGGTGGCGATGAGTGCTGCGCCGGCCGGCGTCTGGGCGCTGGTGCCACAGCCCTGGCGCTACCTGCAGTTCGGCTGGCGGCTGCTGGCCCCGGCCACCTTCTTCGCCGCACTCGGATTCGGGCTGCTGGCAATGCGTTTCGTCACCCGGGCGGGACGGGCGGCCATCGCCCTGGCGGCGGTGCTGATCTCGATCGGGGGAGTGGCGCGGCTCCAGTCGGAGGGATTGCTCGACCCGACGCTCACCCAGGAGCGCATCGTCCCCTGGATCAAGCTGCCATACGGCGACTACGGGATGACCGCCCAGGGCGACTACCTGCCCCGCGACGCCGACCCCGACAGCCTCGGCCGGCGGATCGAGCGCACCCGCGACAGCCTGCTCGCCGCCGGGTCGCTCACGCTCGACAGCGACGGCCGGCCGGCGGCGGTACGCACCGGTGGTGCCGCCGAGGTGCTGCTGCCGCTCACGGCGTATGACGTCTTCCGGGTCACCGACGAGCGCGGGCGCGAAGTCGAGACCCGGTCGGAGCAGGGACAGCTGATGGCTCTTCCGGCGCCAGGTGCCATCGAACTGCGGATCTCCCGACGTCTGGCCCCGGCCGTGCTGGCCGGCATCGCAATCACGGCGCTCTCCCTCCTGCTAGTCGCACGTTCGGGAATCCGTTCATCGGTCGGAGGTGCCTGAACGAGCAGTACTGCATATTGCAAAGGATATGATACCCGCAAATCATATTATTGACAATATACATCGGCACGTGTATATTGTTAGCGATATGAATAGCACTCCCCGTTACTTTCTCCACCAATTGGCCACCGAGATCCGGCGTGCCCGGCTCGAGCTTGGCCTGAGCCAAGCCGAAGTGGCCCGTCGGGCGGGGACAGCGCAGTACGTCGTTTCCAACCTCGAGGCCGGCAAAGCCAACTCCCGGATAGGGACAGTACTCGAGATTGCTCGGGCGCTTGAGCTGGAGCTTCGGCTGATGCCCATTCGCTTGACCCCGGCGTGGGAGGCGCTCCTCGCGGCCGACCGGGAGGGCGTGGCTCCCGCGGAAGACCGGCCACGCCACCAGCTCGAGGCCAGGATGGACGAATGACGGGCGACGCCGACGCCACGTCACGCCTCACGGTCCGCCTCGGCGGCACTCCGGTCGGTGTGCTCGACCGGCTGCCCGACGACCGGGTGGCCTTCGCGTTCGACCCCGGGTACGCAACCGACCCGGCGCGACCAATCCTCGGCCTCGCGTTCGAGGGTGCCGCCGGCGGACTCGTCACGCCCCGGCCCTCGCGGGCAGCGCTCCCCGCCTGGTTCTCGAATCTCCTCCCCGAGGGCCACCTCCGCGACTACCTCGCCGCTCGTGCCGGAGTCAAGCCGGTCCGCGAATTCTTCCTGCTCGAGGCTCTCGGGCAGGACCTGCCCGGTGCCGTAACCGCCACCGCCGAGTCGGGGCCACACATCCCGACCGGGCGGATGGATGAGTCCGATGCAACAGCGACGCCGCTCCGGTTCTCCCTGGCCGGGGTACAACTGAAATTCTCCGCCCTGGCGGCCGCCGATGGCGGGCTCACGATCCCCGCGACCGGCGCGGGTGGTGACTGGATCGTCAAGCTCCCCTCGGCGCGCTTCGCCGAGGTGCCCACCCACGAGGCGGCGATGCTCGACCTCGCGGAGTCGGTCGGCATCGAAGTGCCGCCCCACCACCTGGTCCCGCTCGAGGCGATCGGCCGGCTTCCGGTGGACATCGGCGCCCTCTCCGGCTCCGCCCTCGCGGTGGAACGATTTGATCGCGGGCCCGAGGGACGGATTCACACGGAGGACTTCGCGCAGGTGTTCGCGCTTCGGCCACACGACAAGTACGGTCGGGCAAGCTGTGAGGACATCGGACGGGTGGTGGTGGCCGAGGCGGGATTCGCGGCGGGGATGGAACTGGTGCGGCGGCTGGCTTTCGCGGTGCTCACCGGCAACGCCGACGCGCACGTCAAGAACTGGTCGCTCCGGTACCCGACCCCGCGCCGGGTCGAGCTCGCACCGGCATACGACCTGGTCGGCACCGTCGCGTTCCTTCCCGATGCCTCCCTTGCACTTTCGCTCGGCGGGGCGAGGATGATGGCCGAGGTGGACCTCGCCCGCTTCGCGCGATTCGCGGCGCGGGTTGGGCTGCCCCGCGCTGCGGTCGAGGACGAGGTACTAGCCTCGATCCGCCGTCTGCGGACGGCATGGCGAGGGCATCCCGCCGTCGGTACCCTGCCGACCGCCCAACGGCGGGCACTGGAACAGCATGCGCTCACGGTGCCGCTGTGGAGAGAGAGATGACGAGGCAGGAGGAGGAATGGGCCCGCGCGGCGGCCTGTCCGCGCCCACCGTCCCCACCCTCACCCCACCCTGACCCACCGCCAGATCTCGCCCAGGCTCGGCCGCTTCCCGTACATCAGCATCCCGGTCCGGTAGATCCGCCCCGCGATCCACGCGACACCCAGCACGCCGAGCACCGTCACGAGGAGCGAGACCAGCAGCTCGCCCAGCGACATCGCGTCGAGCGACCAGCGCACCGGCGTCACGAACGGCGCGTACAGCGGCACCAGCCCCATTATCCGGCTGGTGGAGCCGGTCGGGTCGTCCAGCAGCGAGATGACCACGATGAACCCGCCGGCAATGAGCAGGGTCACCGGCATCGCCGCCATCTGCACGTCCTGCAGCGAGCTGCAGGTGGCGCCCACCGCCGCGAAGAGCGCCGAGTAGAGCAGGAACCCGAGCACGAAGAAGAGCAGGAAGACCGCCAGCAGGTCGGGCGGGATGGCGGGGATCGGTGCCGACATCATCGCGTCCGGCGTGGCGCCGAGCAGCGTGGCGATCTCCAGCCGGTAGCGCGCCAGCAGGAACGCCGCCCCCGCCCAGATGCCCACCTGCAGCAGCGCCACCGCGCCCACGCCGATCACCTTGCCCAGCAGCAGCTCGAACGGCCGCAGGCTCGAGACCAGGATCTCGTTGATCCGGCTCGACTTCTCCTCGATGACCGTGGTCATCATCTGCTGCCCGTAGAGGAGCAGCGTGATGTAGAGGATCATCAGCATCGCGTACGCCAGGATGAACGACGACTCGCCGCTCTCCCCGGTGAGACGCCCCTGGCTCACCCGCAGGCTGGTGACCTCGATCGGGAGCATCGCCCGGCCCACCACCATCGGGTCCACCCCCTCGCGCGCCAGCCGCTCGAGCCGCACCGCGGTGGCGAGCGTGGCGCCGAGCATCCGCATGTCGCCCTCGCTCTGGGCGTTGGCGCCGTAGTACTGGATGGTGTCGCTGGCCAGCGCCTCCTCGCCCACCACCACGATCCCGGTGGGCGATGCGGCACCCAGGTCGCGCTGGCCGGTGAGCGCCACCAGCGAGTCGAGCACCGCCTGCACCCGGCCCTGCGCCTCCACCCGCGTGACGACGTAGCGCGGCTGGCCGTCCGGCCTGTCGCCCCGGGTGGAGCCGGCGAGCACCTGCTCCACCCGCGCGCCGAGCCCGGCGCCGTCGGTGTCGAGCACCACGATCCGCCGCGCGTCCCGGTCGCGCCCGGCGATCAGGATGGGCAGCACCACCAGGCTCGCGAGCAGGATCGGGCCGAGGATGGTGCCGATGAGGAACATCCGGGTGCGCACCCGGGTGAGCACCTCGCGCCGGATCACCGCGAAGATCTTATGCACCGGACCCTCCCCGCGCCGGCGCCACCGCGGCCTCGGCCCCCACCTTCGCGATGAAGATGCTCTGGAGCGACGGCTCCACCACCTCGAACCGCGCCAGGCCCACGCCGGCCTGCACCAGCGCGGTGAGCACTGCGTCGGCGTCCGCGCCGTCGGCCAGCTCCACTTCCGCCGCGGCGCCGTGGTCGTCCACCCGCGACACCAGCCGCCGGTCGGCGAGCACCCGCACCGCGGCGTCCTGCCCCCGGGTGAAGCGGAGCGCCAGGAACCGGTGCCCGAACTCGCCCTTCACCTCGGAGAGCCGGCCGTTCACCACCAGCTCGCCCCGCGCGATGATGGCGACCCGGTCGCACATCTGCTCGGCGTGCTCCATGATGTGGGTCGAGAAGAGGATGGTGCGGCCCTGCCGCGCGAGGTCCACCACCACGTCGCGCAGCACCTGGCTGTTGACCGGGTCGAGCCCGCTGAACGGCTCGTCCATCACGACAAGCTCGGGGTCGTGCAGCATCGCCCCGGCGAACTGGACCTTCTGCTGCATCCCCTTGGAGAGGTCCTCGATCTTCTTGTCCGCCCAGTCGGAGAGGCCGAGCCGGCCGAGCCACGCCTCGGCGCGCCGCACCGCCTCGCGGTGGCGGAGGCCCTTGAGCTCGCCGAAGAAGGCGAGGTGCTCGAGCACCGGCATCGCCTTGTAGAGCCCGCGCTCCTCGGGGAGGAAGCCGATCCGGTGGGCGAGGTCCCGCGCGGGGACGTTCCCCCCGAAGCGGGTGATCGTCCCCTCGTCCGGCTCGATGATGTCGAGCATCATCCGGATGGTCGTCGTCTTGCCCGCGCCATTGGGCCCGAGCAACCCGAAGATGCCGCCCTCGGGCACGGCGAGCGTCAGGTCGTGCACCGCGGTGTGGCCGGCGAAGCGCTTGGTGACGCGGGCGAGGGAGACGACGGGGTCTGGCATGGCGGCTCGGCGGCTGATTGAGTCGGCGGACGGCAGGACGGCAACACGGGTTCCAGCCCGTGCGTCGGCCCCAACCTATCCTGTGCGCCGGTGCCGCGCATAGTGGCGGCGGGCCTTGATGACGTTGCCGCAATCCTCCATCGAGCACCAGCGGCGGCTCCGGTTCCGGCTCAGGTCCACGAAGAGCCAGCCGCAGGCGCCCCCCTCGCACATCTTCACTCGCTCCAGCTCGTCGGTGGTGGTGAGCTCGGCTGCCGAGTAGGCCACCGGCCAGAGCGGCCAGTCGAGGCCGTCGGGCTGCTCCTCCCAGGTCCAGCAGAAGCTCCGCTCCGGCTCGCGGAGCCACGTCCCGCCTTCCCGTCAGGGGCGCGGGGTCGGTGCGGGGTTGGCCGCCAGCCACTCCAGGAACGGCACCACATCGCCGACCTCGGCGGGCGGGAGCACCAGGTGGCGATGCTCCACCTTCACGCCGAACCGGTCCTGCCGCCGGAGCCACTCGGCCAGGGGATGCGCCGCGGCGCCGGGGTCGTGGACCCCGACGTCGTGCAGCAGCACGCCGCGCTCGGTGCGCTCGTGATAACGGCCGACGTAGGTCTTCCCCGAGGCGCCGGTGACGACCACCGTGACGCCGTGGAGGGCTTCGTGGTCGGGGTGGAAGGTCATGGGAGTCCCGAGTCGCGAGTCGCGAGTCACGAGTCGAACGGCCGCACGGCGGACTCGTGACTCGTGACTCGTGTCTCGCAGCTAGCAATGCCGCCCGAACGCCGCGACGAGCTCGGCGGCCACCGCCTCGGCGGCGCGGCCCTCGATCTGGTGCCGGTGGATGAAGTGCACCACCTCGCCGTCCTTGAGCAGCGCGAAGGACGGGCTCGAGGGCTGGTAATCCTCGCCGAAGTAGCTCCGGGCCCGGTGCGTGGCCTCGAGGTCCTGGCCGGCGAAGACGGTGGCGACGACGTCGGGCTTCGCCTCCGACTCCTCCAGCGCGCGCCGGAGCGCCGGGCGGGCGTTCCCCGCCGCGCAGCCGCAGACCGAGTTGACGAACACCAGCGCGGTTCCCTGGGCGGGGCCGAGCACCGCGTCCACCTCGGCGATGGTGGTGAGTTCCTTCGCGCCGAGTCGGGTGACCTCGTCCTTCATCGGCTGGACGAGCATCGGGGGATAGGGCATGTGCACTGTACTCCGTGAGTGAGATGAGTCGCGTTTGGAGCCGCGGAGCTGCGAGACGCGAGACGCGAGTCAATGGCCCGGGAGGCGGACTCGTGACTCGTGACCCGCAGCTCGCGCCTAATCCGTCGTCACTTCACCTTCGCCGCGCAGCCCGGCCCGGAGCGCGTGCCACGACAGCGTGGCGCACTTGACCCGGAGCGGGAACTTCGCGACGCCCTCGAACACCGCGAGCTTGCCGAGCGGCTCGCGCTCGGCGGCCCCGCCGGGCAGGCGCCCGGTGACCAGCGCGGTGAAGCGCTCGGCCAGCGCCTCGGCCTCCGCCGTGGTGCGGCCCTTCACCGCCGCCGTCATCAGCGACGCCGCCGCCCGGCTCACCGCGCAGCCCTGGCCCTCGAAGCTCGCGTCGGCCACGCGGCCGTCGTCGAGCTTGAGCCAGAGGGTGAGCCGGTCGCCGCAGAGCGGGTTGTAGCCCTCGACCTTCCGGTCCGCGCCCTCCATCGGGTGGAAGTTCCGCGGGCTCCGGTTGTGGTCGAGGATGACCGCCTGGTAGAGGTCGGACGTGCTCACCCGAAGACCTCTCGCACCCGGCCGAGCCCGCGCACCAGCTGCTCGACATCCTCCGCGTTGCTGTACGCGGCGAACGACGCGCGCGCGGTGGCCGGCACGCCGAAGCGCTGCATCGCCGGCTGGGCGCAGTGGTGACCCACCCGCACCGCCACGCCCTCCTCGTCGAGGAGCTGTCCCACGTCGTGGGGGTGCACCCCGTCCACCACGAACGAGATCACGGCGGCCCGCTCCCGCGGGGTGCCGATCACCCGGAGCCCCGGCACCCCGGCGAGCCGGGCCAGCGCCTCGTCCACCAGGGCGCGCTCGTGCGCCGCCACCCGCTCGATCCCGGCGCCCTCGAGCCAGTCGAGCGCCGCGACGAGCCCCACCGCCTCGGTGATGGCCGGGGTGCCGGCCTCGAAGCGGCTCGGCGGCTCGGCGAAGGTGGTGCCGGCGAACGACACCGAGCGGATCATGTCGCCCCCGCCCTGCCACGGCGGCATCGCCTCGAGCAGCTCCCGCCGGGCCCAGAGCACGCCGATGCCGCTCGGGCCGTAGGCCTTGTGGCCGCTGAAGCAGAGGAAGTCGGCGCCGAGGGCGCGGACGTCGGTGGGGAGGTGGACCACCGCCTGGGCCGCGTCCACCAGCACCCGGGCGCCGCGGGCCCGCGCCATCGCGGCCATCTCGCGCGCGGGGTTCACCGTCCCGATGGCGTTCGACACGTGGAGGAACGCCGCGAGCTTCACCGGCTCGGCGTCGAGCAGCCGCTCCCACGCGGCCAGGTCCACGTCGCCGGCGTCGGTGACGGGGCAGGGGATGAGCCGGCAGCCGGTGCGCCCGGCGAGGAGCTGCCAGGGGACGATGTTGGCGTGGTGCTCGAGCGCGGTGACCAGCACCGCGTCGCCGGGCTCGAGGTTGGCCGCGCCCCAGCTGTTCGCCACGAGGTTGATCGCCTCGGTGGTGCCGCGGACGAAGACGACCTCGGCGGGGTCGTCGGCGCCGACGAACCGCGCCACCCGGGCCCGGGCGCCCTCGTAGGCCACCGTGGCCCGCTCCGCGAGGGTGTGCACCCCGCGGTGGATGTTGGCATAGGCGGTCTCCTGGAACGCCGTCATCGCGTCCAGCACCGCACGCGGCTTCTGCGCGCTCGCCGCGCTGTCGAGGTAGGCGAGCCGGCGGCCGTTGATGGGCTGGGCGAGGATGGGGAACTGGGAACGGACGTCGAAGGTCGCGAGTCGCGAGCCGCGAGTCGCGTGGGGCTCGTGACTCGCGACTGGTGTCTCGCGACTCGTGACTCGTGACTCCCGACTCATCCCACCGCCTCGTCCAGCCGCGCCCGCGCGAGCGTGCGCAGGTGCTCGCGCACCGGCAGCGACGCGACGTTGTCCAGCACGTCGCTGGCGAAGCCCCAGGTCAGCATCCGCCTGGCCTCGGCCGGCGGGAGCCCGCGGCTCCGCAGGTAGAAGACGGCCGTCGGGTCGAGCCGCCCCACGGTGGCGCCGTGGGTGCACTTCACGTCGTCGGCGAAGATCTCGAGCTGCGGCTTGGTGTCCACCTTCGCCTGGTCGGAGAGCACCAGGTTGTTGTTGGTCTGCTTCCCGTCGGTCTTCTGCGCCTCGGGCCGCACGAACACCTTGCCGTTGAAGACCCCGTGGCTCCTGCCGTCGAGGATGCCCTTGTAGACCTCCCAGCTGGTGCAGGCGGGCGCGATGTGCTCCACCCGGGTCTGGTGGTCCACGTGCTGGTCGCCGTGGAGGATGTAGAGCCCGTCGAGCGTCACGTGCGCGCCCGGGCCCGGCGAGCCGGGTGTAGACGTTGGTGCGCGCGAGCCGCCCGCCGATGGCGAAGGAGAAGGAGTCGTACGAGCTGTCCCGCCCCTGCTCGGCCTGGGTGGTGTCCACGTGGTAGGCCTGCTCGCCCTGGCGCTGGATCTTCACGTGCGCCACCTGCGCGCCGTCGTCCAGCCGCGCCTCGGTGACGGCGTTGGTGAACACCGGCACGTCGGCCAGGCTCACGAAGCTCTCCACCAGGGTCACCTTCGCCTGGCGCTCCGCCACGACGAGGTTCCGCACGTGGATCATCCCGTCCCGCGCCGAGGCGTCGGTGACGTGGAGCAGGTGCACCGGGGCGGCGAGCTCCACCCCCTTCGGCACCACCAGCACCAGGCCGTCGGTGGCGTAGGCGGCGTTCATCGCGGTGAAGGCGTTCTCCTCCGCGGCGCAGGTGCTCCCGAAGAGCCGCTCCACCAGCGCCGGTTCGTCCGCCAGCGCGCGGGAGAGCGGGAGCAGCCGGACGCCGGCCGGCAGGCCGTCCAGGTGCGAGAGCGCCGGCGCCACGCGCCCGTTCACCACCACCAGCCGGGGCCACTCGGGGTGGCCGAAGAGGTGGTCGGACAGTCGCGCGGTCGGACTGTCGGACGGTCCGACCGGCCTGAAGTCCGCCTGCGCGATCGCCGCCACCGACGTGAACTTCCAGTCCTCGTCCTTCTGGGTCGGGAAGCCGGCGGCGCGGGCGCGGGCGATGCCGGCCCGCCGCCGCTCGGCGAGCCAGGCGGGGGCCGCCTCGGCCGCGGCGAAGGCGTCCCAGCGGTCGAGCAGCGCCGTCACGCGGTGGCCCCCGCCGCCGGCACGGCCGCGCCGGCGAGCCAGTCGTAGCCCCGCTCCTCCAGCTCCAGCGCGAGCTCCTTGCCGCCCGAGCGCACGATCCGCCCGCCGGCCAGCACGTGCACGAAGTCCGGCACGATGTAGTTGAGCAGCCGCTGGTAGTGGGTCACCAGGACGAACGCGTTGTCGGGGCGGCGGAGCCGGTTCACCCCGTTCGCCACGATCCGGAGCGCGTCGATGTCGAGCCCGGAGTCGGTCTCGTCGAGCACCGCGAGCTTCGGCTCGAGCACCGCCATCTGGAGGATCTCGTTCCGCTTCTTCTCGCCGCCGGAGAACCCGGCGTTCACCGCCCGCTCGAGCACCTCCGGCCCCCACTCCACGACCTTGAGCTTCTCGTCGATCAGGTCGAGGAAGTCGATCGGGTCGAGCTCCTCCTCGCCCCGCGCCTTCCGCAGCTCGTTCAGCGCCTGGCGCAGGAAGTAGGCGTTGGTGACCCCGGGGATCTCGACCGGGTACTGGAAGGCGAGGAAGAGCCCGGCCTGGGCGCGCTCGTCCGCCTCCAGCTCGAGGAGGTCCTTCCCCTCCCAGGTGACCGTGCCGCCGGTGACCGTGTAGGCGGGATGGCCGGCGAGCACCTGCGCCAGCGTGCTCTTGCCGGAGCCGTTCGGGCCCATCACGGCGTGCACCTCGCCCGCGCGCACGGTGAGGGAGACCCCCTTGAGGATCTCGCGGTCGCCGGCGGAGGCGGTCAGGTCCCTGATCTCGAGCAGGGGGGTCATCCGACGCTTCCTTCGAGTGAGATGCCGAGGAGGTTCTGCGCCTCGACCGCGAACTCCATCGGCAGCTCCTTGAACACTTCCTTGCAGAAGCCGTTCACGATGAGCGAGATGGCGTGCTCGGTGTTGAGCCCGCGGCTCTTGAGGTAGAAGATCTGGTCCTCCCCGATCTTCGACGTCGAGGCCTCGTGCTCCAGCGTGGCGCTGTTGTTCTGGATGTCGATGTAGGGGAAGGTGTGCGCCCCGCAGCGGTTCCCGATGAGCATCGAGTCGCACTGGGTGTAGTTGCGCGCGTTCTCCGCCTTCGGCATCACCTTCACCATGCCGCGGTAGCTGTTGTTCCCCTGGCCGGCGGAGATGCCCTTCGAGATGATGGTGCTCCGGGTGTCCTTCCCCAGGTGGATCATCTTGGTGCCGGTGTCGGCCTGCTGGTGGTTGTTCACCACGGCCACCGAGTAGAACTCGCCCACCGACCCGTCGCCCTGCAGGATGCAGCTGGGGTACTTCCAGGTGATGGCCGAGCCGGTCTCCACCTGGGTCCAGGTGATGCGGCTCCGCACGCCGGCGCACTTCCCGCGCTTGGTGACGAAGTTGTAGATGCCGCCCTTCCCCGCCTCGTCCCCCGCGTACCAGTTCTGGATGGTGGAGTACTTGATGGTCGCGTCGTCCAGCGCCACCAGCTCCACCACCGCGGCGTGCAGCTGCTTGGTGTCGAACCGCGGCGCGGTGCACCCCTCCAGGTAGCTCACCGACGCGCCCGCCTCGGCCACGATGAGCGTGCGCTCGAACTGCCCGACGTCCGCGGTGTTGATCCGGAAGTAGGTGCTGAGCTCGAGCGGGCACTTCACCCCCCTCGGGATGAAGCAGAACGAGCCGTCGGAGAACACCGCGGCGTTGAGCGCGGCGAAGAAGTTGTCGCTGTGGGGCACGACGCTGCCGAGGTACTTCCGCACCAGCTCCGGGTGCTCGCGCACCGCCTCGGAGAA
This sequence comes from uncultured Gemmatimonadales bacterium, assembly GCA_963717315.1. Taxonomy (GTDB): domain Bacteria; phylum Gemmatimonadota; class Gemmatimonadetes; order Gemmatimonadales; family GWC2-71-9; genus JAICEH01. The sequence goes on from CAVQWA010000045.1 coordinate 19,676, forward strand.
GGAGCAGAAGATGATCCCCTCCTTCGCCAGCGTCTCCTTGAACGTGGTGCCGACCGACACCGAGTCGAAGATGGCGTCCACCGCCACGCCGGAGAGCCGCTTCTGCTCCGAGAGCGGGATGCCGAGCTTCTCGTAGGTCTCGAGCAGCTTCGGGTCCACCTCGTCGAGCGAGCCGACCGGCTTCTGCGTCCTCGGCGCCGACCAGTAGATGATGTCCTGGTAGTCGATCGGCGGGTACGAGATGTTGGCCCAGTGCGGCTCGGTCATCCCGAGCCAGCGCTGGTAGGCCTTGAGCCGCCACTCGAGGAGCCACTCCGGTTCTCCCTTCTTGCCGGAGATGAGCCGGATCACGTCCTCGTTGAGGCCGCGCGGGGCCGTGTCCGACTCGATGTCGGTGACGAACCCGTACTTGTACTCCTTGTTGACCAGCGACTCGACCGAGCTGCTCATCGGGTGCTTCCGTTCTCGGGTCCGTCCGCGCCGTCGGCGAAGCGGACGTGATACTCGCAGGCGCCGTCGCCGGCGAGGAGGTGGCGGCGCCGCTCCACCGTGGCGCCGAGGGCGAGGGCCACCACCTTCTCCTCGGCGGCGCAGACCTCGGGGAACCGCTCCGCCACCGCACGGATCGGGCAGTGATGCTCCACCAGCGTGCCGCAGCAGGGGCCCGCCGCGCCCTCGGCCATGTAACCCTGGGCGGTGCGGAGGCCGGCGAGCTGCGTCATCCGCTCCGCCGGGGTGGCGGGGGCGCCGGCGCCCGCGCCGGGGACGAGCCCCGCGAGGTGCCGCTCCAGCAGGGCCACCACCGCGTCCCGGCCCTCCCGCTCCGCCACGCCCTCGAGGAGGGCGGTGAGCGCCGCGGCGTACCCGGTGGGGAAGAGGGGCTCCGCCGCCGCCGCGAGCCGGTAGGCGTGGGGCGGCGCGCCGACCCCGTGCCGGGCGCGGCCGTGCTCCACCAGGCCCTCGGCCCCGAGCTCCCGCAGGTGGTGCCGGACCGCGTTGGCGGAGAGCCCGACCCGCTGCATCAGCCCCCGGATCGTCAGGCCCGGCTCCCGCTTCAGCTCCATCAGGATGGCCCCCCGCGCACCCCGGTACCCCGGGATGGGCGGCTCGGCCTGGGCGGCCGCGGAAGGAAGGGAGGTGGTACCCATCGCGCCGGAAACCTACCCGGCGGATCGGGATTGTCAACATTCTTTTCGCGATTTTGGTGTGAATCTACCTAAGTGCTTGTGATATAAATACTTCACCGCAGAGGCGCAGAGGACGCAGAGCAGGACCAAGGGCACAACTTCGTTCCCCCCACCATCCCCACCCGGGCCAGGAGGCACAACTGATTGGGGTTCCTGCGATTCTCTGCGTCCTCTGCGCCCCTGCGGTGAAATCCTGAACGGGCCTCGCTGGCCGCGGAGGGGCGGATTTCCTACCTTGTCTGGTATCGGGCGGCCGCTTCCCGGCTCCCTGAACCCGACTCCCCACGGTACCCGTGACCGTTCATCGCATCCGCCTGCTGGGCGACCCGATCCTCCGGACCCGCTGCGAGCCGGTGACCAAGCCGAAATCGGCCGCCGTTCGCCTGGTGATGGACGACCTCAAGGACACGCTCCGCGACTGGCAGTCCCGGTTCGGCTCGGGCCGGGCCATCGCCGCCCCGCAGATCGGGGCGCCGGTGCGGATCATCTTTGTCGAGATGGAGCAGCCCTGGGTCCTCCTCAATCCCGAGATCGTGGACATCGGGACGGAGGACTTCACGGTCTGGGACGACTGCTTCTGCTTCCCCAACCTGCTGGTGCAGGTGAGCCGGGCGTACCGGATCCGGGTGCGCTACACCGACATCAAGGGGCAGGAGCAGGAAGTGGACGTGGAAGGCGACCGGGCCGAGCTGCTGCAGCACGAGATCGACCACCTCGACGGCGTGCTGGCGGTGGACCGGGCCCACGGGCTCGACCCGTTCTGCCTGCGCGAGGAGTGGAACCGGCACTATGCCGCGCAGGGCCGCTACGGCGAGCCGGAACCGCGGAACGCGAGCTACGCGACGCCGCTGGGGGGTCTGTTGTAGGCGCGAGCCTCGAGTCGCGAGCCACGAGTCTCGGCCGGCGTCTCGCGACTCGTGACTCCTAGAACCACTCCCCCACCCGCACGATCCACTGCTCCCCGTCCTCGTCGTTGCGGCCCCACGCGACGACGATGGGTCCGAACCGGGTTCGCATCCCCACCCCCAGCCGCGCACCGGCGATCGTCTCGTCCTCGTGGAGCGCGTCCGCGAGCGGCCTGCTCCGCCCGGCGGCCACCTCGCCCATCAGGCTTGCCGGTCCGAGGACCGGCAGGTCGACGGTGATCCCGGCGAAGAGCTCGCGCGCGGAGCGGCGGTCGCCCATCGGCAGGCCCGGGAAACCGGCCCATCCGCCCAGCGGCTCGGTGAACACGAGGGGCACGTCCTCACCCCACGCCGCGCGCAGGACCGGCTGGAATTGCAGCGCGCCCCGGCGGCCGCGGAAGGTCACGGCGGCTCGCGCCAGCACCCAGTCCGGTGAGGCGGTGAAGGCCGCCTCCGCTTGTCGCTCCCCCGGCTGGCCCAGCCGGAGGATCCGCGCGGTGCCTGCCGGGGCGCCGCGGGCCGGCTCGCCGGAGACGTCCCAGGCGACCATCTCGCCGCCGGCGGCGGCGGTCCATCCGTGGGGGAGAACCAGCTCGAGGCCGAGGAAGCCGGTGGCGTGGCGGCCCACGAGGTCGGCGACGGCGAGGTCGCCGTCGAAGAACTCCACCCGTTCCCGCGCCACCGTGAGGGCCAGCGTGGGCACCAGCCGCGCCACGGGGAACCGGCGTCGGATCCCGGCGTCGAGGCTCAACCGGTGCCCGCCGAACGCGATGGCCGCCGAACCTTCCCAGGCCGGGCTCACCAGTGCGCGGTCCATCACGCCGGCCCAGACCCGGCCTCCGAGGTCGGCGTCGAACGCCGCGCCGAGGACCGCCTTCCTCCGCGGTGGCGGCGTCGCGCGCACCACCACGTTGGCCGCCGCGGCCGAATCGGCGTCCAGCCAGAGCGCGGTGAGGTCCTCCCGCTCGAAGACGGTGCCGATGCGGGCGCGGAGGGTGTCGAAGGGCAGGTCGGTTCCGGGGTAGAGGAGGAGCCCCCGTGCGAGCCGAGCCCCCTGGTCGGCCGGCACGCCCTTCACACGCACGGTGCCCAGGCGGAGCACATCCGGCGCGTCGGCGCGTCGGGCCGTCGGCGCGTCGGGGAAGGGGCAGTCGTTCGCGGCGAGCGCCGAGTCGGCGGTGGTGCGGCCGAGCACGATGAGCGAGTCCACCAGGCCCCGACGGAAGTCGAGCGAGCGGAAGTCGTCGATCGCGGGGCGGATGTGGAGGTCGCCCGGGCCGAGGGGCGCGAGCGGCTGGCGCCCCAGCAGCTCCAGCACCTGCTGCGTGACGGCGATCGGCGATGCATAGTCGAGCGAGTCCTTCGGCTGGTCGCTCACGTCCACCACGATCACCCGTGCCGCACCTTCGGCGCGCGCGACCGCCACCGGCACGTTCGCCGCGATGCCGCCATCCACCAGCGGCCTGCCGTCGATCATCACCGGCGGGAAGACGATCGGGATGGACGAGCTCGCGCGCACCGCCTCGGCCAGCCCGCCCCTCCGGAACACCACGACGGCGCCGGTCAGGAGATCCGCCGCCACGGCGCGGAAGGGGATCGGGAGCCGGTCGAAATCGCTCCCGGCCGCGAGGTTCGCGGCGAGCAGCTCGGTGACCAGCAGGCGGTTGATGAGCGGGACCGAGACCGTCGAGGCCTGGAGCTGGAGCCGGCCGCCCTCTTCGGCCCAGACCGTGAGGGGGGGCCGGGCGGCGAAGACCGCCGGTGGATCGGGCCGGTAGCCGCGGAACGCCTCTGCCAGCGGAAGGACCCGCGCCAGGGAGTCGAGCTCGCGGGCGTCGTGCCCGCTGGCGTAGAGCGCCCCGACGACGGCCCCCATCGAGGTGCCCACGATCAGGTCGGGCCGGATGCCCCGCGCCTCGAGCGCGGCGATGGCGCCGACGTGGGCCATCCCCTTCGCGCCGCCGCCGGAGAGCACCAGCGCCACCCGCCCCGGCCCGCAGGCGCCCTGGGCGTGGAGGGCGGCGGGAGCGGCCAGGAGGGCGGCGGTGAGGAGGAGGCGGGGAGTCATGAGTCTCGAGTCTCGAGTCGCGAGTCGCGAGTCGCGAGTCGCCAGAAGGGTAACCCGGACCGGGCGACCACGCGTGGGGCCGGCGGGGGGACTCACGACTCGTGACTCGTCACTCTTGCGCCCCACCCCGGGGGCTCCTATTTCTCCCCGCACCGGCGGGGCGACCGAGCGCCCTCCCCCTTCACCCGCGCCCGCCGCGAGGACCGAACGCGATGACGTACGTGATCACCGAAGCCTGCATCGGCGTGAAGGATCGCGCCTGTGTGGACGTCTGTCCGGTGGACTGCATCTACGAGGGCGAGGACCAGCTCTACATCCATCCCGATGAGTGCATCGACTGCGGCGCCTGCGAGCCGGAATGCCCGGTGACGGCGATCTACCCCGAGGAGGACGTGCCGCCGGAGCTCCAGCAGTACACCGCGAAGAACCGCGAGGTCTTCGAGAGCGGCACGCCGCCGGGGCGGCCGCGGAAGTAGCCGGGAAGGAGGAAGCCCCCGTCGCCCGTACTTCTGGCCGCGGCGGCGGGGGCCCCTTGAGGAAGGAAGCAATGTGCGGTGCCGGGAACTGACTCCCGAGCGGATCCGCACACCGTACTGGACGCCCGAGGGGGGGAGATGGTTTCACACCCCCCCGATCCCCCCCAGGAACTCGGCGATGGCGGCCGTCACCGCCTCGGGCTGCTCCACCGGCGCGAGGTGGCCGGCATCCGGGATCTTCCGCAGTACCGCCCCCGGCAGCGCGGCGGCCATCGCCTCGGCCTCGGCCGGCGGGGTGAGGCCATCCTCCTCGCCCACGATCACCAGCGCCGGCATCCCCAGCGTCTCGAGGAGGGGGCCACTGTCGGCCCGGTCGCGCATCGCGGCGAGCGCGCCGGCGATCCCGGCCACCGGCGTCCGCCGCATCACCGCCTCCATCCGGGCCACCGCCTCCGGCCGGCGCCCGGCGCTTTCCGGTGCGAAGAGCTTGGGCAGCATCTGCTCGGCGATCGGGCCCGCGCCCTTCTCCCGCACGAGCTGGATCGCGGCATCGCGGCCGCGCCGCCCCTCCTCCGGGTCGGCGCCCGCGCGAGTGTCCACCAGCACCAGGCCGGCGAGCCGGTCGGGATGGCGCCGCGCGAACTCGAACGCCACGTAGCCGCCCATCGAGTGTCCGCAGAGCACCGCCCGCTCCTCCCCGAGCGCGTCGAGCAGTGCCGCCACGTCGTCCGCCCAGGTCACCATCGAGTAGCCGAGGTCGGGCGCGTCGGAACGGCCGAAGCCGCGAAGATCGGGGGCGATGCGGCGGAAGCCCTCCAGGTTCGCCACCTGGTGGGCCCACATGGTCCGGTCGAGCGGATAGCCGTGGAGGAAGACCACGGCGCGGCCCTCACCCTCGACCGACACCGCGAGCTCCACCCCGTGGACCGTGAGCCGCACGCCGTCCCGGCCGGGCTCGCCGGCGAAGAGCTCGCGGATCACCTCGGGTACCACGACCGGGCGTCCCTGCCGGTCCACGGTGACGAAGACGAATTCCGCCGTGGCGAGGAGCCGGTCGTCACCGAGGCGGCGGGCGGTCTGCCGCATCGTGAAGCTGGTGCGTCCCACGTGGGTGACCAGCTGCTCGAAGCGCAGCACGTCGCCGGGGAAGGCGGCGGCGAGGTACTCCACCGCGGTCCGGCGCACCGCGGGCCAGGCGCCCGCCTGCTGGAAGGCGTCCATGCCCGGACCGGCGGCCAGCGTGTCCCAGCGGGCCTGCTCGAAGAGCCGCACGAAGGCCGCGTGGTTCAGGTGTCCGAAGGCGTCGCAGTCGTCGGGGTAGATGCGAAGGTCCATTGCCACGGGGAGAGGGGAGAGGTGAGAGGGGACAGGGTAGTCTCAAGCTTGGCATGACCGGGGAGCCACACAAGGCCGGGGCCCCAACTTGACCCGACCCCCTCGCCCCCGCCTCCCTTCTCCCCTCTCCCTTCTCCCCTCTCCCCGAGGCGCCCATGCCACCGAGGACCGAGTACATCCGCCACGCCAGCCGGCTGGCCCGGAAGCTCCAGATGGCCGCCGAGATGGGCGAGCCGGCCCAGCCGGACAAGGACTTCTGGAAGACCCTCTGGAAGGCGCTGGACGAGATCGCGGAAGGCCTGGAGCAGGGAAGCAAGCGGCCGGACTGAGGGGGGGAGAGGGGAGAGGGGAGAGGGGAGACGGCCCCCGTCCCTCTCCCCTCTCCCCCCTCCCGCGCCTGACACCATCGCGACAGTATCACGACAGTATCACGACACTTCACCCAAGTTGCGCCCACAAAGGGTATGGGGAGAGTTTTCCCGCGTGCCCACCCGATCCCGTCAGGATCCGCCCGGCGGCGCCACTCCGCGGCGCTCTCCCCCTCCGGCCCACCCGGTCTCGACCGAGGTGCCGGAGGGGATCCGGCTCGTCCGGGACCGGAAGGAGCTCGAGCGGTTGATGGCGGAGTGGGACCGGGAGCCGCTCCTCGCGGTCGACACCGAGGCGGCCAGCTTTCACCGCTACCACGACCGGGTCTACCTCATCCAGCTCTCCAACCGGTCGGAGACCGCGGTCGTTGATCCGCTCGCCGTGGAGGAGCTCGGCGCCCTGGGCGAGCGGCTCGCCGATTCGTCGGTGGAGGTCGTCTTCCACGACGCGGACTACGACCTCCGGCTCCTCGACCGGCAGTACGGCTTCCGTCCGACGCGGCTCTTCGACACCCGCATCGCCGCGCAGTTCCTGAACGAGCCCGGCGTGGGGCTCGCGGCCCTGCTCGAGAAGTACGCCGACGTACGGCTGGACAAGAAGTACCAGCGCGCCGACTGGTCGGCCCGGCCGCTCAAGCGGGAGATGATCGAGTACGCGGCGCACGACACCGCGCACCTGGCGAGCCTCCGCGACCTGCTGCGGAGCCGGCTGGAGGCGGCCGGGCGGCTCTCCTGGGCGGAGGAGGAATTCGGCCTGCTCGAGGAGGTGCGCTGGACCCCGGCGGAGGAGGGCGACCTCGCCTTCCTCCGGCTCAAGGGGGCGAAGGCGCTGCGCGGCCGGCCGCTCGCCATCCTGCGCGAGGTCTACGACTGGCGCGAATCCACGGCGAAGCGGCTCGACCGCGCCTCGTTCCGCATCATCGGCAACGAGGCCCTCTTCGCCATCGCGCGGCAGCCGCCGGAGACGGCCGAGGCGCTGCGCGCGATGCCGGGGGTCGGCGGCGAGCTGGTGACGCGGCGGGGGAAGGAGCTGCTCGCTGCGGTACGCCGCGGGCTGGAGTTGCCCGAGGAACAGATCCCGCGGGTGCCGCGCGGCCCGCGGCACAAGCCGGACCCGGCGTTCGAGGCGCGGCTCGAGAGCCTCAAGGCCGCGCGGAACAGGCTGGCGCAGACGCTCGACCTGGCACCCGGCGTGCTCTGCCCCAACGGCACGCTCGAGGCCATCGCGCGGGCGCAGCCCACGACGCTCGAGGCGCTCGCGGCAGTGGAGGGCGTCCGGAAGTGGCAGGTGGAGGCGCTGGGGAAGGAGCTGCTCGGCGCGGCGGCGTGATCCGATTCACCGCAGAGGCGCAGAGGGCGCAGAGAAGAGCACCTGCAACAAACGCTTGCCCCACCCCTCCCGGGAACGATTTCGGGGTGGGGTGGGGCGACAATTCTTCAGCAGTTCTCTGCGCCCTCTGCGCCTCTGCGGTGAATGCGGTGATGACCTAGAAGCCGAGAAACGCCCGGATCCGCGGGTCGATCTTCTCCGGCGTCCAGTACGGCTCCCACACGACCTGCACGTCCACCGACGTCACGCCGTCGAGGTTCGCGACGGTCTCCCGCACGTCGGTCGTGATCTCCGGCCCCGCCGGGCACCCCGGGGAGGTCAGGGTCATGTTCACCTGCACCGTTCCCGCCTCGTCCACCTCGATGTCGTAGACCAGGCCGAGGTCCACGATGTTGAGGTTGAGTTCGGGGTCCTTGACCCCGCGCAGGGCCTTGCGGACGATCTCGGGGGTGGGAGGAGTGGTCGGGGTCGACATGCCGACTAATCTAGTCGGGGAAAGGGGAGAGGGGCGACGGGAGAGGGCGACGGGAGAGGGGAGACGGGAGAGGGGAGAGGGCCGCCTTCTCCCTCTCCCCTCTCCCCTCTCCCCCTCAGCACTGCGCCTGCGCCGCCACCCGCTCGCACCGCTCCATCGCCCTCACCACCGCATCCGCCACCGCCGACCGGGTCTCCCGCATCAGCGTGAGCGAATGCCGGCGCGTGGCGGCGAGGCTCCGGTTGGTGAGGAACACCACGAACAGGTCGCGCGCCGGGTCGATCCAGACCTGGGTGCCGGTCCAGCCGGTGTGGCCGTAGGCCGCGTCCGAGGTGAGCGAACCGAAGGCCGAGGGCGCGGCCTCGCGGTCGGGGGTGTCCCAGCCGAGGAGTCGGGTGCCCGCGGCGGGATCGTGGGCAAGGAACCGGTCGAGCGTCGTGGCCTCGGCGAATCGCACGGACCCGGCCGCACCGCCCCGGAGCCAGGTCTGCGCGTAGCGCGCGAGGTCGGTGCCGGTACCGAAGAGCCCGGCGTGCCCTGCCACCCCGCCGAGCCGCCGGGCCGAGGGGTCCTGGGCCACGCCGCGGAGCAGGGTCCCGTGCTCGATGCCGGCCGGCGCGGCCTTCCGGCGGAGCGCCGGGAGCGGGTTGAACAGCGTCCGCTCCATCCCGATCGGCTCGAACACCTCCCGCCGGGCGAGGGCGTCGAGCGGCGCGCCGCCTGCCGCCTCGACCACCAGGCCGAGGACGATGGCGTTGAGGTCGCTGTAGCGCGGCATCGCGCCCGGGGCCGAGAGGAGGCTGTCGGCCAGCACCAGCGCCAGCGCCTCCGCGCGGGTGGCCGCACGGCGCTGGAGGTTGATCGCGGGCCGGAGCCCGCTCGTGTGGTTGAGGAGCATCCGCACGGTGACCGCCCCCTTGGGGCCTCCGCCGAATGCCGGCACGTACCGCTCCACCGGCGCGTCAAGGTCGAGCTCGCCCCGCTCGGCGAGCCGGAGCGCGACCGGCATCGTCGCCACCACCTTGGTGAGCGAGGCGAGGTCCCAGAGGGTCGAGTCGGGGCGCGGCGCCGGCGCGCGGCGATCGAAGGTGAGCCGGCCGTAGGCCTTCCGGTGGAGGATCGCGTCCCGCCGGCCCACGATCAGCACGGCGCCGGAGTAGACGCCACGCCGGATCCCTTCGCGCACCGCGGCATCGGCGGCGCGGAAGGACTGGGCCTGGGCGGGGACGGCCAGGACGGCGGAGGCGGCCAGGACGGCTGCGACGGCTGGCCTCACCGCCGGGGCTCCCGCAGCAGGCCGAGCGGCAGCTCGTAGAGCACCCGGAGGGTGCGGCGGTCCCGCGGGGAAGGGGCGTCCACGCGGGTCGCCTCGTACATCACGTCGGCCGAGTCGGCGGAGTGGGGCAGCCCGAACACGTGGCCGACCTCGTGCATCGCCACCGACAGGCGCGCCTCGCGCGGGAGCGGCTGCCCCAGCTCGCTCCGGAGCGCGAGCAGCACGCGGGCCCGGTAGATCGCACCGCGCGCGTCCCAGTAGAGGTCGGTCTGCCCGGCACGACGGAAGGCGAATTGCGGCAGCCAGCGGATGAGGACGTCGGCCTCGGCGGTGTCGCGCACCTCGACCATCCGGCGCGGGCCGGGCACCCACCGGTGAATCGCCTCGCGCACCTCGTCGGCGTACGCCGGGTGCCAGCCCTCCGGGTGTCCGGGGTCGAAGGCGTAGCGGATCGCCTCGTCTCCCTCGCCCCAGCGCCGGACGGCGGAGTCGCTGATGAGGAGCAGCGAATCGAGGTACGTCGCCCGGCCAAGCGTGAGGATCCGCTCGCGGGCGGCCCGGCGGGCCGCGCCATCCGGCGGCGCGAGGTCGGGGCGCGCGCCGGGGGAGGCGGACGGCTCGGCGGCTCGGCGGCCGGGCGGTCCGGCGGTGGGCGCGGGCGCGTCCGGGCCGTGACGCAGGGCGTCGGCCAGGAGGAGGCCGCCGAGTCCCAGCACGGCGGCGAGGAGGGCGAGCGGGGGACGGGCCATCGGTTCCTAGCAAGATAGACGCCGCGCCGGCGAAGAGAGTGGCGCCGGGGGTCGGGACCCCGCTACCATTGCCGCCGGCCGGGCGCCGGAGGGCCCGGCGGCCGGGCGGCTGGTCGAGGAGGGAGGCGGCGGCATCCACATCGGAACGGAGTTCGCGCGCGCGCTGGTGCGCTGGCGCTGGCTGGTGGTGGCCGCCTGGGCCGTGATCGGGGTGGCGGCGGCGGTCGTGGCGCCCGGCACGGTGCAGCTGCTCAACATCCGCGGCGGCAGCGACCGGCCCACCGAGGCGATCGTGGCGGAGCGCATGGTGCAGGAGCGCTTCGACCGTCCGCTCGGCGAATACTTCGCGGTGCTGGTGGAGGGGCCGGCGGGCTTCGACTCCACCGGCCGGCCCGCCGAGGTCCTCGAGGCGCTGGCCGCGGCGCTCCGGCGGGAACGGTACGTGAGCGGCGTCATCACCTGGCGGGAGGCGAACGAACCCGTCTTCCGGAGCGCGGATCGCCGCACGACCTTCCTCCTCGCCGCGCTCTCGGTGCCGGGCCCGGAGGCGGGGGCCTACGTCGGGCCCGCGCGCTCCGCGCTCCGGAACGCGCTGGTCCACCTGCCCGACGGCGACCAGTACCGCCTGACGGTGACGGGCCGCGCCCCGCTCGACCTCGACGTCCGCAGCGTCAGCGCCGCGGACAGCCGCCGCAGCGAGCTCCGCGTCCTCCCGCTCACCCTCGTCATCCTCGTCCTCGCCTTCGGCGCCCTGGTCGCCGCCGTCCTGCCGCTCGCGGTGGGGATCCTGGCCATCAGCGTGGCCCTCGCCCTGATCGGCGTGATCGCCCGCCACACCCCCGTCTCGGTGTTCGTCCTCAACATGACGACGATGATCGGGCTCGGGGTGGGAATCGACTACTCGCTGCTCGTGGTGACGCGGTTCCGCGAGGAGCTCAAGCGCGGCATCCGGCGCACCGAGGCCGCGGTGCGGACGATGCGCACCGCGGGGGGGGCGGTGGTCACCAGCGGGCTCACGGTGATGGTGGGCTTCGCCGCGCTGCTGCTCACCCCCCTGGTGGAGACCCGGAGCGTCGGGCTCGGCGGGCTCATCGTCGTCGCGGTGGCCGTGCTCCTCTCGGTGACCCTGCTGCCGGCGCTCCTGGCCATCCTCGGCCGCAACATCGACCTGCCGCGCGGGCTGGCCCGGCGCCTCGCCTGGTACCACGCCCCCCTGATGTGGGAGAAGTGGGCGCGGAGCCTGCAGCGCCACCCGCGGCGGGCGCTCGCGCTCGGCGGCCTCGGCATCGCCATCCTCACCGCCCCGCTCCTCTTCCTCCGGATCGGGCTCCCGTCCCGCCACTGGTGGCCGGCCGCGGCGGAGTCGGGGCGCGGGCTCGAGATGCTGCAGGCGATGGGGGCGGGCGGCGTGGTCCTCCCCCTCCGGGTGGTGGTCGAGGTGCCGGAGGGCCAGCGCGCCGCCGGGGCGGCGCGGCTCCGCGGCCTCCGCCGGCTCTCGGACACCCTGGCCGCCGACCCGCGGGTGAAGCAGGTGCGGAGCCTGGTGACGCTCCGGCCCGGGCTCTCCCTGCTGCAGTACTCGATCCTCTACAGCGACCGGGACCAGGCCCGTGCCGACGTGGGCGACTTCGTGGACGCCTACCTGAGCCGGGACGGGCGGGTCACGCTGCTCGACGTGGTGCCGGCCGACACGGTGAGCCTGGGCGCGGCGATGGACCTGGTGCGCCACGTGCGGGCGCTGGCCGGCTCCGGGATCCGCGGGCTCGACTCGGCGGAGGTGCGGGTGGGGGGGTACGTCGCCGCGTCGCTCGACTTCCAGGACGCCCTGCTGGAACGCTTCCCCCTGATGGTGGCGCTCATCCTCGCCGCCACGGGGGTGATGCTCGCGATCGCGTTCCGCTCGGTGCTGGTGCCCCTCAAGGCGATCGTGATGAACAGCCTCTCGGTGGGAGCCACCTTCGGGCTCATCGTGCTGGTCTTCCAGCACGGGATCGGCGGGGGCCTGCTCGGGCTCGACGGCCCCACGGACGCGATCTTCGTGGTGGTGCCGGTGCTGGTGTTCGCCGTGGTCTTCGGTCTCTCGATGGACTACGAGGTGTTCCTGCTCAGCCGGATCAAGGAGGCGTACGACCGCACCGGGCGGAGCGACGAGGCCACGATGGAGGGACTCTCGGCCACCGCGTCGGTGATCACCTCCGCGGCGCTCATCATGATCCTGGTGTTCGGGGCCTTCGCCTTCGCGCGGGTCCTGGTGATGCAGTTCCTCGGCTTCGGCCTGGCGATGGCGGTGCTGCTCGACGCCACGATCATCCGGATGGTGCTGGTGCCGGCCTTCATGCAGATGGCGGGGAAGTGGAACTGGTGGCCGGGGAAGGGGTGGAGGGGGAAGGAAACCGACTGATGCCGTCCTACTTCGCCTCCCGCCAGTTCCCCCCCGTCCCCACGTCCACCACCAGCGGCACGTCGAGCACCGCCGCCCCTTCCATCTCCTCCCGCACCAGCGCCACGACCGCCGCCACCTCGTCGGGGGGCGCCTCGAGCACCAGCTCGTCGTGCACCTGGAGCAGCAGCCGGGCGCCGAGCCCCTCCTCCCGGAGCCGCCGGTGCACCGCGATCATCGCCCGCTTGATGAGGTCCGCCGCGGAGCCCTGGAGCGGGGTGTTCTGCGCGGTGCGCTCGGCGAAGGCGCGGATGTTGAAGTTCTTCGCGTTGATGTCGGGGATGTACCGGCGCCGCCCGAACAGGGTCTCCACGTAGCCCTGCCGCCGGGCCAGCTCCACCTGCCGGTCGAGGTACGCCCGCACCCCGGCGAAGCGCTCGAAGTACCGGGTGATGAACGCCTTCGCCTCCTCCTGCGTGATCCCGAGCTGCTTCGAGAGCGCGAACGGCCCCTGCCCGTAGATGGTGCCGAAGTTGATCGTCTTGGCGCGGGCCCGCATCTCCGGGGTCACGACGTCGTGCCCGACGCCGAAGATGATGGCGGCGGTCTCGCGGTGGATGTCCCCCCCGGCCCGGAACGCGGCGACGAACGCCGGGTCGCCCGAGAGGTGGGCCATCAGGCGGAGCTCGATCTGGGAGTAGTCGGCCGCCACGAAGGTCCACCCCGGCTCGGGGATGAAGCCCCGGCGGATCGCCTCGCCGCGCGCGGTGCGCACCGGGATGTTCTGCAGGTTCGGGTCGGACGACGAGAGCCGTCCGGTGGCCGCGCCGGTCTGGTTGAAGCTGGTGTGGATCCGGCCGGTGGCGCGGTTCACCCGCTGGGGCAGGACGTCCACGTAGGTGGAGCGGAGCTTCTGCACCTCGCGGTACTCGAGGAGGAGGCGCGGCACCTCGTGGCCCTCGGCGGCGAGCAGTTCGAGCACCTCCGCGTCGGTGCTGGGGCCGGTCCTGGTCCGCTTGAGCACCGGGAGCCCCTGCTTCTCGAAGAGGATCGCGGCGAGCTGTCTCGGGGAGTTGAGGTTGAACGACTCCCCGGCGGCGGCCTGGATCAGCCCCCCGAGCCGCGCCATCTCGGCCGCGAACTCGGCCGACAGCCGGGCGAAGAGCGCCGCGTCGATCCGGATGCCGGCCCATTCCATGTCCACCAGCACCGGCACCAGCGGCTGCTCGAGCTCCTGCAGCAGCGGCACCAGGCGGTGCTCCTCGAGCTGCGGCTGGAAGACCTCGCGGAGCGCCAGCACCGTGGCACTGTCGGCGCCGCAGTAGTCGGCCGCCTCGGCCACCGGCACCTCGGCGAAGGGGATCTCCGCCTTGCCGCGTCCCACCAGGTCGTGGTACTGCCGCATCGGGCGGCCGAGGTGCTCGAGCGAGAGGGCGTCGATGGCGTGCGAGCGGCGGCCGGGGTCGAGCACGAAGCTCGCGAGCATCGAGTCCCAGGCCACGCCGGCCGGCTCCACCCCGGCGCGGCGCAGCACCTGCCAGTCGTACTTCACGTTGTGGCCCGCCTTGGGCGCGCCGGGGTCGGTGAGGTACTCCACCAGCGGCCGGCACGCGGGGTCGGTGATCGGCGGGAGGTTCGCCACCGCGGCCGGGGCGGCGAGCGCGCCGTCGCGGGGCCGGTGGCCGAAGGGGAGGTACCAGGCCTCGTCGGGCGAGGCGGCGAGCGAGAGCCCGATCAGCTCGGCGTCGTGCGGCTCGAGGGAGGAGGTCTCGGTGTCGAACGCCACCAGCGGCGCCTTCCGCAGGCGCTCGATGAGGGGGCCCAGGTCGCGCGGGTCGTCGAGGATCGTGACGGTCACCGCGGAGGCGCGGGGATCCGCCGGGGGCCGCGGAGGCGCCGCGATGGCCCCCTCCCCACCCCCGTTCACCACTTCCGTCGGTTCTCCGCGGTTCTCCGCGTCGTCCTGCGCCTCCGCGGTGAAGGGAGCGGGGGCGGGCGGGGCCGCTCCGAGCCGCCGGGCGAGTGACAGGAACTCGAGCTCGGCCAGGAGCTTGAGCACCCGGGCCTGGTCCGGTTCCCCCTCCACCAGCGCATCGAGCTCCACCGGCACCGGGACATCGGTGTGGATCGTGACCAGCTCGCGGGAGAGCCGCGCCTCGTCGGCGTGCGCGAGCAGCGCCTCCCGCTGGCGCTTGCCGGCCACCTCCTCCGCGTGCGCGAGGATCGCGTCGAGCGAGCCGTACTGCTCCAGCAGCTGGCGCGCGCCCTTGTCGCCGATCCCCTTCACCCCGGGGACGTTGTCCGAGCTGTCCCCCACGAGGGCGAGGTAGTCCACCACCTGCGCGGGCGGCACCCCGAGCCGCTCGGCGGCGTTGGACTCGTCCACCCACTGCTCGTCCACCGCGGCCGGGCCGCCCCGGCCGGGATTGAGCAGCGCCACGCGCGGCCCGATGAGCTGGTAGAAGTCCTTGTCGCCGGAGACGATCACCGCCTGCATCCCGGCGTCCGCTGCGCGCCGGGCGAGGGTGCCGATCACGTCGTCGGCTTCCCACCCGTCCACCGCCACGAGGGGAACGCGGAAGGCCTCCAGCAGCTGCGCCACCCGCGCCACCGCGGTGTCGAAGTCGGCCTGGAGCTCGTCGTCCAGCTTCTCGCGGGTGGACTTGTACTCGGCGTACCGCTCGGTGCGGAAGGAATCGCCGGCGTCGTTGACCCACGCCAGCCGTTCGGGCTTCCAGCGCTCGCGGAGCCGGAGGAGGAAGTTGACCACGCCCCAGGCGGCGGAGGTGTTCTCCCCCGCCGTGGTGCGGAGCGGCCGCGTGATCATCGCGAAGAAGGCGCGATAGATCAGTGCGTAGCCGTCCACCAGGAAGAGCCGGGGCGGCGCGCGCCCCGGCGGGGTGCCGGCCGTCAACGGCCCTGCCGCCGGAGCCGGTTGAGGACCCGCTCGAACTCGCTCCGCGACTCGGTGGTGAGCCGGTAGCGGCCGAAGCCGGTCTCATCCTGGAAGTAGATCGTCAGGCGGTGCTGGATGTAGTGCCAGCGGATCACCCGCCCCTCGGTCAGCGTCGGGTTGGTGAGGAATCCCTCGTCGGGCTCGCCCAGGCCGATGAACACCTCGCCCCGGTCGGTGCGCCAGCCGGGGAGGCCCTCGTCGCGGAACCGCTGGTTGGCGGCGGCGATCCGGCCGAAGTACGCCTCGAGCGCCTCGTTCTCCGGGGTGATCGGCACCGGGTCGGTCTCGCGGTAGAACGTGAGCCAGAGCGCCGGGCGTTCCGCCGGCGAGGCGTGCCGCAGCTCGCCCACCCGCCCGTCCTCCCCGAAGTACCGCAGCAGGCTGAGCATGTCGTCGAAGTTGGTGATCACCCAGGCCGAGGAGAACGACACCAGCGCGCGGGTCTCGTGCCGGGTGCCGCCGGCGCCGACCGACAGGGTGAGTTCGCCGAGCGGCTGGCTGTCGGGCGCGATGCGGAGCACGCTCCCCTCGACCTCCTGGCCGCCGGTGAAGGCCAGGGCGCCGCGGTACACCACGCTGTCGTTGACGTCCCGGAGCTCGACCGGGACCTCGGTGCCGCGCGCGAGGGAGTAGCCCTCGACGTAGGCCAGCAGGGTGTCGCCCCCGAACGCCACCGTGCCCCGGGGATTGAGCAGGATCTCGAGCGGCTCCGACCGCCGCGCCCGGCCGGTCACCGAGTAGGCCAGGATGGGCGCCGAGACGGTTCCCGGGGCGTAGGCCGGCACCGCAACCGGGGCGGTGGCGGTCGTCTGCCGGCTCGCCCGGCGGTCGCGCACCGTCACCCGCGCGGTCCAGGCCCCGGGCATCAGGTGGAAGAGCTGCTGGAAGAGGACGCTCTCCTCCGCCCGGAGCGTCTCCTGGAAGGCAGCCACGCGCACGGTCTCGTCCCGTGCCACGACGATCGGGGCCACGCCCTCCCGTTCGAACGCGATCTCCACCCGGTAATGGGCGGCGAAGCCCTCGCCCTCGCGCTGGAAGGAGAGCGCGCGGTTCTCGAGCGACAGGCCCACGATCACCAGGGTGGAGTCCCCCGGCCCGCCGGCGGTGGCCGCCATGGCCACCCAGGGCAGCGGCTGGCCCGCCACCACCCGCCCGAGGCGCTGGTACACCGCGGTGAGGTCGAAGATCTCAGCAATACGTGGC